>DASSMT010000471.1:0-26991 GCA_035688655.1 Polyangiaceae bacterium | reverse complement strand
CCGTGGATGGTCAAGAGTCGGACCGCGTCGTCTTCGTCGGAGAAGACCGCGGCCTCGGCTTCGTCGGTCTCGTTGCTGATTTGTCGCTGCAGCCAGCGCACGAAGCTTTGCAGATTTCCGCCCTGGCGGGCGGCGATCTCCAGCAGGCGCTCGACGTTGCCGAAGCGCGTGCGCCCGCGCGGCAGCAGTGAATACAATGCCTCCAACTGGAAGCGGTCCGCGATCAGCGCGAGCGCGTCGCGCGGCGACAGCCGCGGCGCGATCTGGGCGATTTCGAGCAGGCGTTCCTGCAGCGTGCTCAGTGCTTCGCGTTCGCGCTCGTCGCTGAGTCGGCTCGGACTCCAATCGCGCACCGGGTCGAGCCCACGGCGCGGCGTGCACAGCTCTGCCAATGCGCGATCGCTCAGCCCGCCGAACGGCCCGCGCGCGACGACCGCCAGCGCATGGCGATCGCCCGGGTCGATCTGCAGGCGCAAGGCCGCGAACAAGTCACGCACTTCCGGGGTTGCGTACAGCGCGCGACCCGCGACCACGAACGGAACATTGAGCCGATCGAGCGCGAGCTCGAGCAGGGGCAGGGTGGCGCGGCGGCGGGCAAGCAGCGCAATATCGGAAAAGGGCGTGCCGGTGCGTGCGAGCTTGGCGCACAGACCCGCAGCCGCAAAGGCGCTCCGCAGCGGGCCTTCGGCTTGTCGCAACAGGGCGGGCGCGTCGGGATCTTCGGGCGCCGAGCCGTCGTCTTCGACGATCGTCACCGAGCCGATGGGCGCAGATTGGGCGCTCTCTGGCAGCACCAGCGCTTCGGCCGGCATGTAGCGGATTTCGAACGCGTGCTCGGGGTGTTCGCTGAAGTCCGCGCTCGCGATCAGGTTCACGCTGTCGATGATCGCGCGTGTGGAGCGGTAGTTCGCCGTCAACGTGTGGAATTCGGCGACCGGTGTCGAGCTCGCTCGCACGCCGCGCAGATCGAGTAGCGACGCCGCGGGCGCGCCCGCGAGCTCGGCAGCGAGCTGGGCAAAGACCGAGACCTCCGCGCCGCGAAAGGCGTAGATCGATTGCTTGCGATCGCCGACCACGACCAGGCCGCGCGGCAAGATGTCCTGCGCGCTCGGCACCTGGCCCGGCCTGCGGCGATCGATCGAGCTCGGCCGCTCACGCAGCAGCAGCAGCAGATCGCGCTGCACTCGGCTGGTGTCTTGAAACTCGTCGACCAGGAGTACTTCCATCGTTTGACTCGCGCTCTTGGCCAAGCTCGGTTGATCGCGCAGGCCATCGCGAGCCAAGCGCAGCACGTCACCGAAACCGAGCGTGCCCCGCGTCCGACGCCGTTCCAAGAGCGCGCGTTGGATGTGGGTCAATACGGCGCTGGCGCCGCGGGCGTCCGCGTCCAACTGCTCGGCGCGCTCGGCGTGCTCGACCAACGACTCCAAGCGCTCGCGTTTGTTGGCGCCCGAAAGGCTCTCTTGAAAATGCTCGAAGGCCGGCCAGAACGGTAGTTGCTTGAGCGATTTGCTGGCGCGCACGGCTGACAGATCCACCAGCGCTGGCCTCAGCGCGGCGAGATCCTCCGAGTTCAGCGCAGCCAGCGCGGAACGGGCCGGTTCGCTCAGGGCCGACGGTTCGGCGGCCACGATGCTCTGGCACACGGCGCGCAGCGCCTTCAGCTGGGCCTGGGCATCGGCCACGTGGTCGCCCGTGGCAAGCTGGTCGGCGCCGAGTCCCTCTTCGTCCAGACGACCGAGCAGCACCGTGATTTCGTTGCGTGCTCGCTCGAGCCCGTAGCACGCATCCAGCAGGCGCGTCGTGGCTTCCAAAAGCGGGCCGGCCAAGGCTTCGTCGAGTACGTCATCGATGCTGCGCTCCGCGTCGGCGAAGGCTTGCTCTTCGTCCAGAATGGTGAAGTTCGGTGAAAGGCCGAGCTCCAATGCGTGGCGGCGCAGGATGTTCGTGGCCAGACCGTGCAGGGTGTCGATCGTGGCGCGCGGCAGCTCCTCGAGCACGCTGCGTGCGCGGCTGCACAGCTCTTTTTCCGACAAGCCTCGCTCGGCCGCGAGCAGCGACAGCGAGTCGCTGGCGAGCGTTTGCGGATCCGATAGACGGCTCAGGCGCTCCTCGAGGCGGGTGCGGATTTCGGCCGCGGCGGCGCGCGAAAATGTCGTGGCCACGATGCGTTCGGTGGGGACTTGCTTGCCGTCGCGACCGAGCCCGAGCGCGAAGCCGAGGTAGATCCCAGTGAGCAGTTGGGTCTTGCCGGTGCCTGCGCTGGCCGCGATGACGGCGTTTTGCTCGAGACCGGGCAAAGTCATTCGTTGCTCTCGTGCGGTGCAGACAGCGGTCTTCGGCAGATGTCGCGCGCGTCGCAGCGGGCACAAGCGTCCGCTATCGCGGGCCGTGCGGGGACTCGTCCTTGCTGAAACAGCGTAATCAGCTGCTCGGTTCGGGTAAGCTTCTCTTCGATCGCAGGCGCATCGGAGCCGCTCTCTTCGAGCGCGGCGCGCCACTCGGGCTTGCGCCGTTGTAGGCTCAGGTAACCCGAGCTGACGCGAGTGGCCCGATACTCTTCGGCCACTTTTCGCGCATAAATCCAGGGCTGCAACAAGAGCTCACCATGCTCACCCGTGAGGCGCACGCCGCCCGTCTTGTAGTCGACGATGCGCACCACGCTGCCATCGCTGTTGCTGTCGACGCGATCGATGCGACCCGACACGAAATACTTGCCGACGGCCAGCGGCGTCCAGCCCTCGACGCCGCCGAAGGCGCGCTCGGCCTCCGCGAACCAGGTGCCCTCGCTATTTTCGAAGGACCAGCGCAAAAGCGCGGCCACGTCCTCGAGTGCGGCGCGGAGCGCCGCGCCACGCAGGTTGCTGCTGATCCGGTCGCGCAGAAAGACTTCCGCGCGCGAGAGCGCTTCCTGCTCCAGTTCGTCGCGCGCACGGGTGGCGAAGCTCGCGCGCGTGTCGCTCAGGGCGATCGCGAGCGCCTCGTGAATCAAGTTGCCGCGTTCACGAGCACTCAAACCATCGCCGACGATCTCGTCCTGGCTGGCGCGTAGGACCAGCCCGGAGAACGCCAAGAAGCCGCAGCGCGCGTAGCGCTCCAGCTGGGTCAGCGCAATCGGGTGGTCCATCCCTCCGCCGACCCAGCGCTCGAGCGTGCCGGCCAGGCCGTTGTCGAAATTCAAAGGCGCGTTCGGATTGCCGTAGAATTCTTGTCGCCGCAGCTCGAGCTCGGCGCGGGCCCGAACTTCGGCGCTCGGCGTAGGTAACGTGAGCACGCGCCGGGCGTTCGGATCCAAGGGCGAGGCCGGCTCGATTCGACGGCTGTCTGCCGTCAGTTGCATGACTAGGCGGCTGGCGCCGCTCCCGCCGCGCGCGTCGCGCTTGGCCCAGGTCACGGCCGAGGTTTTCGCGCGCGACAAGGCGCTGGCCAATGACAGACGCGTGAACAGCGCGCGCTCGCGCGCGCTGTGCGGGCGACGCGCTTTGGGCAGCTGCTCGAGCAAGTCTGTATCGAGCACACTGTCCGAGCTCGCGCTCTGCCAATCGAGCGTGGACGATGCCGCGCGACAGACGATCAACAGGTCCCAATCCAAACCGGCCACCGCGGCGGGGCCCGCGATGCGCAGCGTCCCAGCGCGGCCGGCGCCTTCACTCGGTGCCACCGATGACAGCGCAGTCGCGAACTCTTCGCAGAAATCCGGAAGTGAAAGCTGCTCTTCGGAGCACGAAAGGAGCTCGGCAGCGCTCACCACTCGCTCCAGTGCGAGGTCGATGGCACGGCCGGCGCGCGCGTTCTGGCCGAGCGCCGAGAGCGGGGCGTGGTCGAGCGCTTCGGCATAGGCGATCGCGCGCGCCAAGGCGCGACGCGACGCGCTGAGCAGACCGAGCTCTGCGAACAGGCCGCGCGAACGGTCTCGAAATTCACGCCGTGTCCCGGGCTTTTGCAACTGCTCGAAGCGGCCGAGCAGGCCCGAGAGCGCGCGCTCCGCGGTGCGGATGGTCGCGAGCTCGCGCTCGCGCTTCGGATCACAACGACGCTCGGCCGCTTGCAAGGCAGCGAGCAATTCACGTCCGGTGCGATCGACGCGCACCGGCAGGCGCGCGAGCTGGTCGACGAAAGCGGCAGAGTAGCTCTTGCCCAGAAGCGGCTCGAGCACGAGATCTGGCGTGCGCAGCACATCCACGAGCGCGTCGCGATGCAGCGGGCCCTGTGCCAGGCGCAGCAACTCGAGAGCGGCGTGGGCCTCGGGCGCGGCTGTCGCTGGCCGGCTCCAGGCCTCGCTGAAGGGCAACTTGGCAGCACTGAGCTCGGCCCTGAGCGGCTCGAGGAACGCTTCCGCCGGATTCAACGGGACGATCGCGATGCGGTCGAGCGCAGTGCCCTGTGCCAGTGACTCGAGCACGGTGCGCGCCACGGCGCGCGCTTCGCTGGCCTCGTGTGCGGCCTCGATCACCTGCGGCGCGCGAGCGCCTTCACGCGCGTCGACGAAAACGAGCTCTGGCGGGTCGAGCGCTTCGCTCCAGCGCTGCTCGAGGCTCGCGGCGAGCGCTCCTGCGGCGTCGTGTAGCGGAGCCCCGAGGAAGTCGGGGACGGTCGGGAACTCGATCACGACCCCACCCGCGCAGCTTTTGCGCAGCTTCTCGTGCAGCGCCTCGAGCAATGCCAAATCGGCATTTCCCCAGTTGGACAGACCCCGCACTCGCACCTGGGTCACGCCGTCCAGCTCCGGGATTGAAACCCGTGCGAGCGCGCGTGCGGCGAACCAAGCGTTCTCGCGCTGGTCTCGCAAGCGATGCTCGCTGAGACGGGCATTCGCTCGTTCGAGAGTGGCCCGCAACAGCGCACTGCGCGGGCCTTTGAGACGTGAGAGATCGCTCGCCTGCGTGCCTGCGCGTCGCAATTGGCCGAGCGCGTCGTCGACGGCGAGCGCGAGCGCGGCCGGCTGCCCGTGCAATACCTGACGCGAAAGTAGCCGCGTCGTCTCCGACCGAGCTTCGCGGACCTCGGGCTCCGCGGCTTCGTTCAGCCGTTGCGCCAAGTCCCGCAAGCTGAGCGCGCGCCGACCGCGCGCCGCTTCGTATTCGACGTGGCGCTCGCTCGGGACCAAGACGAGCTCGACGGCAGGCGGAGGCGGGCGCGACACTGCCCGAGCGAGTACTTTCGCGCGCCTACTCCGTCAAGGCGAGCCTGACATTATCCGTCAGTGCGCTTTACGCTTCTCGGCTTCGTCGCGCGAGCCCTCGACCGCTTTGGCTGCAGCAAAGCGCACTTCGCCCACGATCGCACTGTCCGGAACAGGCACCGGCAGGTCGGGCACGATCAACAGTTCGAGTGCAACTTGGGTGCTCGAGTCGTCCAGCTTCTTGAGTCGCCATTTGGCTTCGAGGCGCTTCACGTTGCCCTTGATCATGTGGCCGATCACCACCTCTTCACCATCCACTTGCTTGATGGGGTCGAAGCGCACGAGAGCCCACACCTTGGCGACGCCCTTGAGGATGGGCACTTGCAGATACACGTCCGTCTTGTCACCAGAGTGCCCGACGACCTGCGATTTTTCGAAGCGAGACATGAACTTCGAGTAATTTTTGTAGTCGAGCACCACCGAACGCACGAGCTCTTGGGGCGCGTCCACGTTCACGGTCGCGGCGCCCGCGTCCATCGTTCCCGGCGCCTGCTTCACGTTGGAGCGCACCACTTCACGCCACTTTTGCAGTTCAGGGCCGGGCGCGGGAGCGGCCGCCGAGGCCACACTGCTCGACAGCGTGCTGAGCAGGAGGGCGAGTGCGCCTGCGCGGCTCGTGCCACGCAATGAACCGAAGAAGCCAACAGAACCAAAAGCTTTGAGAGTCTTCATCCCTGCGTCTCGAGGTTGGGGTCAGTTACTTTTACTGCCAGTAGCTTCCGAATGTTCCCTCGGGGCTCCTGCTCGAGCTGGTTACCGCCAGCCCTGCGCAAACGAGTGCATCGCCCGTGCCGGGGGCAGAATCCGCATTTGTGCCGCGGCGCCGGATTGATTCGCCGAATTTTGCCCGAAGCGTGACTCAAACCGCTCGCTATGGCGGGCTGTGACAGATGCCTCCTCAGTGGCGCAAAAACCACCACAGTGTGCGAACGTGGGTTTACGGTGCGTCTTCCACCGGAGCCATGGTGCACGTTCCAGAAAATTGCACCCCCTTGTCCATGAAGATCTCCGGGGAGTGCAGTGTCCCCGAAACGCGCGCTGGCACGTACAGCTCGATCGCCCGCGCCGCGCGCACGTTCCCTTGCACCACCCCGCCTTTGATGATCACGGTCGCCACGTCGATCTTCGCGTCCACGTCGGCTCCGTCGCCGATGACCAACGTGTCTGGGCTCTGGATTTCGCCGCGGAAGCTGCCGTCGATGCGGACGCGACCTTCGAACTGCAATTTTCCTTCGAAATGCGTGCCCCGGCCGAGGAGCGCGGTGATTTCGGTCGCGGGAAGGGAAGCCGGCATGGGGCCACCATAGCCAAAAAAAAGCGACGAGAGTAAGGTCGAAGGCAGTCAGCGTGGCACTTAGGTTGAATTCTTGGCTCGTGCGAGCGGCATTTTTGTGCGCCGCACTGGTCAGCGCCCGCCCACTCCTGGCTCAGTCGGCACGGATGCGGGAGACGCCGCGCGGGGTCAGCGGTTCTACTCCGGACAGCATTCCAGCGACCAACGTGCCCTGGCACGACTCGTTCCTGTATTGGGACCACTCCGTGAGTGCCGCCACGATCGGGGTTGGCCAGGACTATCAGACGCGCAATCCCCTGTACGAGATGACGATTGGCTTTCGCCCTCGTTACTACCTGCTCGAAACTGAGCGCGCAGCCATCAGCCTGCGCGCCGATCTCGGCGTCGTCACCGAGCGCACGAACAGCGATACCACCACGAAGGAAGGCGAGTGGTCTGCGACTGATTTCGAATTCGCGAGCGCGTTTTCGTACCGACTTCGCGAGAGCAAGGGCGATTTCACCGAGCTTGCGGTTCGAGCCCCGCGCTTGATCTTACCCACCTCCAAGGTGAGCTGGGAAAATGGCAAGATCTTGGGTTTGGGGCTGCGTGTCGCCCTGCGTGAGGTGGTGGAGCTGGCCGGTCACGGCGCGACTTTCTTCCCGAGTCTCGAGTTGATCCCGAAGGTCGATTACGGCTACCAGTTTTCGCGCAGCCAGGTCCCAGTCAATGGCGGTTTGGAACGGATCCGCATGGACGCCGATGGGCGTTCGATCGTGTCTGATCAACTCGGGGGCGCGACGCTGGCCCAGCAAGCGCTGGTACTCGGGCTCACCTCATGGGTGCACGTTCACGAACGCGTGAACTGGATTACCACGCTCGAGCTACGCCCCGCCTGGAAGTACCCGGTGAACCACGACGTGCAGCTGTGTGGCGTCGTGCTGACCGGTTGCACGCAGGCCAGTGGCGTTGCCGATCCGCAGACTCGTTCGGTGCTGACCTACTTCCAGAGCGAAATCTGGGGCCGTCTGACCAACACGCTCGAACTCACGGTCGGCTACGTGAACTTGGCCACGCAACTTGCGCCCGACGGCCGCCGTCGCAGCATCTTCTATAGTCCGGACGCTCGCTTTTACCTGACGCTCAGCGTTTATCTCGATCACTTGTACGTCGACCTCGTGCCCAACCGGCGCCAAAACGCGAGCGTCGCGAACGAGCCGCGTATCCCCTGATCGTGTCGCTGCGTCGCTGGTTTCTCGCTTTCTGTGCGTGCTTGGCCGGATCGAGCTGGGTGGCTCATGTGCACGCGGCCGAGCCCCCCCATGCTACCCGGGAGTATCGCGTCGATTTCGAGGCGGAACGGGTCGAAGTCGAAGGTGATCTCGGCTCGCTCGAGCTCGACGGCAACGTGCGCGTCCAGGCTCAGCGCTATCGCCTGCTGAGCCAGCACTTGCAGTTGCGGCGCGGGCCGCGCGGGGTCGAAGCGGAGGGCTCCGCACAGGTCGCGTTTTGCACGTGCGATGAGCCTCCGCTGCGGCTGCGCGTGTCGCACGCCACGCTGGCGCCTCCCACCGACGCTCTGTTCATGAACCCGCGGCTCGAAGTCGGCGGAGTCCCGGTGTTTTGGTTGCCTGCGCTCTGGCTGCGCGCGCCCACGCGCGTGGGGCTCACGTTTCCGCGCCTGGCCTATCGCGGACAAGATGGCTTTTTCGCCGGCATGGGCGGCTATTTCCCGCTGAAAGTCGAAGAAGGCCGGGTCAGTCGCAGTCTGACCGTGAGCGCCGGCGCCTATCTGTTCCGCGGCGCGCGTGTCGAGGCCCAGCTCGATACGGAGACCAGCACTTCGCGCGTGGCTTGGGATCACGTGCAGCAGACCGCGCTCGAAATCGACGCCCATGGCAGCGCAGCTTTGTCGGAGGCGACCTTCGCGTACCGGGTCGATGCGCTGCGCGGCGCGCGCGCCCCCCAGGTTTCATCCTCGCTCGAGGTCAGCGCTCGACGCATGGACCGCGCGCGGGTCAGCGTCTCGCACGTGGATCGACTCGCGCTCGGTTTCGGCGTCCGGGCCGATGCGCCGCGCGGGGGCGCGCTCGGGGACCTCGGTGCAATCGGTCCAGAGCTGTACCTGGGAGCCGCGCGCGAGCTGGGCAATAGCGTCAGTTATGACGTCTTCGCGCGCTCCCGCACCAGCGCGGTCAGCGGCAGTCATAGTCAAACCGACCTGTTTCAGCGCGGAACAGTGAGCGCCAAGCTGCGGCCCGGACCGCTCGCACTCGACCTGACCGGTGCCGAAGCAGCCGCGTTGCAAGTCGCGGAATATCGCAGTGATGGAGTGCTGCGCGGTGGCCTGCAAGCGCGGGCGGGCCTGCCGCTCTTGCGTCATTTTGGCTCCGTGGCGCACTTCTTGGAGCCGATGATCGTCGGCCGAGGCCTGCTCGAGGCGACCCCCCGCGGCTCGCAGCTCAACGACCAGCACACGTTGTTGGCAGCGGGCGGCCTGGATAGCTCCCTCGGTCAACTCGCGAGCCGCCAGGCCGTCGCGCTCGGCCTGCGCGCGGGGGTCTTGGCGCATGAAAACCAGACGCAGGGCGTGGGCATGGCGCGCCTCACTGCCGATGCGCGTTGGGTCGGCGTTGCGCAGTCGTTCGCGCTGCTGGGTGCCAGCTCGGCGCCCGCGCCGGCGATGGTCTCGCTGTCGCGCGCGCGCCTCGGCAGCGCCGAAGGCCTGCATTTGTTGCTGCGCGCCGACGGGGCGAGCCACGGTTCGCCCGCCCGTGCCCGCGTGCTGTTCGACGAGAGCTGGTTCGATCCGTCGCGTCCGTTTCTCGACCGCGACGGATGGAGCGCCGGTTCCGAGCTCACGATCCCCTGGACGCGCGCCTTCAGCACCACCGGGTCGGTCGATTACGATCTGAGTGCCCGCGAGCTACTCGCGACTTGGGGCGGCTTTGGTTACCGACACCCGTGCGGCTGCTTGGCGGTGGCCGGTTTCGTGGGCCACCGGGTCGGTCGGGGAGGGGTCGACGCTTGGCTGGGTTTCGATCTTGCGCCCTGACCCGCTAGGGCCCGCTCTGGGAGGCACTTCACGCGCTTTTGTGGCTTGAGGTTCGCCGCTCCGGGGCGATTCTAGTAACCTCGTGAGCATCGTGCCGGACAGCGAAATTCCTCCCTCGCCCATTGCTGTGCAAGGATCGCTGCAGGGCTCGACGATCGTCGTCGCGGAAGACGACCGGATCACGCGCGAACTGTTGGCGGGGATGTTGCGCAAACACGGCTTCAACGTGGAGACCGTTCCGGACGGCCAAGTGGCGGTGGAGCGCGTGGCCAAGGGTGGGGTCGACCTGGTGTTGCTCGACATCTTGATGCCGCGCCTTTCGGGGCTGGAGGCCTGCCGCCTGCTGAAGGGCATGACCAGCGATACGTTTTTGCCCGTGCTGCTGGTGACCGTCAAAACCGACAGCGCGAGCCGCGTCGAGGGGCTCAAGATCGGCGCGGACGACTACGTATGCAAACCCTTCGACGAAGACGAGCTGCTGGCGCGCGTCGAAGCCATGCTGCGCATCAAACGCCTTCACGACCACGTGGCCGAGGCGCGGGCGCGGCTCGAACAGCTCAGCCTGCATGACGACCTCACCGGCCTGTACAACTATCGCTATCTCCATTCGCGGCTGAGCGAGGAATTCAAGCGCGCCGAGCGCTACCACGACCCGCTCTCGTGTCTGGTCATCGATATCGATCGGCTGCAGGCGCACAACGACGCCGGTGGCCGAGAAGCAGGGGATCGCGTGGTGCGCTTCGTGGCGGACACCATTCGACGCTCGGTGCGTGAGGTCGACGTGGTGGCGCGCTTCGGCGGCGACGAGTTCTTGGTCGTGTTGCCGAGCACTCATTTTGCAGGGTCCGTGACCGTGGCCGAGCGAATTTTTCAAGACGCCAATCAGCTGACGGAAGGCTGGGAACAGCGCTCCCCGTTGCCGGTGGCGCTGTCACTGGGGGTGGCGCTGTTTCCCTCGCGTGACGTCCGCACCAAGGACGCGCTGCTGCGTGGGGCCGACGCAGCGCTCCATGCGGCCAAGCGCGACGGCGGGAACAGAATTTGCGTGTACCAACAGCAAGGTCACATGTACACGCCGATCAGCGGTGCCAGTCAGACGCAAACGGAGGCACGGGGCTCTCGCCCGCGCGCCGAGGCACCGAGCCGCCCCGAGCGGCCCTTCGAACCCTCCGTCGGCATCCCCGTTACGAACCCGCCCACGGCAGCCTCCGTTCCAACGCTTTCTGGCCCAAGCGAGCGCGCGTTCCCGCGGAGGAAGCCCGAGTGACCCTGTCGGCACGGCCCCGGTCCGGAGAAATCGGTCAGGTCCGGCTGGAAGAAGCCCCGCCTCGCGTGCTCGTCGTGGATGACGAACCCACCCTGCGCCGCACGCTCGCGCGGCTGCTCAACAGCCGCAACATGACCGTGCTCACCGCGGACGACGGCGCGCAAGCCATCGAGCTCTTGGAGCGCGAACAGGTCGACGTTCTGCTCGTGGATTTGATGATGCCCAAGGTCGGCGGGCTCGAGCTCCTCGACCACGTTCGCTCCTCCCACGCGGGGGTCGAAGTGATCATGATGACCGCGTTCGGCGATGTCGAGACCGCGGTCAAGGCCGTGCGTGCCGGCGCCTATCACTTCCTGACCAAGCCCTTCCGCTCCAACGACGAGGTCGTGCTCACCGTCACCAAGGCGGCCGAGCGACGGCGCCTGGTCGATCGCGCACTTTTGCTCGAGCGAAGGCTCGAGCAAATGGAGAAATTCGGCGAATTGATCGGCAATTCGCCGAAAATGCAAGAGGTGTATCGGCTGGCCATCGGCGTTGCGCCCACCTCGTCCACGGTGCTGATTCTCGGCGAAAGCGGCACGGGCAAGGAGCTGACCGCGCGCGCCATCCACGGCCACTCACCGCGCGTAAATAGCCCGTTCGTGGCCGTCAATTGCTCGGCCATTCCGGTCGACCTCGTGGAGAGCGAGCTGTTCGGTCACGTGCGCGGCGCGTTCACCGGCGCGACGGCCACGCGCGCCGGGCTGTTCGAATCCGCAGACCGAGGCACGCTGTTCCTCGACGAGGTGGGTGATCTGCCGCCCTTGGCGCAGGTCAAGTTGCTGCGCGCCTTGCAAGAGGGCGAGGTCAAACGCGTGGGGTCGAACGAAACGCGCATCGTCGACGTGCGGGTCGTGGCCGCGACGAACGTGGATCTGCGCAGCCGCATCAGCGCGGGTCGTTTTCGCGAAGACCTTTACTACCGGCTGAACGTCGTGCCGATCTCGCTGCCGGCATTGCGCGAGCGGCGCGAAGACATCCCGCTGCTCGCTTACCACTTCTTGCAGAAATACGCGTCGCGCTCGCTCAGCCCGGTAAAAAAGATCTCGCCCGAGGCGATGCGCCTTTTGTCCGCGCACCACTGGCAAGGCAACGTGCGTGAGCTGGAAAACGCGATCGAGCACGCAGTCGTGTTCTGTCGCGACGACACCATGACCCCGGCCGAGCTGCCCTTCGGTCGGGCCAGCAACGGCGCGTCCACGGACTCGGCGCAGGCGGCCGGCGGCGAGCCGGCGACCCCGGGCCTCTCCGATCTGCCCTACAAGGAAGCCAAGGAGCGCTCGCTCGAGGCCTTCGAACGGAGCTATTTCGAAGGCCTTTTGGCGCGAACGCAGGGCAATGTCTCCGAGGCAGCGCGCCAAGCCGGCCTGGATCGGTCGAATTTTCGACGCGCAGTGAAGCGAGCTGGCGTAAGAGTCCGCGACGAAGAATGACTTGCTTTCGGAATCTCGCCCGGACGAGCTCGCGCCGCGCGCGCGGCGTCGCCCTGGGGCTGTTCAGCGTGGCCGCGATCGCGCAGAGCGCGCGCGCGCAAGACGCCACCGAAGCGCTGAACGCCGCGGCCAATGCCATGCCCACTTCGCCGGCCGCAGCAGCACCGCGGCCGCGCGCGCTGACGTTGAAGCGCTGTCTCGAATTGGCCGTGCTGAACTATCCGAAGGTGCAAGAGGCGCGCGCGCGCCTGGCCCAGAAAAACGCGCAGCTCGAGCAAGCCTTCACCTCGCCGTACAGCGATTTCACGATGACGGGTGGAGTCGGCCTGGCCCCCACGGTGCGCGGTACCTCGGTCTACAGCCCGGACACGGACAAGGCCTTGCAGAGCAACATGGGCGTCGCTTGGCAGCTGAACGTGAGCGGCGCGATCCCGCTGTGGACCTTCGGCAAGATCACGAACCTCTGGGACGCGGCGCGCGCGCAAATTCACGTCGGCGAGTTCGAGGTCAAAAAGGAACAGAACGACGTCAAGGTAGGCGTACGCCGCGCCTACTACGGCGTGCAGCTCGCACGCGACGCGCTGAGCCTCGTGCACGAGGCCACGAACCGCATCGACAAATACTTGGTTCGACTCCAAAAGAAGGTCGACGATGGTGAGGGCGATGACATCGACCTGTTGAAGCTGAAGATGTACCGGGCGGATTTGGAGGCGCGCGAGAGCGAAGCCCGCCGCCAAGAAGCGGTGGCTCTGGCCGGCCTTCGCTTCCTCACAGGCGGTGGCCCAGACGCCGACGTTCCCGACGAGCCACTCCATCAAAATAGTCACCGCCTCGGCCCAATCAATCGCTACTTGTCAGCCGCGCGTCTGTATCGTCCAGAGGTGAACATGGCGCGCGCAGGCGTCTTGGCGCGTGAAGCCCAGGCACGCATCGAGCGCGCCAAGTTCTACCCAGACTTGGCGCTGGCTCTGAGCTTCGGCTACTCCGCCGCGCCCGAGGTCGAGGATCAGAAGAACCCGTTCGTCAAAGATCCGGGCAACTATGTCGCCTACGGCGCCGCGCTGGCCTTCAAGTACAAGCTGGATTTTTTCCCGCAATCCGCGCGGCTCGAGCAAGCCAACGCGCAGCTCGAAGAGCAGCGCGCCACGGAGCGCTACGCGCTCGGCGGAGTGGGTACTGAAGTCGAAGTCGCCTTCCGCGAGGCCGAAGACGCCGCGCGCCGGCTCGACGCATACTCGCGCGCAGCCTCCTACGCCAAACAATGGCTGGTCCAAATCCAAGAAGGCATCGACGTCGGCACCTACGACGACCCAGACGTCGTCGATCCCGCGCGCGAATACGCCACCAAGCGCTTCCTACAAATGAACGCAACCTTCGACTACAACGTCGCGCTCGCCAAGCTGGCTCAAGCCAGCGGCTGGGACTTCGTCACGGGCGACGAATAGAGGGGGAGGGGGGCGCTCGCAGACCTGCGTCGCACCTCACAGACCCGCGCCGTTCCCGCATTGCGCGGCTCAAACCGAGTGCCGCTGAATGAAGCCCGAGCTCGACTTTGGGCGGCTCCCCGAGGGCCGCCAAGATCGCCAAGGGGCCAAGAGCGCCAAGGGAGAGGGGAGATTGGGAGTTCGCGCGCTGCGCTGCGCGGCGACTTGGGTGCAGCGCGTTCGGCGAGGAACGAGGGGGGATTTACCGCCAAGGCGCCACTCAGCATTGGTCACAAGTCGCGCGCGTCGCAGTTTGACTTTCACCGACGCTGGGCACGCCTCCCGCTGCGGAAACAATGCTGTGTTCACACAGTATCTTTCGAGCAACGATCGGGCGCGTCGCGGTTCAGCGGTCATCCGACGGCCCTGCCAGCGCGGAAACCGTGCTGTGTTCACATAGTATCTTTTCGAGCTACGAGTGGCGCCTTCGCCCGAATCGTTGCTGTCAGGTTCGCCGGTGCACTTGCGACCAATCATCAGAGGCGCCAGGACGCGCCCAACGCCGAGCCCAGCAACCCCAAAAAATCTTTGGCGACCTTCTGGGAAGCCGTAGACCGCGGGCAGTGCGCTTGGCGATCTTGGCGGCCCTCAGGGAACACGCCACGTCGCGATAGGTTGCTTCTTCGCGCCCTCTGCCGCCTCGCGCTGCCTCACAGCGGCGGGAACAGTGCGCGCCGCGAGTTGCGCTGCGGGGCCGTGGGCGCCCCAAAATCAGGGCGGGATTTCAGTCGTCGTCGCCGGCGCCCCAAAATCAGCGCGCGATTTCAGTCGTCGTCGCCGGAATCGCCGTCGGAATCGCTGTCCGAGTCGCTGTCCGAATCTTCCATCTCGGAGTCGAGATAGAGATCGCTGTCGTCGTCCCGCGCGGTGGCGGCGGCGACGATGGCGGAGGCCGGCTTTTCGGGCTTCTCCGGTCGTTCTTCGCCTTCTTTCGGCGGGGACGAGGAGCGGGATTTGGTGGCGTCGTGCTCTTCGATCTTCTTTTCGATGCTCAAGAGCGCGTTCATGATCGACTCGCTGACCATCGAGACGATGATCGGCAGTTGACCCTTGAGCGCCTCGTAATAGCGCTGGCGCTCGGTCGAGTGGATGATCGCCGGCGGGTGCCCCGCGCGCATCAAGAGCACGTTCATCAGCAGGCGCGAAACCTTGCCGCTGTCTTGCGGGAAGGGGAACACGCGCAGTAGATCGTAGTGAACGCGCGCCGCAATGCGGATCGGGCTCTTCAGCTTCTTCGGCTCGGGGCCGTTCAGCCAATCGATGACTTGACGCGCTTTGTAGGCGATCTTGTCGGGCGCGGCGTATTCGTGGAAGTACAGGCGGTGTTGCGGAATGTCCTTCCGGTACTTGACCGTCTTTACGTCGCCTTCTTCCGGATGGAGAATGCAGTAGATCTTCTTGATCGTGTCGACGTTGATCGGGACGCGCTTCTTCTCCGAGAGCTCGCGCACGTACTCGATCGCTTGGCGATGACGGCGAATTTCATCGCACACGGGCTGTAGCCCCGAATCGGCGACGACACTCATGTTCGGATCGATCGCGGTCTTCAGCTCTTGGAAGGTGTAGACGACGCCCTCCAGCGCGCTGTCGTGGTAAACCCACGACATTTCGAAGCTTTCGCGATACTCGCGCTGGAACTGCTCATCCATGCCGTTCAAGCGCTCGTTGATCAGCGCCCAGCGCTCTTCGATCGACAAAGCCGGGGCCGGCGGAGGTTGCGGCGGGAGGGCAGGGGCGGGGGCCGGCGGCGCCACGGGGCGCGGCGGGTCCTGGGCGATCTCGGTCGGTAGGCGCACGCCGAGTAAACGTTGGTTTTCCTCGTGCCGACGCGTGGTCCCGGACTGGTTGGGGATGGTGTCGGGCCGGTATTGGCGAGTCGTGACGCCGCGGCCAATGCCATCGCCACGCTGGGCGCGCTTGCTGGCGCGGGCTACTTTGCCCTCGAGGGCACGGCGCGCGGCTTCGCGCTCGGCGCGGATGCGCTCACGTTCGGCTTCTTTGGCCTTGCGGTAGGCCTCGCGCTCGGCGTCTTTGGCCTTCTTCTCTTCGTCTTTGAGGCGCTTGGCTTCGTCGCGCGCGGCCTCACGCTCGGCGATCTTTTGTAGGCGCTCGGCCTCTTTTTCGCGGCGAATGCGCTCCCGTTCGGCCTCTTTGGCGGCTTGGGCGGCGGCGCGGGCGGCCTTTTGTTCGGCCTCTTTGCGCGCCTTTTCCTTCTCGCGCTCCTTGGCCTCGCGCGCCTTTTCCTTCTCGCGCTCCTTGGCCTCGCGCGCTTTTTCCTTCTCGCGCTCTTTCTTTTCGCGCTCGGCGGCCTTGGCCTTGAGTGCCTTCTCACGCTCCGCGTCCTTGCGGGCGCGCTCGGCGGCTTTGGCCTTTTGCTCGCGCTCTTTCTCTTTGGCGATCTGCGCTTTTTCGCGTTCGGCTTCTTTTTTAGCCTTCTCGCGTTCGGCTTCTTTTTTGGCCTTCTCGCGTTCCCGTTCCTTCAGCTCGCGCTCTTTTTCCTTCGCCTTGAGCGCTTTTTCGCGTTCGGCATCCTTGCGCGAAGCAGCGCCCTTCACGGGCTTCTTCTTCGCTGCGGAGGCTTTGCTCGCGACCCGAGCCGGCTTCTTCTTGGCCGCGCGATTCGGCTTCGCGGCCGGCTTTTTCTTGACCGGCTTGCTCGCCTCTTTACGACGGCTAGGGGCGGCCTTCGCCTTGGCGCGGGCTTTCTTCGGAGTAGCTTTCTTTCGGACGGACATCGCGGAAATCAGCGGAATCGTGAATGAGGGCTGGACCGGTACACAGCCCGCCCAAGCGAACACATAGCGCTCCCTCGTACCGGGCCGCCTGCGAGCCGGATTTCGAGTCGGAGGCAGCGGGACCGGAGTCCCTGGGGCAAAGCCCTCGGCAACCTAATCGGCTCGCGTGCAATCCGTCAAGGACCACCTGAGGGCTCGATTCGAAGTCTTTCGAGCGGCCCTTGTCTCCGGCGGCTCGGAAGCGGCGCTCCGCCGCGACCGCGACCACGAACCGCGCTCTCGACCGTGCCTTTTGCTCGCGCCCGTCACGCAAAGTAGTCGGGGAAAAGCTCACTATTGACCAGTGGCCGTGTGCGCTCGGTGAGCACTTCCACGCCCGTCTCGGTCACGAGCACCGTATGCTCGAATTGGGCCGAAAGTGAGCCGTCTGCGGTCACCGCCGTCCAATCGTCGTCCAAAACATCCACTTCCCAACCACCAATATTGACCATTGGCTCGATGGTAAAAGTCATACCGGGCTTGAGCCGTTCGCCCTTACCCCAACGACCGTAATGGGCAACCTTTGGCTCATCGTGGAATTTTCGGCCGATGCCATGGCCCACGAAGTCACGCACGACCGAGCAGCCCTGCGCCTCCACGAATTCCTGAATTGCCGCGCCCAAATCCCCGAGGCGTGCGCCCGGGCGGACCTGCGCGATCCCCAGCGCGAGCGCGCGCCTGGCGACTTCCACCACGCGCTTGGCGTCATCGCTGACCTTGCCCACGTAGAACGTTGCGGACGTGTCGCCGTGGAACCCCTTGTAGATGTGGGTCACGTCGATGTTGATGATGTCGCCGTCGCGCAACACCCGCTCGCTGGGAATGCCGTGGCAGACCACTTCATTGATCGAGGTGCAGACGCTCTTCGGAAAACCCTTGTAATTCAGGGGCGCGGGGCGCGCGCCCTGCTTGAGCGTGTGGTTGTGCACGAACGAGTTGATCTCGTCAGTGGTCAGGCCTGGACGGACGATCTCACCGACCGCGTTGAGGGTCTCGGCGGCGAGCCGCGAGACTTCACGCATGGCGTCGATCTCGGCTTTGCCTTTGATCTCGACGGCTGAGCTTCGAAAATGCATGTCGTTCTACTTCGCTGGCCGCTACCGTATCACTTCTTCGGCGCGCGTGCCGCAGCTTCTGCGGCGGCCGCCGAAGCCCGGATGCTGCGGATTCTCGCCTGGAGCTCCGGCGTGTTGGGCTCGCCGTGGAAGTGGAGCACGACTTGCTCGCCTGCGCGATACTGGCGGGTCATGAGCAGCAATTCGCACCCGACCCAAGCTCCGCCGACCCGATCGAGCCAATGAAACGACGGATCCTTGCCGGAAATGGTCAGCGAAACCTGCGCTGGGTGTGGCGGGCCCGACAAGCCGGCGAGCGTGCGCAAGGTGACCTCGTAGCGGCGGTTGTTGCCGAGACCACCCTCGCGCGACACCGTTGCCACCTTGACCAAAGAGATGCTCTGCGCGGCGCGCACGCGGTCTTCGAAGTGCGGATCGTCCCCGGCGGTTCCGGGAACGAACGCGGTTTCGAATAGGTGCCCGGAAAATCCGTCGTCGAGCAGAGCGGCGTCTTCCGCGCCATACGTCGGAAAGTGCGAAGCATCCAAAGCCGGCGTGGATGACGCGCACGCGCTGACGAACAACGCTGCAGCAATTTTTCGAGCAGCGCAGCTTGCGCGGAGTGACGCGTGACAAAACGAGACGAACGTTGCGAATGATGCGCGCGCGCGCAACGAATTGAAGCCGTGCTTTGTGTCATTTGACGAGTTGCTTCGTCGAACTGTTCGCTTGAGTGACTCGACAGACAAGTGATACGCTCTTTTGCCGCTACGCGGCGGGCACGCTCAAGGATTTCCGGAGGATTGCAATGAGGTCGAGACTGTTGGTCACGCTTTTCGCGCTGGGTATGGCATCGTCGGCGCTGGTCGTCGAGCCCCGAGCCGCTGAAGGCAAGGACAAACCCGCGCAGGGTTCAGCGGGGACGATCGAAAAAGCAACCCCTTTGTCACCCAAGGGGCTGCATTGGGGCCTCACGCTCGAGGGCGTCGCCAGGGTTTACGACAAGGTGTTCGAGGACGAGTACCTGCCGCTGCTCCGCAAGGCTCAGCCCGGAAATGAGATGCAGGGCCTCGAAGACGAGCAGAAGATGAAGCAAGGCATCCTGCGCCGTGGTCGGATCGATTTCGGGAACATTCCGACGGGCGTCGACCAATCACCGCTGAAGGGTGAGTACAGCTACAACAACGCCGAGAGCATGGCCACGCTCCGACTCCGCAGCGGGACCGAGCGGCACTTCTTCTTCTTCAGCGACAAGCTGTGGAAGGTGTACGACGAGCACAAGCTGACCAAGGGCGGCACGCTCGGGGAAAACTTCGCCGAAGCCACGAAGATCCTGTCGAAGCGCTTCGGCGTGCCGGGCAAGGCCGTGCCCGCCGACTACGAGAAGGGCCAGCCGTTCGATGAGATGCAGTGGCGCGATTCCGACAAGACCATCCGCGCCATCGACCGCGGCAACGTGCTGGGCATGGTCTACGCCGACCGCACCGTGGCCGAGAATCTCCCCCAATACCGCCGGAACAAGCCTGAAGACTTGCACGCGATGGACAAGGACGTAGCCGCCGCGACGGCGCACCCGCCCACCTACGCGGGTAAGCCGGACAAGGAAAAGGAAGCGCCGACGACGAAGAGCAAAAAGTAGCCGGAGTTCAGCCGAGTCGAGCGGCGCCGACGGGGATCAGCGGACCTGACGTCAGTGTCAGTATGATCCCCGGCACCACGGCCGCCAGCGGGGGTTCGAGCACGCGACGACGCACCAAGGTGTTGCCCGGGCAACCGGAGAAACGTCCCGTGACATGTAGCGAAACCCCCGTTTCCTCTACGGAAACCAGGTAAAGGTCACCGCCGTCCGCTTGGACCAAGGGCGCGAGCACCTCACGCGCAACCCGTACAATCTCGTCTTTGCCCGCTGCCATTCCGAACCCACAAGTTACCACGACGCTTGACCAGACCGCGAGGCTTACTCTAGGTTCCCGCCCCGCTTCACGTTCGCCCGTGTGTAGCTGGTTCGGATCTCTCCGAGCTCGCCGCCGCTGGCAGGTGAGCCGCCCGGTGCTAACGTTCGGTTAGCTCGGGCTTTCACGTAATAATCGAGGATAGTATGGCCGTTCACATTCGCCTTGCCCGCCATGGCACCAAAAAGGCTCCGTTTTTCCGTATCGTCGTTACTGATCACCGCAATCCCCGCGACGGCAGTCACCTCGAAAACATCGGTACTTTTCATCCCGCAAACGAAGGCGTGTTGAATCTCGATCGCTCGCGCCTCGAGTACTGGCAGTCCAAGGGCGCTCAGCCGTCGCACACGCTCAGCCAGCTCTTGAAGAAGAATCCGGCGACGCCCGCTCAATCCTGAGCGGACGTCTGCGGTTCGGGGTGCTTTCCCTCCGCTTTTTTTCCCCCTTCCTGCACCTACTCGGGCGCTTGGTCGCCCGACCGAAACCGGAGTCGCCGTTTTATGGCCCTCAAGGAATTGATTACAACGATCGCCCAGGCCTTGGTCGACGACCCCGACAGCGTCGAGGTGACCGAGATCGAGGGAGATCACAACTCGTTGATCGAGCTCAAGGTCGCCAAGAGCGACATTGGCAAGGTCATCGGCAAGGACGGGCGAACTGCTCAGTCCATGCGCACGATCTTGACCGCTGCCTCGACGAAAATCGGCCGGCGTGCCCACCTCGACATCGTCGATTAGCTCGCTCTCCATCCCGCGTCTGACTGATGTCGCGAGCGGGTGAGCCATCGGAAGAACCGCCGGGCTTGGAGGTCGGGCGGGTGAGCAAGGCCCACGGCATCGGCGGCGAGCTGCGCATCGTTCCACACTGGGAGTCGAGCGATGCGCTGGAGCAGGTCGACGAGCTCTGGCTCACGCTCGACGGTCGACGCCGAACGTTCGCGGTAGAGCGTGCGCGCGCCGTGCCCAGGGCGTTCCTGGTCAAGCTGCGTGGCGTCGACGATCGCAACGCGGCAGAGGCGCTGCAAGGCGCGACGGTCAGTGTCGCGCGCAGCGCGCTTTCCCCGCTCGAACCCGGTGAATATTACCTGATCGATCTGATCGGCGCGAAAGTACTCGGCCCAGAAGGCGAGATCGGCGTGGTCACTGAAATCGCGTCGCACCCCACGGTCGACGTCATCGTGGTTCGCCTGAGCGACGGCACCAGTGCCGAGCAGCCATTGTCCGAGCCGTGGCTCGTGAGCGTGGATGTCGCCGCGCGGCAGGTGATCTTGAATTCCCTCGACGGGCTGATCTAGCCCCGGGGCTCGCCGAAGCCGATGAAAGTCGCCATCGTCACGCTATTTCCCGAGATGTTCGGGCCGTTCTTGGAGCTGAGCTTCGTCGGCCGCGCGCAGAGCTCGGGCGCGCTCAGCGTGCATCTCGAAGCGATGCGCAAGCACGGTTTGGGCAAGCATTCGAGCGTCGACGACACGCCGTATGGCGGCGGTTCGGGCATGGTGATTCGACCGGACGTCGCCGTGGCAGCAATCGAAGCTGCCGAGGTGGCCTTGGCTTCGGAGACGCGTCCACATCGCGTCCTGCTCACTCCCCAGGGTGAGCGCTTCGAACAGGCCAAAGCGCGCACGCTCGCCGCTCGTGACAGCCTGATCCTGATCTGCGGTCGCTACGAGGGGTTCGACGAGCGCGTGCGCACGTTCGTAGACGAAGAGCTTTCGCTCGGCGATTTCGTGCTCACGGGCGGCGAGGTGGCGGCCATGTGCGTGGTCGAGGCCTGTATCCGGCTCCTGCCCGGCGTGCTCGGCAACGCCGACTCGACCTGTGAAGAATCGTTCAGCCTCGAGTGCGGGGGCTTGCTCGAATATCCGCAGTACACGCGCCCGGTCAGCTTTCGCGATTTGGAAGTGCCGGAGATCCTGCGCAGCGGCGATCACGAGAAGGTGCGCGCTTGGCGCAGCGCTGCCTCGGCGGAGCGTACGCGGGAGCGACGTCCGGACTTGCTGCCTCGGAGCCTGAAGCCGCGCGGCGATCGCGAGGGCGGCTCATGAGACGTGTCGCGGCAGCACTCGTGCATTACCCGGTACACGACCGCTCGCGCTCGGTCGTGACCAGTGCGATCACGAATTTGGATTTGCACGACATCTCGCGCAGCGCACACACCTACGGGCTCAGTGATTTGTTCATCGTGCACCCCGTGGCCGCACAGCGGCTGCTTGCGGAGCGCGTGCGCGAACATTGGATCAGCGGCTCGGGCGCGCGGCGCATTCCGGATCGCACCCCCGCGATCAGCCTGCTGCGCGTGGTGTCGACTTTGAATGACGCCCTGGTCGCCCTGGGGGAGGGCTCGAAGCTGTGGGTCACGAGCGCCCGCGGCTCCGGCGAGCTGTTGGATTTCCCGGCGGCTCGCGCGGAAATTTCACTGCCCGGGCCACCGGTGCTGATCGTGTTCGGCACGGGCTGGGGCCTCGCCGATGCGATCACGGAGCGCGCGGATGCGCGACTCAGCGCTATCCTCGGCCGGCGCGAGGACGGCTACAATCACCTGAGCGTGCGCGCCGCGGCAGCGATCATCTTCGATCGCTTGCTCTCCCTGCAGCGCTAGCTTTTTCCTGTCAAAATGCGCGTGAGCTCGTGCGTTCGCACGCCCTTCTCCGCCCATTCGAACAGCGGGGGCAGGATCACGAGCCCGCCAGGCCGTGCGCGGCGCAGCTCGATCAGGGCCACGCGCGCGGGACTGCTCACGTCGGCGTGCACCAGCCTGAGGCGCTTCGGGATCAACTTGGCGCGTTCGGCGCAGGCCAAGAAATGAGTCAGCTCACGCGCGGGGTAGACGAACGCCGCGCGGCTCTGCGCCGAGCGGAGTGCCGCGCCCGCGGCCTCGACGAATGGGCCCAAATCTCCGAAACGGGCGCGGGTCTTTTCGGCATGCGTGCCGGGACGCGCCTGGCCTGGGTCGAAGAAGGGGGGGTTGGCAACCACGAGGTCGGCCGCTTGCCGCAGTTCTTCAGGTAACCCGCGCGCCAAATCGTGGCAAAAGCCGTGACTGATCAGGTGCGCGAAGCGTGCGTTCTCCTCGGCCAGCGCCAGTAGGGAGGCCTCGCGTTCGACGAGCGCGAAGCGAGCCGCAGCGCCCAAGTGGTGCAGGCCGAGAGCGACCGAGCCGACGCCCGCACCCAGATCGACCGCAAATTCCGCGCGCCGACCATGGGCGGCGAAAGCTGCCAACAGCAAAGCGTCGACATTCACGCGGTACCCGCGGGCCGGTTGGCGCAGCCGGACGGCTCCGTCATAGAGGGTATCGGTCGTGGTTGCCAGGGGTGCGGCCGCCATGATCGGACTGTCGTGGGTTCCTGGCGCTTTCTCAAGCGCTGGCCGCAAAAACGTCGATAGGGGGCTTGCCGCAAGGCCCACGGCATGACACGGGAACGTGCTCATTGGCTCGCGCCCTCCGCCCAGACAGCGCCTTCTTGCGGCGCCTTGCCTACGCCGGCGCGCGCTTCGGCCCTCGTTTCGTGATCCAACACAGCCCCAAATTGTTCGGGACTGCCTTCGCGCTGGCGCTGCCGGAAACGCGCCAGCGCGTGCTCCGCAATTTGCGCCGAGTCAAAGGGCAACGCCCTTTTCTCGCCGAGCAGCGGGACCTCGTGCAGACCTTCACCAGCTATGCATCTTGCCTGGCCGAATCTTTGGGCATCGATCGCAGCGATGGCCAAAATACGGAGCTCTCTCTGCTGGGGCGCGAGCACCTGCGCGGGGCGCTGCAGGTCGGGCGGGGGGTGATCCTGGTCACCGCGCACATCGGCCCTTGGGATTGCGCCGCGCGCTTGCTCGCCAAGGACTTCAGCGCAGACGTGATCGTGGTCATGTTGGCCGAAGCCGACGAGGCCGCGCGCAAAGTGCACGACGCGGTGCGACAGCGAAACGGCGTGCGCGTGATGCACGTGGGCGATCACCCACTGGATGCCTTGCCGTTGCTCCGCCATGTGCGAGGCGGCGGCGTGGTCGCGATCCAGCTGGATCGCGGTGCTCCCGGAGGGCGCGCGCTGCCGGTCGAACTTTTTGGCGCGGAAGAGTCCATGCCCGAGGGACCGTTCCGGTTGGCGGCCCTCTCGGGCGCGCCGGTAGTGCCCATTTTTGCGCATCGGCTAGGCTATTTCCGCTACGAGTTTTCGATCGAAGCGCCGATTTGGGTGAGCCGTCAGGCCTCGCCCGCCGAGCTTCAGCGCGCCGCCGCCTGCGCCGCCCAGGCCATGCAATCCTTCATCTCGCGCCATCCGACGGAGTGGTTTCATTTCGCCGATCAGCCCGAAGTCGCCCCGCACCCGCCCAAATGAATTCAGCGCGGGCCCTGCTAGTTTTACTCGCCGGGCGAAAAAAGGTTCAGTCTTCGCCTACAGCCAGGTTTGGAATCTCGGAGTCCCATGCAGCTTTTCGTTGGTAGACACAATCTCGAGGGTGATATCGCCCGCTACGCGTCGCGTTTCAACATGCTCGAGGTGCGTGCCGACGCGACCAATCTGCCCCGCGGGGCGCGCGTGGCCGATTGGAAGAAGCGAGTGCCCACGGGTTTCGTGTTCAGCGTGGTGCTGCCGCGCGCCGTTGGTCAGCTCGAATCGAGCGAGCTCGCGCTCGGCCGCACGCTGGAGCTCGCCGACGCGTTGTCTGCCGATTGGTTGTTACTGCAGACTCCGGGCACGGTCGGCCCGAGCGCGCGCATGCGCCAGCGGCTGAGCAAGCTGTTCGAGACCCTGGCCCACGATCAGCGGCGCATTGCCTGGGAATCGCGCGGCGTCTGGGAAGACGAGCAAATCGAGGAGTTTGCGGACGAGCACGGCGTGACCGTGGTGCGTGACGTGACGCGCGCCGAGCCTGCACCGGGCGAATGCGTGTACACGCGTCTGTTGGCGCTGGGAGACGGCGTACAGATCCGTTCCAGCAGCGTCAGCCACGTGGCTGAAGCGATCGCCGATTTCGAACGAGCGTTCATCGTGATCGAGGGCCAGGGTGCAGAGAACGCGGCCAAGCTGCTGCGGCAGGAGCTCGCAGAATGAGGGCGCGAGCACTCGCCCTTTCCAACGATCCGATCGCGGAAGAAGCGGCGGTCGCGCAGCTCGGGCAAGCAGGCTCGGCGGTTGGCGCCGTGCTGGCTGGCTTCTTTGCCGCGGCAGGTGGCTACTCCGGCGTGTTGCTTTCCCCGCTCACCGTTTTGGTCGCTGGCATCGGAACGGGCGGGCGTGCTTTCGATGGGCGTCTGCGCCAGCCGGGGCTCGGTACCAAGCGCCCGCGCGGCTTCTTGCCGGACGAACCAATCCCCGCGGCCGCGCGCATCGCCGTCCCCGGTGCGGTCGCGGCGGCGGCCGTCGCCAACGCGTACGACGGAGCCAAATCGCTCGGCTCGCTGGTCAAGCACGGGATCTTGCGTGCCGAACGCGCCGGAGCGGAGGCGCGCGCGGAGGTCTTGGGGCGCGTGCGATCGCTCGGACAAGTCGCGTTTTCGGAGCAGGGGTTTGCGCGGCCCTTTTTGCGTCTCGCGGGTCCGAGTGAGGGCGGCCTGGTCACGCCCTCCGATCTCACGAACGTGACCGACATCGATCACGCGGCCAGCACGCGCAGCGTGGCTGGCTCCGAGTTCCTCGAAGCGCCCTGGGCGGAAGCCTCGCTTAATGCGACGCTGCCCAAAGAACTCGGCATCGGAGCCGTGGTGTGCGCGGTCGACGTGCGGGGCGTGTTCGCGGCGGCGGCGTATTTCCGGCCTTCGGACGGCCTCGAAATCGACGATTTGGCGCTATTGGCACCGTATGTCGCGGTCCCCACGCAGCGTGGCGTGCCGCGCCAAGCGCCCGGTAGCTCGCTGCCAGCGCCCGCGCCGATCGCGGTGCGCTGCAACGAAGGCGGAGTGCCGGTCGAGGTGTGCGCCGAGCCTGGCGCGTGCGCGCTCGACTTCGCGAACGCCCCGCGCTTGTCGATCGCGCGCGATCCGCACTCGCGCGAGGTCGTCGGGCAGCGCCGCTAAGCGCCGCGGGTGAGGGCAGCGCCTCGCGACCGCGCGCGCAAGTGAGCGTCAAAAATCACGACCGAGAAAAGAGCTCAGGCGGCAACGTCCGCTGGAGACGACTGCCGCCTTCGGATGCTCGCCGCGAGGCGAGCAGGAGTCACGCGACCTTGGCGCCGTGCTTCTTGGCGAACTCGAGCAGACCGATCTTGTCGACCGTGCGCAGATCACCGGTGGTGAGCTTGAGGGTGACGTGGCGTCCGAGCTCCGGAACCCAAAGCCTACGGCGTTGCACGTTCACGTGCTGCCAGCGCGGGGTTTTGATGTTGGAGTGCGAGACGTTGTGAGCGGCCAGCTTGCGCTTGCCGGTAATTTCACTGCGGGCCATTGGAGGGCGCGGAACCTAGCTCAGGGTGACCGGCTGTTCAAGCGTCAGTTACTTGCCCGGCGGTCGCTCAAACCAGCGAGAGCTCGCCCAAAGCCTGAGTAACGGTTCGACAAAAGGATTTCAAGTTCTCGAATTCACGAGGTTTTTTGGTGAGTGTCTGCTCATCCATGTAGAGCCGGCGCGCGAGCTCGATCTGGATCGCGTGCACGCGCTCTTTGGGGCGCCCGTAGTGAGAGGTGGAGAAACCGCCGCGATACGGCTCGTCGTGAGCGACGCTGAAGCGGAAGGCGGCCGCGTTGCGATCGACCAAGCGCAGCACTTGTTCCGAGCACGTGCTGCGTCCGCGCGAGCCGGGAACGACGTCCGCGCGTTCACGCCCCGGATCGATGTGACCCTCGCGGCCGCGACTGGGCATCGAGTGCCCGCACAGCAAAATCGCGAAACCGAACTCGGCGACGCGCTCGCTGAGTAACGTTTGCAGCGTCTGATGATACGGGCGATAGATCCGGACCAAGCGTCGCTCGAGCTCTGCAAAGGGCAGCGGGCGGAGCAGCGCCGGACGATTGTCGGTCGTGACTCGCCAGATCACGCCGTGCGGAGCGGAGCGCGCGGTGCCCCCTTCGACCGTGAGCGGATCGACGTCAGTCTCGGCACGGTTCAGATCGCACACGTAAC
This sequence comes from Polyangiaceae bacterium, assembly GCA_035688655.1. GTDB lineage: Bacteria > Myxococcota_A > Polyangia > Polyangiales > Polyangiaceae > PMG-095. The sequence continues at coordinate 426 of DASSMT010000471.1, read as the reverse complement.
GGCTGACGTGTGACACGAGTAGCGTCGCGCCCACGTCTGGCGCATCCGCATACAAGTCGTCCACGAACAGATCCGCATCGCGGCCGAGCGATTGGGTGGGCGCGATCAAGGTCGCCATCGATTGCGGATCGACACTGAGCCCGGCGTGCGGAACCTCGACGACTACCGGCGTGCGAACGGCGCGAGGTTCATGGACTGAGAAAAACACCCGTATTTTGTAGCACACGTGCGACGATCCGGTGAGGCGCGTTTCGCGACCGGCGGAGCTGCTGGGGCGGCCCGTCGTTCGCGAGGGCGCGAGCGGCCGTCGCTCATGCGCGTGGCCATGAGCGGTCGTCGCTCACGCGCGCGGGTGCGAGCGACGGTGAGCGTTGCGCACGTGGTCGCCGCTGACGTGCGTGTAGATTTCGGTGGTGGTCACGCTCG
>DASSMT010000436.1:0-28633 GCA_035688655.1 Polyangiaceae bacterium | reverse complement strand
GATCAGGTGCTCCCGTTCGGGCGCGGTCAGCCGCGGATGCAGCGGTAAGAGCGGCACCCCGAGCTCGATGCACAGGTACAAGTACTCGAACATCGCCAGACTGCCGTCCACCACCAGCGCCACTGGGCGCGTGTCGAGGCTCTGAACACCCAGCGCTTCGAGCTCGGCGCGCCGAGCGCACACGCGCTCCGCCAGGGCCGCAAAGCTCAAGCGCTCACCGTCGCAAACCAGCGCCGGGCGCTGTGGCAGCTCGCGAGCCGCGGCCAGCAGCGAGAGGTTCACGGCTGCTCCCCGATTCCGAACCCTGGCTCCGGCCAGGGAGCGATGGTCGCCTGAGCGTAGTAGGGCAAATTCAGGGGATCGAGCTGTGCGCCCTCGGGATCGAGGCCCTGTGCGAGCGACTCCGAGCCGATGCTCAGCGCGAGCGCGGCGCTCAGGCCGAGTCCGAGCGGGCCCTCGAAAGCGTGCGAGACGATCACTTCCGCGCCGACCGCGTGCGCCGCTTCCCAGAGCTCGAGGCAAGCGCCGACCCCACCCACGAGGGTGGGTTTCAAAATCAGCGCGCGGTCACCGCGCTGGGGCAGCGCGCCGCTAGCCAGTGACTCGTCGAGCGCCAACGGCAAGCCGAGGGCACGGAGCCGGTCGAGCTCGTGGGGCGCGCACGGTTCCTCGATGAATTCCAGCTCACACTGGGCAAAGTGCGGCAAATAGTGACTGGCCTCGGCCAGGCTCAAGGCCTGGTTTCCGTCCAAGCGCAGACGCGCGGCAGGGCCGAGCGCAGCGCGCAGCGCGTGCACGGCCGAGAGCTCGCGTTCGAGCGCGCCCGCTCGTCCGATCTTGAACTTGAAGGTCGCAATCCCGCGCGCGCGCGCTGCCAGGGCTTGCTCCAAGGCTTGCTCCGGCTCCCCCGAGAGCAGCGCCGCGACCGGTCGCGCCGCCGGCTTCGGCGGCGCTGGGCGGAGCAGCGCCCAAGCCGGCACTCCGGCGGCGCGCGCCCAGAGATCGAGCAGTGCGCCCTCGAGGGCCGCCCGAGCGGCGGGGAGTGTTGGGGGGATGCGCACACTCGCCCGGCACAGCTCACTCTTCAGGTCTTGCCCCGGCCCGAGCCGAGCAGGGATACCGCGCAAATCGAGCGCGGCCAAGGCGCGTTCACAGTCGAGCAGCTGATCCGGACTGAAGCCGGGCAACGGCGACGCTTCGCCTTGGCCGCGACCCCCATCATCACTCTTTAGGGTGACGATGCAGCTGGCCCGCTCGGACCAGTGAGCGCGCGCGTTCCGCGCCGGGCGAGACAAGCTCCGCGCGTTCGCGACCAGCGACATGGCGAGCGTCACGGCGCGCTCGCCCAGCCGAAGTGCGCGAGCGCCGCGCGCAGGCACAGCCCGAGCGCGAACAAGACCCCGAACACGGCCAGGAGCTTGGCGGTGGCCGCGAGCAATGGATTGAGCGCCCGCCCTTCGGTACGCGAGACCGCGCGCTCGGTCTTGAGCGCCAGTGGCAGCGAGAGCAGTGTGAGCAAGACCTCCGGGCCGGTGCTGCGCGTGAGCAGCAAGGCGACGGGCGTCAGGTAGCTCACGGCGAGCAGCGCGCGGTACTGGCCGAGCGCGAAACCGCGGCCGTAGCGAACGGCCAAGGTGCGCTTGCCCGCGCCCAGGTCCGTCACGCGGTCGCGCAGATTGTTGACCACCAAAATCGCCGTTGCCAGCGCGCCCACCGGGATTGCGCAGGCGATCGCCAAACCCGGCACGCGCCCGATCTCGACCAAGGCCGTGCCGCACACCGCGACCAAACCAAAGAACACGAACACGAACACGTCCCCGAGCCCGTGATAGCCGAGCGGATATGGCCCGCCCGTGTAGGCGATGGCAGACGCGATCGACGCGCAACCGATCAGCAGAATCACCGGCCCCGAGACCGTGGTCAAATACACGCCGATCGACAGTGCCAGGCCGAAGACAACGAGCATGCCACGGCGCATGCTGCGCGCGCTGAGCAACCCAGCTTGCACCGCGCGCGTTGGACCCAGGCGTTCGGCCGTGTCCGCGCCCTTCTCGAAGTCGAACACGTCATTGGCGAAATTGGCTCCGATCTGCAGCAGCAGCGCTCCGGCCAAAGCCGCGAAGGCGGGTCCCCATTTCACTTCACCGCGCGCAGCTGCGCAGGCGGTACCGACCAACACGGGGACGGCCGCGGCGCTCAGCGTCTTCGGTCGACTCGCGAGCAGCCATGCAGCGAGCGAGCCAGGACGAACGTCCAGCTTGGCGGCTTCGCTGATCGATGCAGAGCTGCTCATGGCGCGGTTCCTCGTAGCACCAACTCGGTAATGAACTCGGGGCGCTCGAGCAAGAGGTCGTGGCCGGCTCCGTCCACGATGGCGAGCTCGGCGCCCGCGACGGCCTCGGCCATGTGCTGGGCGAGCCTGCAGAATTTCGCGTCCAAGCTGCCAGCGACCAGCGTCAGCGGAAGCTCGAGTTGCGCCAACTGGCCGCGGTAATTCGGCATCTCCGCGAGGCCGGTGACGCGCAGCGAACGCACGAGGCCGGCCGGGTCGTGACTCAGCCGCTCGCTGCGCTTACCCTGAAGCGCGCGTGGGTCGAGTCGTGCCTGCGTGGCCCACAGCGGTTGTGCTTGCCAAGCGTCGACGAAGGCAAGTGTGCCGTGTTTCAGTAACAGTTCGCACCAGTGCTCGTCCGCGGCGCGTCGGGAGACGCGCTCGCTCTCCGAATCCAGGCCGGGGTGGCCGCTGATCAGCGTCAGTCGCGACACGCGCTGCGGATGTCTGAGCGAAAGGCCGAGGGCCAGGCGCGCGCCGAGCGAATAGCCCACGACGTGCAGCGCGCTTGCCTCTCGGGTCAGGTTGGCCAAGCGATCCACTTCGCTTTCGAAGTCGACCACCTCGCTGCCCGCGCTGGATCCCAGGTGCCCGACCAGCGCGGGGACGAAACGGGGAGAATCGGCCGGCGGCAAGAAATCCCAGCTGCGCGGGCTGCCGGTGAAGCCGTGCAGCGCGAGCAGCGCGCTCATCCAGCGGCTCCGACCCGGGCTTCCAGCACGCTCTGCACGCGCGCTTCGGACTCGCGCGCGCTGCTGCCCTCCACCACGATGTGCAGCACGCTCACACCGGGCTCACTCGTCGCGTCGCGTAGCGCGCTAGCGATGCTCGCTCGCTCGCTGATCTTCGCGTAGCGGTAGCCGAAGAGCAGCGCGGCATGCGAGAGCTCGACCGCGGGTGGGGTGAGCCAAAAGCGACTCGATTCCGCGTGTCCCTCGAGCCGTTCGAAGATGGGCAGCTGCTCGAAAATCCGACCTCCGCCGTTGTCGATGACCACGATCACGAACGGGCCAGAAGCTTCACGGGCAACCGCGAGCCCGCCCAAATCATGCATGAAACTGACGTCGCCCAGCAGCAGCACGGTGGCCTCTCGGCGCAAACTGGCCGCGCCGGCCGCGCCCGAAATCAACCCGTCGATGCCGTTGGCGCCGCGCTGACACAGCACGCTGAGTGCGCGCGCGCGGCTCGGCACGTAGGCGTCTACTTCGCGGATCGGTAAGCTGTTGCCGAGCACGAGCTGGCATGGCTCGGGCAAATGATCGAGCACCTCGCGCACCGCGCAAGCTTCGCTCAGCTGACTGGAGACCCGGCTGAGCTCTTGCTCGACCGCGACCCAGGCGTGCCGGTTGGCTTCGCGCCAGTCATGGCGAAAGCGTTCGCGCTCGGCCTCTTGTCGTAACCGTGAATGCTGCAAGTGCCGCACGGTGTCGTGTGCTGCGCTGTCGGTTGCCGCGCTGATGAGCTCACTGGCAAGGCCGTGAGGGTCGGGAAAACCGTGCTCGGCGATCACGAAGCGCTGGCCGCCGAAGCCCCCGCCGAGCCAACGCTCATAGGCGCTCGAGGTCGGTGTGCCACCGAAGTTCAGTAGCAAGTCCGGCGCCAGGCGCGCGCGCAGACTCGGCGATCGCAAGAGCCACTCGAAGGCATCGATGCGCAACACGGACGGCGCAAGCTCGCTCTGAAAGCGCGCCTGGCTGGTGGCTTCACAAAGCAGCGGAAAGCCGGTTATTTCTGCCAGGCGTGCCAAGGCCTGGGCGGCTTCGGGCCGATGCGCCGCTTCCGGGCCGGCCAGGATCAGACCGCGTGCGGTCTCGGCGCAAGCGCGCGCCAAGCGGCTCACGTCAGCCTGACGTAGCACGGCACTCGTCAGCGTGGGACCGCGCGCCAGGAGTTCGTCCACGCGCTCCTTCAAGGCGCGCGTGGGCGCGTCCTCGGCTGGCAGCGGCTCGAGCGGTTTGCGCGCTCGCGCGTTCAAGTGCACCGGCCCCGGCTTGCCGTGCTGCGAGGCATGGACCGCGTGTGCGACGCTGCGTACCACGCCTTGCAGGGCGCTCGGCGAGGCATCGGGCGTGCCCAGTTCGAAGAACGCGCGCGCCGTGTCGGCGAAGAGCTTGATTTGGTCGATCGTTTGCGGAGCCCCCGAGTGTTGCAGCTCGAGCGGGCGATCCGCGGTCAGGACCAGAATCGGCAGTTGAGCGAGCGAGGCCTCGATCAGCGCAGGATAGTAGTTGGCGGCAGCCGTGCCCGAGGTACACAGGAGCAAGCTCGGCCGCCCGCTGACACGCGCTTGGCCCAGCGCAAAGAAGGCAGCCACGCGTTCATCCAAAACCGAATGACAACGGAGTTTCGGCTCGTTCAGTGCGGCCCAGGCAAACGGCGTCGAGCGCGAGCCCGGGCTGATTACGACGTTTTCGACACCTGCTCGAGCCAGTGATCCGAGCAGCAGTCGCGACCACTCGGTCAAAAGCGTGGCTGTCACGCAGAAACTCCGAGCGCGCCCAGCAGTGCCGCGAGCTTCCAGCGCGTTTCGGCAAACTCGCTGGGTGCGTTCGAGTCCGAGACCACGCCGGCGCCGGCGTACAGTTCGGCGCGCCTGCCCGCGACCACGCCGCAGCGAAGGGCAACGACGAAACGACCATCACCGCTTTCGTCGAACCAACCCCAGGGCGCGCTGTACCAGCCGCGCTGGTCGGGCTCGTGGCGAGTGATGAAGTCGATCGCCGCGCCCGTCGGTACTCCGCCCACCGCCGGCGTTGGATGCAAACGGTCGACTAGATCGAGCACGTGGCTAGCTTCGCGCAGCTTGCCGGTGATGGGCGTGCGCAGATGCAGCACCGTGCGCAAGCGATGCACCTCGCGCGCGCTCGCGGGCGCGAGCTCGGTCGTGAGCGGCGCCAATAAACGCAGGATTTCACTCACCACGAATTCGTGTTCACGAATGTCTTTGTTGCTCTCCAGCAGCCACTCGGCGGACGTGGCATCGTCGGCGCTCACGGAGCCGGCGACGGCCTCGGTGCGCAGCTCGATGCCGCGCTTTTCCACGAGTTGTTCGGGGGTCGCGCCCAAGAACGTCGCGCCGCCCACACGAAACGCAAAGCGGGTCGATTCCGGCGCGTCGTCGCGTAGCCGGCTCTGGACAATCTCCGGCAAGAGCTCGCGGTCAAGGGTCAGGCTCACGCGCCGGGCGGCCACGATTTTCTGGGCGCGACCGCTCTTGATCTCGTGTTGAATCGCGGTCACGAGCTCGGCGAACGCCGCCTCGGACCGCTCTTCGCGCGCCAGCTCGCGCGCCGACTCTCGCGTGTGAGCTGGCGTGAACAGCGCTTGCAACGCACGCGCGACACGCGGCTCGAGCTCGGCGCGGAACGCCTGTCTATCCCAGCCCCTGCCGCGCACGACCAGGCGCAACCAAGCGCCGGCCTTGTTCCGACAATAGCTGAGCTCGGGCAACACGAACCGAGCGTCTCCGAAACCGTGCCACAGGCCGCTCTCCGCCTGACCGGGCTGAAAGGCCAGACCGCCGAAAAAACGTAGGCTGGGCGCGAGCGGGTCCGAGCGACTGCTGTCGAGCTTTGCCCAAACGGCTTGGGCGTCGGCCTGAATGCGTCGAAACCGCTCGTTGCCCTGCGCTTCGAGCGTGAAGGCCGCGCCCAGGCCGCACACTTCCTCGTCTGCGGGGGGCGCCCAAAGCAGAGCGCTGCCGCTCGTCTCCGCCGCGAGCAGGCGCTCGCTCGGTACACGCGGAACCTGCCAGGTGAGCGCGACCCACTCACGGCTGCCGTCGAGGCGCGCCAAATCTCGGGCGATGCGCTCGACCAAGTCGCGGCTGTCGAAGCTGCCGTCGGCGACTCGAATCCCTGTTGCGCCGATCGCGAACTGCTCGGTCATTTCTGCTTTCGAGGCTCCGCGACGTACAGGTGGCAAACGCCGAAGGTCAAACCATGAACAGCGAGCACATTCAGGTTGGATGCCTTCATCAATTCGGCAAACTCTTGCGCTGGCGGAAACGCGGCGATCGAACGTTGCAGGTATTGGTACTCCTTCACCCCTGAGAGTAGCGCGCCGACGTAGGGCACGACGCGGTGAATGTGAAAGCGTGCCAGCGCTCCCAGCAGGCCCGAGCGCGGCTCGGACAGCTCGAGGATGGCGATGCGCCCGCCGGCACGCGTGACGCGGGCCATCTCACGCAAGGCCTGCGCGCGATCGGGCACGTTGCGAATGCCGAACGCGATGCACACGGACTGAAATGAATCGTCGTCGAAGGGCAGGGCTTGGGCGTCGCCCTGCACCAGCTCCACCCGCGTCGAAAGCCCCGTGCGCCGCACCTTCTCGCGTCCAACGTCCAGCATTTTGCTGGAAGGATCGAGCCCGACCACGCTCACGTTTGGCTGGCTTTCCGCGACTTGGATCGCGAGATCGGCGGTTCCGGTCGCCAAATCGAGCACGCGATGCCCGGCAGCGAGCTGTAGCGCGCGCACCGTTTTCTTGCGCCAGCTCTGGTCGATACCCAGCGAAATGACGCGATTGACCAAGTCATAGCGAGCCGCGATGCCGTCGAACATCGCGCCCGAGCCCTCGCGCGTCAGGTTCGACAGGGCGGTGCCCGTGCCGTCACGGGGCAGGGCTGTCAGCGGTTCGGTCATGGATCTCCGTACACTTTGAGAAAGGGGGTCGGATCGACGACTTTGCCGGCGACCAGCGCAGTGAGCAGGGTTTCGCCGAGCCGCGCCAAGCGTTGCAGTTCGTGGACGCGCTCGCGCTTGAAATCAGGGGCACTCGCAGGCTCGTTCGCGCGAGGCAGCGCGAGCTCCGCGTTCGTCAACGCTTCGCCGAACTGACGCACCAGCTCCAGCTCGCGCTCGCGCAGCACTCGCTGCACCAGCTTGCCGATGCCCGTCTCGGCCTCGTAGAAGTCGCGCCGTTCACCGGGTCGCCAGCTCTTCTTGACCGCGCCCCACTTGAGCAGCTCATTGAGGGTCATGCTGACCGCCCCTGCGCTCATCTTCAGTTGCTCACCGAGCTCGGCCGCTCCGAGCGGGGTCGGCGACAGATACAGCAGCGTCCACATGCGACCCATGGGGCGCTTGAAACCCCAGAACTCCATTAGTCGCCCGACCGTATCGGCGACTTCGAGTTCAGCCTGGGTGACAGGCTCTGTGGTGGGTCCGGACATCAGCTTGTTCTTTGAGCTTTCAAAAGTTAGTGAAACTTTAGGCTCAGCGACCGGTGTGGTCAAGCGGGGTACATCGAAAATCCTCGCGATTGAGCGGCATGGTTGGCCAAATTCAGGCGATGGTGCTCCAATTGCGCTCTCGTCGGGGAGACATGAGGCGGAGCGAGGCACTTCGGATTGCGGGTCTAATTGCGCTGGCGAGCGGCTGCTCTGCCACGGAGGCACCCCTCGCTTCGGGCACTGCCGGTTCAGGGGGTGGCATCCATTCCGTGGGCGGGGCGGGCTCGTCCGACGTTGCCGGTACTTCTCTAGCCACTGGCTCAGGCGGCGCAGCTTCGGGCGGCGCGTCGGCTGGCGCAGCCTCGGGTGGCGCGCCTTCGGGTGGTCGTGGCGGTGAGGGAGGGAGCGCTAGCGAAAGCCCGAGTAGCGGCGGAGGCCGAGACGGATCCACAGCAGAAGAACGCTGTCGGATCGACCCGACCTTCACGAAGCTGTTGATGACGTCTCAGGAAGGCTCCTATGGCCTTCTGACCACCTCGCTGACCGAGGTGACGAGTGACGCGGTCGACATCACGCTCGACGAGAGCGCCATTGCTCAAGTGTGGCAAGGCTTTGGCGGCACGTTCAGCGAACGCGGTGCCGACGCGCTCTTCTCGTTGAATGCGCTCAATCGTGAAGCGGCGCTCGACGCCATCTTTGGCGACGATGGGCTTTGCTTCGATTACGGCCGAATCCCGATCGGTGCGAGCGACTATGCCATCGATCGCTACTCACTCGACGAGACCGCGGGCGACACGACGCTGGCGCAGTTCTCGCTCGCTCGTGACGAACAAAAGCTGATTCCGTACATCAAGGCCGCGCTGGCCGTCGCGCCCCAGCTTCATCTGTGGGCGAGCCCCTGGTCGCCCCCGACGTGGATGAAGGACAACCACGCGTTCGACGGCGGCAACATGCTCGAAGACGAAGCCACGCTGCACGCCTTCGCTCTGTATTTGACCAAGTTCGTGCAGGCCTACCGTGAGCGAGGCGTTCGGATCGAAGCGGTGCACCCGCAGAAGGAGCCCAACCTCGCGCTCGATTTTCCGTCGTGCGTTTGGAGCGCGGCCGCGATGACCCGGTTCATCGCGGGCCACCTTGGGCCGACGTTTGCGGAGCAGCGCGTGGACGCGCAAATCTTCCTCGGTTCGCTGTCGGAGGACGATCACTCGGGCCGCTCACTCGCGATGATCGCTGCAGTGACCGCGGATACTTCGGCCATGAGCTACGTCAAAGGCTTCGGCTTCGAGTGGGAAGGACTCGACCTGGTCAAAGAAGTGAGGGCCAGGGGCCTGCCGATCTGGCAGGACAATCACAACGTCGGCAACCTGCCCTGGGATACCCGCTTCAATCCCAACGCGGCGCCGAACGATCATGCCTATGCGGTCGCGAGTTGGGGCTTCATCCGCGACTGGATCAAGGCCGGTGTCAGCGCTTACTTCACGAGCAACATGATCCTCGACGCCAACGGAGTGGGGATCGGCAGCCGGGCTTGGCCACAGAACGCCTTGCTGGTCGTGGATCCAGACAAGGGCTTGATCCAGACACCCGCGTACTCGGTGTTCAAACACATCGCGCGTTTCGTGGCGCCGGGCGCGCACGTGATCGGCGCAACCGGCGGCGATACTCTGGCATTCAAGAATCCCGACGGCGCACTGATTGCCGTAATGTTCAATGCCGGAGCAGCGAAGACGACCACCATCGCCATGGCCGGGAAGAAGCTGCAGTTCGAGATGCCGGGGAACGGTTGGGCCACGGTGAGGGTCGCCCCGTAGCATCCCGAGCCGACAATTGCATTGGAGATCGAAGCGGCTCGAGTACGGATGATCATGCCCCGACTCGTGTGGCTTTCTGCTAGGTAGGATGCCGAGATTTCTCAGACCTTCGTCGGTCCTGCTTGCTTCGGCTTTCATGAGACATTCTTTGCTGTCGTGGTCGTTCGGTTCGCTCTTCCTCGTCACTGCTCACGCCGGCGCACAGACGGCGGTCGAACCGAGCCGTTCGAGCAAACCTGCGAGCGCCGAGAATGATGAGGCGCGGACGGACGCGCGCGAGTACGCGTTTCGACAGGAACGCTGCAGCTACGGCGAGAATCTAATTTGCTTCGGCTTGGGTCGCACCGTAATCACTGGCCTGTTCGTCGAGGTGGAGGACGCGCGCCTCAACTACCGTTCGGAGGTGATGGCGAGCACGGGTTTGCGCGGGGGGTGGGGGGTGTGCGCGCGGTTCGGCGTCGATCTGTGGGACTGGATCCCGTTGCACGTGGGCATCCGCCACGCTTCTCCCAACGATGATCGAGGCTTTTCGCAAGACGTGGTGACGTGCACGCAAGAAATCGGCAGCTCCCAGCAAATGTGCGATACGACGCCGCACTCAGCGTTCACCACTGCCGGGGGCGTGCTCGCATCAGCAGAAACCGGCTTGGAACCGAACCTGCGGCTTGCGCGCGGGTGGGCTCTGTCGCCGGGTCTTTTGTTGGGCTACTCGGGCGCACTGCAACAATACAAGCGTTCGATCAACGATTGCGTGGATTGCACCGATGTCTCGCTGCCAGTCGATGCCAGCGCCGGGTACATGGCCGCGTCTCTGCGGCTCACTTGGGTCGCCTTCGGTCTCGCCCTGCGTTACGAAAGATATCTCGGAGGCGATCTGAAAGACGGCATCGCCATCGCCTTCGACTTTGGCGCACGCTATAAGGCGGTACTTCTGCCCATTCCGGGCGAGCTGTGAGTGCGCGGCGGAAGCATCGACAGCGAACGGCGCCGGGGACGGAACACGGAGTCGACGAACCGCGCTAGTCGCTCACGTCCTCCCCAGACATTGAATAGCTGGTCGCGGATCGCTCCGACGACCGCGCCCCGTCCGGCGCTGAACTCGGCGCAGGCACGGCCACCGAACGCAGGCTAATCGCCGCAATGTTTGCGGCCGCCGAGGGGCTGCGTTGGCTCTGCTCCGGGGGAGCTTTCTTCGACGTGTCCACGCCGGTCGCGAGCTCTTGCCAGGCCAAATCGCGTTCGCGCTCGCAGCGCGTGGCGTACTCGCGAGCCTGGTCGCGCTGCGCGATCAGTTCCGCAATCTTGTCGGCGTCGCTCTGGCCTCGGTTGGATTGTCGCAAACGCTCGCGCAGCTCGCTGAGCTGTCGCTCGTGATCGATCAGCACCTCGGCCAGAAAGCGATCTTGTTCTTCGATCAGAAACTGTCGCTCGCTGGCCGTCTCGTGGCGGACCAGCGCCAAGAGTTGCTCGAGTTGATTCGTGTGTAGGCGCAGCGCATGCTCTTCCTCTCGGCTGCGAGCCAAGTCGCTCCGCAACTCGTCGAGCTCGTGCGAGAGCTGGGTGTTGGCGGCGCGCGCGGCTTCGGCCCCCGATGCCAGGTGCTTCAGCCCACGCGTGAGCAAGCCGAGGTTTGCTTCGGTTCGAACGGCGTTCGCGAGCGCGGCCTCCATGCGCTGCAAGCCGTCTGCGAGCGTGAGTTCCGTGGAGAACAGCGTGGCGTGCTGTGAGTCGTGTCGCTCGCGAGCAGGTGGGATGCCGCTTTCGAGTCGTGTATTGAGACTCACGCGCAAGGGGTTGGAGTCCGGGAGTGGCTCCCAGCCGTCGTCGAGCGCGGACGGGTCGGAGTGCGATGCGCTGCTTTCGAGGGCCATCGTCTCGGTCATTTCCGCCGGCGTCGTCCGGGGGGCAAGCACTTCTTGCCTTCCGAAGCGCGTCATTTGCGCTTCCGGCGCGCGTTCTCTCCCGCCGGCGCTCCCGCCGGGCGCATTTCGCTGCCATTTCGGCTGACGGAGCGCGCAGAAAAGCCGCCAGATCAGCGCTCGGGAGCCGCGAAACCCGCGGAGGGCCTGCGGGGCGACCCGCTCCGCGCTAGAACCCGGGCTATGACTCGCTCTCCGCTGCTGCGCGGCCTCTCCCTCTGGACGTTGGTCTTGGGGGTCGGTTTGTCGTTTTCGGGCGCTGCCCTCGCGCACGCACCGTCTCAGGTTGGATCGCCTGCGCCGGGCACGCCGGCCGCGCCCGCCGCGTCGGTAGCGCCAGAGGATGACTACGGCGACGACATCCAAGGCGACGTGCCCGGGGCAAGCGCGCTCGAGGGGCGATTGATGGCGCCCTGCTGTTGGATGCAGACCATCGACATTCACGGCTCACCGATTTCGCTCAGCATGCGTCACGAAATCCGGCGGCGGTTGCGCAACGGCGAGTCAGTGGAAGCGATCCAAGCATCGTTCGTGGAGCGCTATGGGACGAAGATCCTGGCCGTCCAAGAGGGCAGCCAATTGCGGAACCTGTTCATCGGCTTGGCATTGGCGATGGGCGGTGCAGGCGTTGCAGCTGCACTGATGGTCGGGCGCTGGCGTAAGCGGAGCTTGACCCAGTCAGGAACGAAGGACGGGAAGAACGCGCCGCCAGCTGCGCGCGACCAATGGGACGAGAAGCTCGACGCAGAGCTCAAGCAGCTCGAACAAGAGTGAGCGCGTCGGCGCGCAACGTCAGGAGAAGTCATTCCTGCGAGTGTCGCTGCTGACTGCCGACGATCTCCGTGCCGTTGGGCGGTGCCTGGCTGAGCTCGCATGCTGGGACCGCCAAGCGTGCGCTTGACCGGTCGAACCGAAAGCGGCTGAATGCTGCGCGACTCGAGGGAGATAATGAAGCCTGTCATTGGCCGCGACACCATTCTGTGCATGTCCCTTGCCGCGCGCCCGGGTCACTTCGGTTCGCGCTTCCACAACTACCTCTACGAAGCGCTCGAGCTCGACTACGTATACAAAGCGTTCACGACGGGCGATCTGAAGGGGGCGATTACCGGCATTCGTGCGCTGGGGATTCGCGGTTGTGCCATCTCGATGCCGTTCAAGGAAGCAGTAATTCCCCTGCTCGACGCGCTGGAGCCTTCGGCTCGTGCCATCGACTCGGTCAATACGATCGTGAACGAAAATGGCTACCTCACCGGCTTCAACACGGACTACCTCGCGGTTCGCGCGCTGCTTGCGAGAGAACACCTCCCCAGCGACACGGCGTTCACGCTCCACGGCAGCGGCGGGATGGCCAAAGCGGTGGCCGCCGCGCTGCGGGATGAGGGCTTTGCCAACGGCACGGTCGTCTCGCGCAACGAGGCGACGGGGCGAGCACTGGCTCGGAGCTATGGCTTCGAGTGGCGCGGGACACCGTTCGAAGCCGCGACTCCCTTGCTCGTCAACGCAACGCCGCTCGGCATGACGGGAGCGGGCGAGACGGCGCTCGCGTTTTCGGGGCGCGCGATTGCCGGCTGCGAGATCGCATTCGACGTCGTGGCATTGCCGCCGGAGACTCCGTTCATCCAACGCGCACGAGCGCTCGGTAAACGCGTCATCCTTGGCTCCGATGTGGCGGCAATCCAAGCGCTCGAGCAGTTCGTGCTCTACACCGGGGTGCGCCCGAGCCCTGAACAGACCCGTGCCGCCGCTGATTTTGCCCGGCTTCCGACGCTCGAAAGGCATTGAAGATGCCGGCACCGAAGTCGTCCAGGCTGCGCGGCATCGAGGTACGTCCCGTCACTGAGCACAACTGGGCTGACTTCGCACGGCTGTTCGAGTCTCGTGGAGCTCCGCACTACTGCTGGTGCATGCCGTATCGCCTGCCGGCGAGTCCGCATCTCAGCGACGCGCAGCGAAAGTCTCGAATGCGAGCGCTGGTCGAAGCCGGCACTCCTGTCGGCGTGCTCGCTTACCAGGGGGATGCTCCGATCGGCTGGTGCTCGGTCGCACCGCGCGAGACGTACGTCAAGCTCGCGCGATCGCGCACGATGCCGCGCGTGACCCCGCCCGAGACACCGACTTGGGTCGTGCTGTGCTTCTTCGTCGTGCGTGAGCACCGGGGAAAGGGAGTGGGTCGCGCCTTGCTCGAGGGCGCCATCGGTTATGCACGCTCCCAAGGCGCCAAGGTCATCGAGGGCTATCCATTCGATACCGCCGGCATCAGCGCAACCCATCACGGCCATTCGAGCGTGTTCGAGGCCATTCGCTTTCGGCGAGACGCGCGTGACCGTCGCTGGTCGTTGAAGCTCGCTCGTCGCTGAAGGGCGTTCGGGCGCAGTTGCCCTAGGCGCGTCGCACCGGCTTCTTCGTGCTGCGCGGCGCTGCGGCCTTACCCGTCTTGCTCGGCGTTTTCGCACTGGGTGTCTTGCCGGCGGCGGGCGCTTCGCCGGGACCGGCCTCCAGACTGCGAAACATCACGAGCGCGGCCTCTGCCGCTTTCTTCGCGCGCTCGGTCTCGCCGCGCATCTCCATCAAGAAGCGACTCGGGATTTGCGCGCGTGGTTTGCCCCACTTCATGCGCTCCTTGCAAAAGGTGCAGGTCAGGGTGTCCTGGGCGCGAGTCACGCCGACGTAGGCCAAGCGCCGTTCTTCGTCGATGCTTCGGCCATCGATAATCGAGCGTTGGTGGGGCATCAGGCCTTCTTCCATGCCCACCAGGTAGACGTGCGGAAATTCCAAACCCTTGGCGCTGTGCAAGGTCATCAGAGTGACGGCGTGTCGTTCCCGCTTGTCGTCGTCTTTTTGGTCCTCTCGGCCGGCGAGTGCCGCTTCTTCCAAGAAGCCTTGCAGGGTGGCGTTTTCGGTGCGTTGTTCGTAGAGCGCAATCGAATTCAAGAACTCTGCGATGGAGTTCAAGCGTGCTTCGATGTCACCCGGCGTCTTGTACACACGTTCGAGCTCGCTGCGATAACTGACGGTCTTCAGCGCCTCTTGTGCGAAATCGAACAGCGAGCCTGTGCCGAGCTTGCTGCGGAATTGCTCGATCAGGATCCGGAACGCATCCACGCGTTGACCGGCCGCGTGCGGGATGTCTTCGATGGTCGAGGCTTGTGGCAGGATGTCCCACAACGGTTTGCCTTCCACGACCGCCACTTGCATCAGAGTTTCGATCGTGCCGGCGCCGATACCGCGGGGCGGCGTGTTGATGATGCGCAGGAGCGAGACTTCGTCCGAAGGATTGGCGATTACGCGCAGGTAGGCGAGCACGTCCCGCACTTCCTTGCGGTCGTAAAAGGACATGCCGCCGACAAGGACGTAGGGGATCTGTGCGCGCCGTAGCTCGAGCTCGAAGGCCCTCGGTTGCTCGTTGGTGCGAAACAGAATCGCGACGTCGCTCGGTCGCCATTTCACGGATTCGTCTACGCCATCCATGCGTTGACGGATCTCGGCTACCACCCCCTCGGCTTCGAGGGTCTCATTTTCCATTCGCAGCATGCGCGGGGGCAGACCTCCGTCCCGGAATGGTCGCAGGATCTTCTGATGGCGCGAGCTGTTGTGCGCGATCAAGGTGTTGGCGGCCTCCAAGATCGGTGCTTTGGAGCGGTAGTTGTCCTCCAAGCGCACGACCTTGGCGTCTGGCCAATCCTTTTGGAAATTCAGGATGTGCGAGACGTCCGCGCCGCGCCAACCGTAGATCGATTGATCGTCGTCACCGACGACACACAGGTTGCGATGGCGATCGGCGAGCGACTTGACGATGCGGTATTGCGGACCGTTCGTGTCCTGATACTCGTCGATCAACAGATGGTCGAAACGCGTCGCTTCGGCGAAGCGCGCTTCGGGATGTTTGTCGAACAGCTCTTCGGTCACGAGCAGCAGATCGTCGAAATCCATCGAGCCGCAGGCGCGAAGTTGGGTCTGGTAGCGCGCGTAGGCGGCCGCGGCGAGTTGCTCGCGGTCGCCTTGCGCCACGGCCTCCGCGGCCGCAGGGCGGATCCCCTGGCTCTTCCAGGTGCTGATCAAATGCAGCAGATCGCCGGGCCGAAGCTTGTCCGCACTGACCCGAATGTCACGCAGCGCGCCGCGCGCCAGTGTCTCCTGGTCACTGCGGTCGTAGATCGCGAATTCTTTGGGGTAACCCAGGCGATCGGCGTGGCGCCGCAAGATGCGCACGCACAGGGCGTGAAACGTGGAGATCTCCGGCGGCTGCACGCCACGTTGCCGTTTGCCGAGCAAGTGCTGCGCGCGCTCTTTCATCTCCTTGGCGGCCTTGTTGGTGAAAGTGACCGCCAAAATCCGCTCTTGGACGATGCCGCGCCGGATCAGCTCCGCGATCCGATAAGTGATGACGCGGGTCTTGCCGGTGCCGGCGCCGGCCAAGACCAAGAGCGGTCCAGACAGTGTCATCACCGCGCTGTGCTGCGCTGGGTTCAGGTCAGGACGACTCACGGTCATCCCCATATGAGTGGATCGGCTGCCGGATCAAGCTTGACGACCGAGAAAAAACCATGCTTGGGGAGGAGAGTGAAGCTTTACACGGAAACGTTCGGCAGCGAGGCTAACCCCGGCATCATCTTCTGCCATGGCTTCGGCGGCAGCGCGCGTAACTTCCGCCTGCAGGCGCGACTGCTGGAGTCTCGATTTTTCGTCACCCTGTTCGATTGGCGTGGACACGCGCGGAGCCCCGCGCCCGAGGGCGCCGAGGCGTATCGCAATGAGGCGCTGCTCTCGGATCTCGACCAGCTGGTCACGGCCCAGCGCACACCGCTGATCTTGGCCGGCTTGAGCATGGGGGCCAAGCTCTCGCTGGACTACGCGCTGCTCCATCCGGAGCGCGTGAGCGCATTGGTGCTGGCCTCGTACCCCACCGCGGGGGACGTCGAGAAGCGTCGAACTTGGGCGCTCGGCTTTGCGAACGCCATCGAGCAGCGGGGGTTGGACGAGGCGGGTGCGGAGTTCGTGTGGGGCGAGCGTTCGCGCTTCGATCCGAAAGGCGCGAAGCTCATTCGCCAAGGGCTTTTGGAGCACGCGCCACACGCCTTGGCTCACCTACAGCGCGAGCTGCTCGCGGCTTCACCTTCGCCGGAGCGGCTCGCCCCCCAGCTGCGCGAGCTGCGCATCCCGACCTGTCTGATCGCGGGCACGGATGATCCCGAGAGTTTGGGTCCGTGCCGTGAGCTCGCGCAGCTATTACCCCAGGCGGAGCTGCACGAGCTCGAAAATGCAGGGCATGTCGTCAATCTGACCCGTCCCACGCTGTTCAATCAGATTCTGCTGGCGTTCCTGGCTCGAGTTGCGCCGAACTCGTGAGCGCGAGCTCGCGAGTCCGACGTGATCAGCGCGACGTCAGTGGCCCAACGGCGCGGCGACGAATTGCGCGATGTAGATCGCGCCGAACACGATGCTCAACACGATGCCGATGGCAAAGCCGACCACGGTGATGATCTTGCCCCATTTGAGCTTGTTTTCGCCGTCGCTGAGGTTGCCCTGGTCGGCGGCTTGCATGGCCATGAAGCACAGCACCGCGCCAATCACGCCGAAGCAACTGCCGCAGACGAGGAAGCTCACCGCGGAGATGATGAGCCAGGTCTGTGCCTTCTTCTTGAGCTCGGCATTGGCACCCCCAGGTCCCGCTGGCGGCCCGTATGCGCCGGGCGGCGATGGGTAGGGCGCCCCGGGCGGACCGTATCCACCTGGCGGGTACCCGGGAGCACCATAGCCACCGGAGCCACCGCCCGGTGGCCCATAACCACCGGGTCCACCCGGCGGGCCATAGCCACCGGAGCCACCGCCCGGTGGCCCATAACCACCGGGCCCACCGGGAGGCCCATAACCACCGGGCCCACCAGGCGGGCCATAGCCGCCAGGTCCACCGGGAGGACCGCCAGGGGGAGGACCACCGCCGGGAGGACCGTAGCCGCCGGGGCCGCCTGGAGGACCGTAGCCGCCGCCCTGAGCGTGGTGGGGGGCGTGTGCGCTCGTCATCGTCGTTGCTCCCATTTTCGCGATCGCTTGCGTCGACGCGCGAGAGTAGGACAAAAGCCCTCGTGCTGCTTCAACGGATTCATTTTTGCCGCTTGCTCGTGGCTGCGGTCCTGTCCGCGCTACCGGTCAGCCTGCTTTTCGCCTGCGGCAAGCGCAATGCGGCCGACAATCCGGTCCAACCCGAGGTGTACGTCCGTGGCGATCGCGTCGTGGCTGAGCAATCGGCCGCGCAGTTTTTCGAGGGCCGAGTCCTCGGCGTGGACGGCGAACGCCTGCGGCTCCAAGCCGTCGGCAGCAGTGATTCGCTCAACGTGGTGGCGAGCGACGTGTACCGATTGCCGCCCGCGCCGCGCGAACTGACCCCGAATATGCTCGCGATTTGTGGTCGCGGCGATGCTTGGCTGCCGTGTCGGCTCACGGTCATTTCGGGTCAGGCGTTGCAAGCGCGAACGGCGACGGGTGAAGAGTTCGATTTGGGTCGCGATCGACTGCTCGTGCCTTCCGCACTCACCGAGCTGAACTTGCGCCGCTACTTTGCTCGCAGTGAGTCGGAACAGGCCTTCGTGCACGCCGCGGAGCGAGCTGGCGAGCCACGCCCCGAGCCCGGTTGGCGTCCCGCGTTTCGGGAACGGTTGCTGGTCAAAGTGGGGACGCAGTGGTTCACCGGCTACGTGCACGAGTTCGATGGTGAGACGGCCGAGGTCACGCTCAGCTCCGGTCAACGCAGCTTGAGCGCGCCGCTGTCCGCGCTCTCGGCCGAGCCGCCGTCGAGCTTCGTCAACGAGCTGCGGCGCGGGGATTTCGTATTATTTCGGCCAGAAAGCCCGGCGCAACCCTGGCCGCGCATGCAAGTGCGCGCACTGAACGACACGGAACTGAAGCTCGCTGACGCGTCGGGGAGCGTGAAAACGGCAACCGTGCGCGACATCATCCCGCTCAGACCGTGATCGGCGGCAAGGCCCGCGTCAACGCGCGGGCGTGGTCATGTGCGTCGTCGAGAGCGCGTTGCCCTGGCCCGCGTCCACGCGCAGCTCGGCGCGCACGTGGATCGTACCGCCCGCTCGCGCATCGAGGGCACAGATCTGCGCGCTCGTCGCGCTCGTGCCACGAGACAATGCGAGCTCTTCGCCGCTGGTCTCGTCCATGAGCCGGATCTCGGCGCCGCTGCTACCGAGCCCGAGCGCCAGCGTGAAATCCACGCAACGCCCGAACGGGACCAACAGCTGTTCTGTCTCGAGGTGCTCGGGGGTCAAGTAGTGCAGATTGACTTTGCCTGCCTGCGTGCCGCTCTTGATCAAGCCGTGATCCAGCATGTGTCCCAGCAAGCGACTGGCCGCGAGCGGGGAACTCTGCAACTGCGGCGCGGGTTCCGGTTCGATCCTGAGCTCGACGCTGTACTCGCCGGGGCGCGCGAGGCTCTCGGTGTCGAGCCGGACCGGGCCGCCCGTCGAGCAGGCAAACAGCACCGGCGCCGCGCGTGAGCCGCTCTCCGCGATCAGCGAATCGTCCGCGCTCCACAAGCGAGCGGAGAGCTCCCGAACGGGCGCCGCGGCCAAGATATCCAGGCGCGAGCAGCCCTTGGGCAGCGCAAACGCCGCGCTGTCCAAGCGCCCGGGCTGCAGCGTGCCGCTCTTCAGCACTTTGGCCTTCGCGTAGCCGAGCCCCTGCAAGCGAGAGGCGTTCTTTTGGCGCGCGTCGTCCAGGCTGCCCGTCGCGTAGCGATCGATGCGCACCGCCTCGTCGAAGTCGCCGCTGGTCCCGACCTCGCTCTGCGAGAGCACGAACACCGCGACCCCGCGCCCGCCGCGCGGACGGAGCTCGAAGCCGAGCGGCGACGACAACGTCGAACAAACGATCAACGACCGATCGCGACCCAAGCTGGCGGCGCGGCCCAAGATGTGCCCATTGGGGTCGATGGCAGAGAGCTCGATGTGCGAGAGCTCGTCGCTGCCGAGAACCAGCGCGTGCAGACAACGCTGCTCTTCCACGTTGGCGCTCAAGCGCGTGGCAATGCGCGCATCGAGTGGAATCGCCACCCTTCGCACGTCGCTCCATTTGCCGCCCAAGAGCCGGCGGTGCTCTGCGATGCGCTCGGCCAGGCCGGGCCAATTCGCGAGTCGGGCGTCGCCCTCACTCGCGCGCTGATGAGCATGATAGGTGTTGGCCGCGCGCTCGGCGTCCGCGGGCGGCATGCGTTCGACGCCGAGCGCAACCAAGCCGTGCCCGGCGGCGACTCGCGCAGAGGCATAGACGCGCGCGGGGTGCGGCGGACAGACGAGCACCGCCGGGGTCTTGTCCGCGCCTTCGTCCATGCCCAGCTCGGCGCCGTCTTCGCCGTACACCATCAGATCCAAATCCTGGATGCTGTCCGTGCCGCGGGCGATGAACACGGCGCAAGAAGTCTCGGGCAAATCCACCAAGCTTGCCACGTGGTCGCCGGCGACTCCGGCTTCGACGGCCACGATTTCGCTTTCGCGCTCCGGGTGAAACCAGGCTTTCGTGTTGGGCTGGCCGGCGGCCTTGCCGAACGCCGGCGCTGTTGCTCGGGGGGCTCGACTTGCCGAGCTCGGGCCGTGCGCGCAGCCGACCGCGAAGGCCGAGGCCAAGAGCCCGAGGCACAGGCCAGCGAACGTGGACGGGGCGGAGCTCACCGCGCGACGACCCCCAGCGCGCTGTGCCCGGTCTGCCAAACCGAAAGCAGCCAGGCGAGGCCCGAGCCTTGTCCGTCGATTCCGAGCGTGGCGAGCCGCGCACCCTGCGCGCAAAATGCTACCGCGCTTCCTTCCGTGTCGGCTGCGCCGTGCGGAAGCTCGCCCGGGGCGTGTGCGCGCACGGACAGGGACAAACTGTGCACCTCGCCGCGCAAGGGCACGAGGAGCGCGCTGTAGCAGGCGCTGGGTTCGATCTCGAGCGGCAGCTCGGTCGTACCCTGCACGCCGAGCGAGCTGTAGATTGGCGCGTGCAGCAGTTCCAGGTGCGCGAGCCACGCGAGCCGTGCCAGGCGCGCGCTCGCTTCGGAGCCCCAAGAGCTCGGCACACCGGGCGGCAAGTCCCAGCGCGCATGGGTCACGCGCAGCGCGGCGTGTGGCGCCGCGCCGATGAAACGCAGCTCGACGCGCGTCGGTGCGCCCAGACACACGCCGAGCGCGGCATCCGCGTCTTCGGCTCGGTCGATCGCGAGCCGCGCACCGCTCTCGCCATCCACCAGCTCGGCGTCCAGATCCACGCTTGCGACACCGGCATTGGTCGTCGGCGAAAGCACAGCAAATTGATGGCAACCGCGGGCGAGCATCAACGACTCTGCGCCGCTGCCGTCGGCTCCGGCCTCGCTCGCTCGCTCCTCGAAATCTTTGGCGCCTTCGCGCTGCGCGCGCGCGCTCAAATGCGACAGACGCACGGCGAGCGGCGGCAGCGCAGGTCGGGGGCCCGGATCACCGAGCGAAAGTTGGTCGCCCGGATCGCGTCCCGGCAGAACTTCAGTCAGGGGTGGCAGCGGCGAAAGTGAGTTGGCGACCAAGGTCTCGACCACGCCGCGCGGCGAACGCATCTCCAGGTAGGCGCCCGCGAGCAGCGGTTTGCTGGAGCCACAGCGTGTGACCTCACTCGCGCCCGCCGCGCTGGCGTCCGGGAAGGCCGTGCTCGGCGCGCCGGGATCGGCTTGGGCGAAGCGCAAGACGAAATGGACGCCGACCACGCCCAGCAGCGAGACCGTGGTGCAGCTGCTGTCCTTGGGGTCGAGCAACTCGGGTGGGATGGAGAGTGGCAAGCGCTCACCGCGCTCCAGCAGCCGCGGCTTCAGACGCACGACGCGTGCGTAAGGCGAGCGCGCATTCGTCAAAGCTCGCACATCGCTGCCCAGGTCGGCGAATGCGACGCTAGGCCAGGCGGCGCTGCCCAGTGCGAGCCCGAGCAGGACACGCCGGATCATGATCGACCGCGAGCTTACTCCAGCTCCACGAACGGCGCTTCGACGAAGGCTTTTCGCGAAGTATCCCAAATAAATAGGCGATGCGCGCTGACTTGCCCCTTGTCCACGGCGGTGACCAGGTAGGCGAGCGCGTAGCTCGGCTCGCCGGTATTGCCCATGGTCATACTGGCCGCGTCTTCGGCGCTGAAGTAAGCGCCGCAATCGAGGTGGGAGTGGAAGAAGACCTTGACCGGTTGCTCGTTCGAAAGCCCGTCGGCGATCGCACGCTCGAACTTGAGCGAATTGATCTTGAAGTATTCACGTCCCGTGCGCGGATGTCCCTCCGGATCGACGCGATGGTATTTGTTGGCCAAGTTCTCGAGCTCGATCGCTCGATCGACGAGCAGGCCGTCCGCCGCGGGACCGCTCAGAAAGCCGCACGCTTCTTCGTCGCGCGCATAGGCTTCGATCCCGGCGCGCTCGACGACGCGCAAGACGCTGCTCGGAATCTTCAGCCCGCCCGAGATCCAAGGGGTGTTCGACATGTGCTTCTTCCTGGCTACCAGACGTAGCGCTTCTCCCACTTCAGCGGTGCAAAATAGCGATCGCCGCGATCGCAGGCGATGGTCACGACGCAGCCCGTTCGACCGGCTTTGTGAATGCGCTCGGCGAGCTTGACCGCGGCGAAGATGTTGGCGCCGGTGGAGTGCCCGATGTGTAGTCCTTCCTCGCGCGCCACGCGGTCGGACATGTCCCAGCCGTCCTCGGTGGAAACGGGCATGATCTCGTCCGGCACGCCGCTGTCGTAAATCGGGGGCACGATGCTCGAGGCGATGTGCTTCAGACCCTCCAAGCCGTGCAGCGGCTGATCGGGCTCGACGGCCACGCAATGGATCGGCCGCGAGTGCGTGTGCAGGCGCCGCGTGGTGCCCATCATCGTCCCGGTGGTGCCAAGGCCAGCGCAAAAGTGGGTGATGCGATCACCGAGCGCGTCCAGGATCTCCACGCCCGTGCCATCGTAGTGCGCGAGCCAGTTGGAAGGGTTCGAATATTGGTCGGGGTAGAAGTACTTGTCCGGGTTTTCTTCGACGATCTTGCGCACCAAGCGAATCGCACCATCCGACCCCTCGAGCGGATCGCTGTAGATGAGCTCGGTGCCGAAGGCTTGGGTGATGTCTTTGCGCGCTTTGGTCACGTTGCTGGGCATGACCAACTGCACCCGATAGCCGAGCGCGGCTCCCATCAGTGAATAGGCGACACCCGTGTTGCCACTGGTCGAATCGATCAGAATCTTGTCCTGCGTGAGCCGACCGTCCTTGATCGCATCGAGCATCATGCGCATCGCTGGACGGTCCTTGACCGAGCCGCCCGGATTCATGAACTCCAGCTTGACGTAAACCTCTACGGAAGGTGCGCTCGCAGCCACCCGTTCCAAGCGAATCAGAGGTGTGTTGCCCACCGCGTCGAGCACGGAAGACAGGCGGCGCGAACGTGTCAAACGAAGGTTCATCGAGGATCCGCAGGAGAAGCGAGAACGCTGTGGATTTGCTTGAGCGCGCGCCAGGCACCGGCGGCCAGGCGACGCGTGCTCGTGTGACGAAACAGAGGCGCGTGCGCGAAGGGGAGCTCGGGCACGTTCGGTTGCAACGAGAGCCGCTCGACGCCCGCGCGCTTCAAATACAGAAACTCCGCCAAGCTGCCGTCCCGCCCGCCCACGCGTAGGGTGGCTGCGGACAGTCGAGCTTGGCCCTCGATTCCGACTTCGGCGAGCCTGATCTGGCGCGTGAGCGGGTGCTCGGGCTCCATCTCAGCCGCCCGCGATGGCCGGCACGATGGTGACCTCGTCGGTGGCTTTGAGCGCCGTGGCCAAGCCGTCGAGGAAACGAATGTCTTCGTCACCCACGTAGATGTTCACGAAGCGACGGACGCCCTTGTCGTCCAGCAGGCGCTCGCGAATGCCCGGGTGGTTCTTCTCCAGGGTTTCGATCACGTCCTTCACGGTGTCGCCTGCGGCTTGAACTTGCTCTTCGCCGCCGGTCAGGGTGCGAAGCGGGGTGGGGATGCGCACGATTGCCATATCGATCTCCTTTGCGGTCAAATCAGGCTGCACAACTGGCAGCCGTGTAGCGGTCGTAACTGATGCTGGAAATGTTGCGCTCTGCGCTGCACAAAGCGCAGCCTGCGCGAGCGCTCAAGGTGAGCTCACGGACGCGATCGGCCTTGCCGTCGAAGCTGACCAGATTGCCGAACACGCTGTGATCGCCGAGCAGCACGGACAGCGCGCGATCGGCCATCAGCGCGCCGGCGAAACCGACGACGGGGCCGAGCACACCGGCCTCGGCGCAGTTGGGCGCGGCCGACCCGCGCGGCAAGTCTTCGAACAGGCAGCGGTAGCAAGGCGCGCCGGAGGGCGCGACGCACAACACCGTGGCTCGCAGGCGCACGGCTGCGCCGTGCACCACAGGGCGTCGCTCCAAGAAGCACGCGTCGGCGCACAAGAACTTGGTCGCAAAATTATCGGCGCCCTCGAGCACGATGTCGACCGAGCGCGAGAGCTCACGCGCGTTCTCCGGCAGATAGCGCGAACGCACGAGCTCGATGCTGCCCGGCCGCGCGCCGCGCCGGTACAGAGCGCGCTCGGCGGCCTCCAGCTTGGACGTGCCCACGTCCGTTTCGTCGAACAAAATCTGCCGATGCAGGTTGGTGGCATCGACCAAATCATCGTCACACAGCACGATCCGCCCGAGGCCGGCTTCGGCCAAGGCGAGCGCGACCGGGCAGCCGAGGCCGCCGACGCCGACGACGAGCGCCGACCGGTGCTGGAGCGCGTCGCGCTCAGGACTTGAAGTACTCATCCAAACTGAAATAGCGCTCGCCAGTGTCGCACAACATGGTAACGACGTTCTTGCCCTCGCCCAGCTCGCGCGCAACCTCGAGCGCCACCGCGACATTGGCGCCGGAGCTGATTCCCGCCAGCAAGCCCTCGCGGCGAGCCAGATCGAGCTTGGTTTTGTAGGCCAGCTCATCGGTCACGGTGCGAACCTCGGTCACCGCGCCTGGATCGTAGTTCTTCGGCACGAAGCCCGCGGCAATGCCCTGGATCTTCGAGGGACCGCGCTCGCCGCGTGAAATCGTGGCGCACGACTCGGGCTCGACTGCGATCACCCGGCATTCGGGGAAACGTTCGCGCACGGCTCGGCCGACCCCGCTGATGGTGCCGCCCGTACCCACCGCGGCCACGAAGGCGTGCAGCGGTTCGCCCGCCAGCGCATGCATGATCTCGTGCGAGGTGGTGCGAAGGTGGACCTCGGGATTGGCGCTGTTTTCGAACTGCTGCGGCATGAACGAAAGCGGTGTCTGGGCGGCGATTTCTCGAGCCTTGGCGATCGCGCCTTCCATCTGCTCGTTTTCGGGCGTGAGCACCAGCTCGGCGCCGTAGGACTGCAGCAATTGGCGGCGCTCCAAACTCATGCTCCGAGGCATGGTCAAGACGCAGCGGTAGCCACGACTTGCGCAGACCAAGGCCAAACCGATGCCGGTGTTGCCGCTGGTCGGCTCGACGACGACGCCGCCCGGCACGAGCTTGCCTTCGCGTTCGGCGCGCTCGATCATGGCCAGACAAATGCGGTCTTTGACCGAGCCCCCCGGGTTCTGCGCTTCGAGCTTACCGAACACACGCGCGCGCGCCGACTCTCGACCGAGCCGGCGGATCTCCACGAGCGCCGTATCAGCGACCAAGTCGAGCACGTTGCCGTAAATCAGCGGATGGTTGGGGAGGGGAGGCAGAGTGGATCGAGGTTCAGATGACATAGACGTACCGTTGCGCCCCGGGGCGTTTCAAACCTTGTTCTTCGGCGCGTGTACAGACGTCCGCGACCGTGACCTCGTTGAAGCAGGCTTCGACTCGGCTCGACAGCTCGCGAAACACGATTTCGGTGACACGGCGTGAATCCGTCACTGGTTGCGTGCGCTTCGGTGCGACCTCGCGATCGCCGAGGCTGATCGGGCCCTCGAGCGCGCGCACTACGTCGCCCAAACTAATATCGGCGGGTCGGCGCGACAGGCTATATCCACCCTGCGGCCCACGCTTCGAGCCCACGATCCCGGAGCGCTTCAAGTCCTGGAAAATCTGTTCCAGGAACCGGGGCGGGATGTTCTGACGCTCGGCGATGTCCTTGACCTGGGTCGGCTTGCCGTCGTTGTAAAAGGCGATATCGAACAGCGCGCGCACGGCATAGCGACCCTTGTTCGACAGCTTCACGCTCCCGATATGCATTGGCACATCGTTTTTGTCAAGAACCCCTAGGGCCGGAAAATTCGGCCAGTTTTCGGTCAGTTTTCAGCGAGGGTTCTACTCCGAGGGGCCTTTACGCAAGCCGCGTCAGTCGAATGCAGACCGCGCGGCTTGTTGCCCGACTGGAACGGTGTAGAACGTCGCGGTTTCGCGCAGGGAGCGCGGACTGCTCACCAGAAGGGGAATCGAAGATGACGAGGAATCTGGGATCTTTCGTGACTCGTTTACCGGCTGCGCTGCTCGTCTTGACCGGTTGCGCGGAGCAGGAGCCGGCGATCGCACCGCTCGCCCCGCCACCCGCCGCGACCGTTGCGCCCGCGCCCGCAGCAGTAGCCGAAGCCAAGAAGGAAGAGGCGAAGCCCGCGCCGCTCACGGTCGAGCAGAAAATCAAGGCCTATCAAGATGGCTGGGCCGCCTACAACGCCAAGGATTTCGCGAAATTCCAGAGCATCTGGGCCGAGAATGCCACGAGTGAGATGCTCGACATGGGTGCGCCCTTGGTTGGCCCGGCTGCGATCACCGAGACCGGAGCCAAGAGTTTCGCCAATGGCTTTCCGGATAGTACCGGGGAGCTGCAGCTGACGCTGGTTGGTGGCGCCAACGGCAGTCACATCGTCGGTATCGTGCTGCTTCGGGGTACCAACACCGGAACGTACGCATCGCCGATCGGCCCAGTCCCCGCCACCGGCAAGAAGATTGGTTTGCTGGCCGCCCACAGCATCGAACTGAATGAGCTCGGCAAGGCAACGAAAGAGGTCATTGCCTATGACGGGGCAACCGTAGCCGGCCAACTGGGTCTGATGCAAATGCCCCACCGCAAAGTGATCGACACGGGCTGGATCGACAAACCCGTGGTCGTGGCAAGCGGTAGCGAGATCGAAAAATCCAATCTCGCGGCGTTCAACAAAGAGATTGAAGGCTTCAACAAGCACGATGCGGCGGCGGCGCTCGCTTCGGCTGCCGACGACATCGTGTTTTCGGAGGCAAGTGAGCCGGCCGATCGCACTGGAAAGAAGGAAACACTCAAGGGCATCGACGAGATGTTCAAGGCCTTCCCCGACGCCAAGATCGAGCTTTCGAGCGCCTGGTCCGCGGGTGACTACGTGGTCTCCAGCGGCACGTTGAGCGGCACCAACACGGGCGACATGCCCGCGATGAAGCTGAAGAAGACCGGCAAGCCCATCTCCGTACACTTCATCGAGATCGACAAGTTCGTCGGCGGCAAAACCAAGAACGTCTGGTTGTTCATGAACGGCGCCGCGTCTGCGGCCCAGCTCGGATTGCTGCCGACCAAAGCCGCCGATCCGAATGCCAAGGCCGGAAGATCGGCGCCCGCAGCCGCGAACAAGGCCGAACCCGCGAAGCCTGCCGGAGCGCCGCCAACCAAAGAGGCACCGCCGGCCAAGCCGGCTGCTGCGACGAAGCCCGCCGCACCCGTCCCCGCGAAATGAGCGAATCGACTGCGCTCCCCGCGCGCCGACAAACGGCGCGCGAGGAGCGCCTGTCGCGGCTCATTCAGCGGCTTGAACCAAGGCCTCGCCGCGTGCGAGTCGCTTCCGCGACAGCCTCGCCGCAGGCAACCAGTGGCCGCGGCTGAGCCGCCACCAAAAGAGCAGCGCGCCAACGGTGATGTCGACGGTCAGCGCGAGCCAGCCGCCCACTGCGCCAAAGCCGTGACGGATGCCCAAGAACCAGGTGAGCCCGGGCACGAACGACCAGCCCGAGGCAACCGCCAGCAGTGCGGACACGCGCACGTCGCCGGTGCCACGGAGCACTGCGCGGGCCACGATGTTGGCCGCGTCGAAGAGCTGAAACCCGGCCGCCACGTACAGCAGGTGTTCGCCCACGCGTTGCACGTGCGCGTCGCTGGTGAAAAGGGCCAAGAGTGGCGCCGCGCCAAACACGAACAGCAGCGCACAGCAGGTGGCGTATGAGCCCGCGACCCAAAGGGCCGTCTTGGCGACCTCGAATACCTTCTTGTCGTCGTCGGCGCCCACGGCTTGGCCCGCCAGGACCGAAGCCGCCTCGCCAATCGAGACTGCCGGCATGAACGCAAAGTGCAGGATCTGAATCGCAACCTGGTGGGCGGCGAGATCGGCCTCGCCCATGCGCGCAATGAGCAGCACCAATGCCGAGAACGCGGCTACGCCGAGTAAGAATTCGCTGCCCGTGGGCAGCCCGATGCGAAACACGGAACGCACGTGCTCCAGGCGTGCGCGCCTGAATCCGAAGCCGGTCCGTGCTTGGATCGCCAACAACCAGCCAAGCTCGAGCAGCTGCACGAGCAGCGTCGCGTACGCAGCACCGGTGATGCCCCAACCGGCGCGGAAGATCATGACGTAGTTGAGGGGGATGTGGACGACGTTGCTGATCAGTGCCGCGTACATCGGCGAACGCGAGTCACCGTAGCCGTAGCGCGCCTCGCGAATCGCGCAGCTGACGAGCACGATGGGTGCCCCGAACAGGCGGATCGAGAAATAGCCGTAGGCCACCTCACCCGCTTGGGGGCTTGCGGAAAAATGGGGCAAATACTGGGCGATCGGCAAGCCCACGAGCAGCGCGAGCGCGCTCAATGAAAGCGCTGCGTATACGCCTGCGGCGAGAAACGGCAGCACTTCTTCACGCTCACCTGCGCCCACGCCTTGCGAGACCAGCACCTTGACCGCGCGCAGCAGTCCGAAGCCGAAGCAGACCAAGGTAAAAAGCGCGATGCCCGCAAGACCCACGCCGGCGAGCGCGGCTGGACCGAGCCGGCCGACGAACGCGGTATCGACCACCGTCATCACGGTGAAGGACAGCGTGGAGATCGTGATCGGCCAGGCCAGGGACACGAGCTCGCGGAACGGATGCGCTTTGGACAGGGGGGCTCGGGCGATGAGAACGGACACGACAACCTCGAGAAAATGGCGATCAAATGCAAAAAGCCGCGGGACCTTGCGGCGCCGCGGCTTTTGCCGGCTGTAGTGAGAACACTTCTAACTACTGCTCGGCGGCCGCGCGGCCGCGACAACGATGCTCATGCCCGGACGGGCGACGGCATGCGGTGCGGTAGGGCGGCAACTCATTGGGATCTCTCCGGTGACGGCTGGGCGCAGCAATGCGCCCCAGCGACGAGCATCATCACACCCTAAACATCGATCGTCAAGTGCTCCCGAGCGCTTCTTTCTCGTCTTCTT
>DASSMT010000430.1:0-8046 GCA_035688655.1 Polyangiaceae bacterium | reverse complement strand
GAGCGGCGGCATCTGCGCGGCGGCGAAGCGGCTCTGCATGCGAAACCAGAGCGCGCTCTCTCGGGGCTCGTGTGGCCGCACGCGCACTGACTGGCTTTGGCCGGGGATTCGATAGCGGCTCGCGCGACCGACGACGCTTTTGCGGAGCCGCTCGTAGCCGTGGGCGTCGCCAACGAACTGATCGAAGTCGAGGCCCAGCGCCGCGAGTGGGCCCGAACCGTTGTGACAATGGGCGCAGTTGCCGAACAGGTAGCCCGCGCTGGCTCGTGCGTTCGCCGTGGGTGCGGCGATGCGCGGCGGTCGCGCGAGCAGCTCCCCGGGCAGACCGCTGATCAAGTCACGCGCGACGAGTTGAGCCAGGTCGAGTCCCGCTTGCGGCTGCGGCTCGCGATGTGGCGCGAGTGGATCACGATCAGGCGACAACTGTAGGGCGCCGAAACCGAGCACCGGCGAGCGTCGCCCCTCGTGGCAAGCGCGGCAGTCGCCTTCCGAGGGCACGTCGTGGCTCGTCCCTGGCTGAATTTCGCGCGCCCCCGTCAGCCCAGCGCCGGGCGCGAGCCGCGCGTCCGCGAGCGCCGCGTCCCAGACGTACGTCGCATAGCGAAACGAGCCATCGCGGACGCGCTCCAGATAACGCGTTTCCGTGCGCTCGCCGAAGCTGAACTCCTTCCACAATCGCGTTCCAATCGGGAATTGCCAATCATCGGGGTTCGACGCATCGATGCGCGTGCCCTTCGGCAACGAGATCCAGCGCCGCTTGCTCGCCCCATCCGACCAAAGCGGATATTGCGGCGTGTAGGGCAGAGTCTCGGGCGCGATTCGAGTCGGGCTGCCGGCAACGTACCGGCCAGTCTCGGACAGCCGGCTCGGGCGCGGCCGATCGACGGACTGCCGCGGCGCGGGTGGGTTCGGCGCTGCCGTGCCGACACTCCGGTGGTGTGCCTGTGCCATCCCCAAGCAGGCCACCGCGACGAGCGCGCCGAGGCACGCGGCGCTCAGGCTTGCACGCACGCTGCGCTTCGCTGCCGCGCACGGGTCAGAAGCTCGAGTGTGGTTGCAGGGACTCACGCCGCCACTCATGCGGCAGCCGCAAAACGCCAGTGGCTAAGAGTTCGCTCGCCGAACCTTTTTTATTCGCTATTCGATCGTTGGAGGGCTTTCGGGGGCGCTCGCCTACGGCAGGCCGCGGCGATCCAAGGTTTTTGACGCGCGTGCGCTTGCAGTGAAACCGCACGGCTCTCGCTGAGGAGATTGGGCGCTCGCGGGGCACACCACGCACCTCGCTCGACGCCGCAGCTGCCCGTGTCGCGCTCCGTGCAGTGCGCGCTCAGGGCTCGGTGATGTCGTACTCGAAGAGCGGGCTGGGCAGCAAAAAGACGCAGCCGTCACTCGTCGCCATCAGGCCCGAAGCATCGATCTCGACGTGAGCGGGCGCCTTTTCCCAAGTGAGCGGCTCGGAGGTGTACACCGTGTCTGGGCCGCTCACGCTGATCGTCCACTGCGACGGCGTGGGGATGGTCTTCCCGGCCGTGTGCGAGGCAGGCAACTGGAAGGACGGGCTGATTTGCAGGTGCCGACCGACGATAGTGAAAGTTT
The DNA here is from genome assembly GCA_035688655.1 of Polyangiaceae bacterium. Taxonomy (GTDB): domain Bacteria; phylum Myxococcota_A; class Polyangia; order Polyangiales; family Polyangiaceae; genus PMG-095. The sequence goes on along the minus strand of DASSMT010000430.1, from coordinate 6,450 downwards.
GGACGATGCTGGCGTTCGGTACGGAAGAGCCAGGCGAGGGTGAAACGTTTTTGGTTTCGAGCTGCGTTGGTGCTTGCACGGTGCCGCAGTCGGGATTGGCCGCCGGCTTGTCATCGCTGCCTCCGCAGGCGACGAGCAAAATCGAAAATAGCCCAAAGCCCAGTCCTCGATCCATGGCCCCATTAGTCATGACGGCACTTTGAGGGAGCTGCAGGGGAGCGTCAATCCCGGGGCTTATCGGGCTGATGCGCAGGAGCAGCGGGCGCTGGCTGAGGCCCGTCAATATTTGGACCAAATTTTCGGAAAAAACACGCGGGTAGTGGGCTACTGTGAATAGTTAGGTGTGGGTCTCGTCAGAGCTCGTCAGTGAAGGACAGCCGGGGGATCGCTTTGGAGGAGAATCGGAACATGAAGACGAGGGTGACTGGGTATCGGAATGTGGGCGTGCTCTTGGGTCAATGTGCGCTGTTCTGTGCAATCAGCGGCTGTGCCGGTCCGCGCATGGCCGCGCCCACCGACGTGGCGAGCTCGAGTGACGTGCTGCCAGTCAGTGATCGGAGTCACGCCTCGGGAGCCTTCGTGAACGAGGGCTTCAAACTAGGCCCGTACACGATCGCGGACGTCGACCGAAAGTGGGATTCGAGCAGCGGGGTCAGTGTCGGCCCTTGGGGTAAAGAAACCAAGACCACGGGCTTTTCTTTCAGCCTTGCCGGTGGCGACACCAAGTTGAAGGGCAAATGCGAAAGCGTGCTCGAGAAGCAGCACGTGTTGAGTTTGGGCGGGTCTTTCGATTGGGGCAGTACGACCATTGCCTGCTCCTGTGAAGGCGGAGCCGACAAAGCTTCGCTCGTGCTGTCCAAAGACGCGAACAAGCTGACCATCGGCACCGCGACCTATCCCATTCAGCAGGTCCACAGCGTGGTCGGAGGCGGCAACCAAAGCGCGCCCAGCGGCTTTCGCGCCGATTCCGACGGTCCGCTGGGCGCGGTCGAGGTGCTCTACCCTGGCCAAGTCTGGCTGAAGAAGGGGCTCGATGAGCCGACCCGCGGCAACGTGAGCTGCCTGTTCACCGGACTCATGCTGTACAAGCCGCCGAGCGACAACTGAGCGGAGCGCTCACGAACCTTCGCAGGGAAGCCTGAAGGCGCGCGCCGCGTCGACCGGGAAATAGCGGAAGCGGCGCGCGAGCTCGGCTCGTATGAAGCGCCCGGCTCGACGCTGGGCAAGTTGCGGCGAACGCTTCCGGCGCGGCTTTCGCTGCCCCCGTGGAAATCGCTCGACACTCGCAGCGGCGGCCCGCCATGATCGCGCGATGTCGCTGCCGTGTGCGGTCGAGTCGCGCTGCTTGGCCTTGGCCGCTTTCGGCCTGTTCTTGCTAGCAGCAGCGCCTGCTCCGGCCTGTGGTGTGTCTGCTTCCGGAGTTGCCTCGTGCAGCCTTGCCGAACACGAAGAAGCCACGCGAGCGCGCTGGGTGATCGGTGTCAATGGGCTCTACACCTGGACGCGCCTACGCTTCGACGACGAGATCCATGCGGACCAGGTTCGTTACGGGGCGCTCGCGCTGTTGGCTTATTTGCCCAGCGCGCGACTCGTTTTGCAAGCGGGGGCAGGCCTTTCACTCGGCGGGAACCTGACGCTCACGGACGGGGAGTATCAGTTCTCGCCGGGCCCGATCGCGCTGCTGGGAGCGGACTATCGCGCCTTCGATGACGGCCGTTATTCGCTGCTCTTGACGTCGGGGCTGTCGTTTGCGAGCGCGCGCACTCAGCCGCCCGCGGTTGCGGACGGTGAGAGCAGTGAGCCGAGTGCGACGTACACGGCGTTCGACCTTCGCCTCGGAGCACAGTTCGGGATCGCGCTCGGACGCATCGCCATTCCCTACGCACTCGCACGTGTCTTTGGTGGCCCGGTCTTCTGGCACTATCACGGCCAAGCGGTGACCGGGACCGATACCCATCACTACCAGCTCGGCGCAGGGCTCGCTGTCCGCGCCACGAAAGCGCTCAACTTCTTCGCCGAGGGCATACCGCTGGGCGAAAGAGCGATCGCGCTCGGCGTCGGTTGGTCGCTGTGACGCGCCCGGAGCTCGGTCGCTCAGCGCCGCAGGTGGGCTTCAATCAGACTCGCGAGGAAAGCCGGGTGCTCCTCTTCGAGATCGTGGCTGGCGTCACTCACGACCTCCAGCTTGGCGTTCGGTAGTCGTTCCAGCAGAAATTGCCCGATCGCCGGCGGCGCGATGCGGTCGTCCTCGCCGAGCACGAGCAGCGTGGGCGCGCTGATTTGGCCCAACTGGTCGCTGAAGTCGCTGTCGTCGGTGACGAACCAACGCGGCGCGAACGGGCGCTTGGCGACGAAGGCTTCGCGCCAGTCGAGCGCGCCAAAGCGCATCGCGTTCAGGCCACCACAAGGAACGACGAGCACGAGCCGGCGAATGCGCTCGGGATACTCGAGCGCCAATCTCAGCGCGATCGTGCTGCCCATGGATAGCGCAACGAGATCGCAACGTTCGGGCAGCTCGGAGGCGACCCAGCGCACTAGATCCGGCAGCGAGCGAATCGAAGCGTGATCAGGGACGTCGCCGAGTCCGGGATAGGCGAAGAGGAGTGCTTCACGTCGGTGGGCGAGTACGTTGGCAATGGGTTCCCAAACCGTCGCGCGCCCGCTGGCGCCCGGCAAATAAGCGATCGGCAAATACTCAGTCGTCCCGAGAGGGTTCATCCAATCCTTCCGGCGAAAATCGCAGATTTTGCAGGGAACTTTCATACTAGGAGCTTCTGCTGTGCTCAGCAACGCCTGGGGCACGCTCGGCGCTCGTGGAGTCGCGCGCGAAGTGCCTCGCTCGCATCCGCATCGCAGCCCGCGCGTGGATTCGCGCGGCGAGACCCACCCATCGGCAGATCGGCGGGAGCGATTGCGCGCGTGCGCGTCGCAGCCCAGTGCGATCGGCGATGAGCGCAGATTCGTCACAGGCGACGAGCGCGGGGCTCCGTCTCCCTGTCGTCACGAAACGAAATGAGACTCCCGAATGAAGGCAGGCGCTTGGGCGCCGTTTGACGGTACTGCTCCACGCCGCCCCGAGCGCAAACTCGATCGCTCGGCCTCGCGTAGGCCGCGCGCCGTGCGACGTCGCTCCCGTCCTCTGCCCGGGCGCTCGCCTTTCTCCTACCGACCTCCAGTGTGGGCAGGGCCCGAAAGTCGCATACTGCGCTAACGTACAGGGACGAGCTCGACCGGGCTCTCCGCGGGGCGGTCCCGTGCTGGCGTCCGGTTCCGTCTTTCAAGTCCTCTAGCTTCGGAGGCTTTTCTACGGGCGCTTTCGGGCGGGCGGCGGTTCTCTGACCGGCTGGTGGTTCGGTGGTCGGTTGTGCAGTGCCAAGATCCGCGCTACAAGCCGTCCTGCACAGCGTGTTCGGTAACCGTCTGACTGCTCTCTCGTCACGAGGTCGCGGATAGTCGTTTCCCAGCAGCGACCGTGTGACGCGGTGGATTCACACCGATACCGGAGCCGACGAGGTCGGGGCCGGTAGCAACGCTCCCGCCAGGGGGCATGACAGCAGAGAGTAGTAAGTAATGAACAACCGATTGTACGTGGGCAACCTTTCCTTTCACACCACCGAAGACGTGCTCTTGCGCACGTTCGGCCAGGCCGGTGAAGTCACCGAGGCCAAGCTGGTGATTGACCGCGAGACGGGCCGTTCGCGCGGCTTCGCATTCGTCTCGATGGGCAGCGATGCCGACGCTCAGAAAGCGATTGCGGAGCTCGACGGCACCGACCTCGAAGGTCGTCCGTTGCGCGTCAGCATTGCCGAGGAACGCAAGCCCCGCACCGGTGGTGGTGGCGGTGGCGGCTACGGTGGCGGCGGCGGTGGCCGCGGCGGCCGTGGTGGCGGTGGCGGCGGTGATCGTCGCGATCGCTGGTGAGCTGAGCTCGCTGGTGAGCTGAGCTGAAAGGCAGCGCGACGCGTGCTTTCGCGCGTCGCGCTAGCCCTGCTCGGCGAGCTGGGATGGCGCTGGCAGTTTTCTACGGATCGCCCATGGCTCAGAGCGAATCCGTAGCGCGCCACAAATACCAGCTGGCGACGGTGCGAAACGGCTTCCAACGGCGGGCGCGGAGCTCGAGTTCGGTTTTGGAAGGCAGCGCCGGCGTGCGGAACGCGATCGAAAAGCCCTTTCTGACGCCGTAGTCGTCGAGGGGCAGCACATCCGGGCGGCCCAGGCGAAACATGAGCAGCATCTCGACCGTCCAACGGCCGACGCCGCGAACTTCGCTCAAGCGCTCGATGATGGCTTCGTCGCTCAGCTTCTGGATCTGCGACAGCGTCGGCAATGAGCCGCTTTGGCAGCGCTCGGCCAGATCACGTAGGGCCAAATACTTGGCGTTCGAAAGGCCCGCTCCGCGAAGCTCGGCTTCGCTCGCGCTCAGCACCTGCGCGGCTGTCAGCGCGCCCCGAGCGCGGGGGAACAAGGCGCGAACGCGCGCGAAGATCGTCGCGGCAGCCTTGCCGTTCAGCTGCTGATAGACGATCGACTCAGCCAGGGCTGCGAAGACGCTGGGCGTGGTTCTGAGCTGCAAACGGCAGGGGCCGATGCGCGCGATCAGGCGCGCGAGCTGCGCATCCGCGGCGCTCAAGGTTCGGGCGGCCAACTCCGGGTCGAAATCCAGCTTGCCGTCGCCATCGAACAGGCTGCGCTGCGCTTGCTCGATGCGTAAGAGTTCGAGCTTGGTGTCGACGCCGCCATTGGCAGAAAAACCGCCCGGCTTGCCGCCCGCTGCCAGCACGCGGTGACAGGGCACGACGATCGCAAACGGGTTTCGACCGAGCGCTTGCCCGACGGCGCGCGCGGCGCCCGGTGAGCCGACGCGCACTGCGACCTCGCCATACGACAGCGTTTTGCCCGGCGGAATGGCCCGCGCGCACTCGTACACGCGGCGGTGAAACGCGGGCACGCTGCTCATATCGAGGGCAATTTGCCCGAGATCGGTGGCTTCCCCACGCAGCAGCGTGATCACGCGGTCGATCGCGCGCTGGACTGCGGCTGGCGGCTCGCTCTCGCGCAGCTCGGGATGGCGCGCGAGCAGACGCCGGCGCAGCGCGCTCAAGCGCGCCTCGGGCAAGTACACGCCCGAGATCCCGCCTTCACCCCAAGCGATGCCGCACCGGCCGATGGCCGTGTCGAACAGAGCAAACCCAGGTGCCGTGGTCGTCATTAGCTAGATGGGTGACAGTCACAAAAACTTGTGACTTTGGCGAGACGCGCGTGCGTGTGTCGGCGGACTGTCCAGCGAGAGTTCGAGCGTTGCTCGTGGGTCAGCAGTTTAGCTCGACTTTGCCCTTGCCGCTTGACCCCGCGACAATGCTGGATTCTACGGGCTCGGTGAGTCACATACATTTCATTGGTGGAGAGAAGGGTGGCGTCGGCAAAAGTGTGGTCGCACGTTTGCTGGCGCAATGGTTCATCGATCGCGCGATCCCGTTCGCCGGTGTGGACGGCGATCTTTCGCACGGTGCATTGGTCCGCATGTATGGGGACTTCTCGCAACCGGTGGATTTGCGCGATCCGGAGAGCGCCGACCAGATCGTCGATCGCGCACTGGGCGCCGAGCGCCGCGTGTTGATCGATTTGCCCGCGCAGAGCCTGCGCACGCTGTGGCACTGGTTGTCCGAGGCGAACGTGGTCGCTTTTGCCAAAGAAGCCGGCATCCGCATGAGCTTCTGGCACGTCAGTGACGGCGGCTTCGCTTCCGTCGGCGAGATCGAACGCGCGCTCGATTTGTTCGGCGACCGCTTCGAACACAAGGTCGTGCGCAACTTCGGCCGCTCCAAGAATTTCACGCAGTTCGACGAATCGAAGGCCAAGCGTCAGCTCGATCAGCTCGGCGGCAAGACCATCGATTTGCCGGAGCTCGACGCGCAAGCCATGTACAAGGTGGATCGCCTGGGCGCGAGCTTCTGGGGCGCCATTCACAGCAGCGCCGAAGGCGCGCTCAAGCCGCTCGAACGACAGCGCGTTCGCTTGTGGCTCGAGCGCAGCTACGTGCAGCTCGAAACGCTCGGCGACGCGCTCTGAGCGCTCAATCGCTCCCGGAGAGCCAGCGCTGCAAGCCGCCGTTCACGAACTGCGCTTGCAGCGGCGATATGCCGACCAACGTGGCTTCGGTCCCGCCGCCCACCTGCCTGATCAACAGCGCGCGTTGAAACAGCTGATACGGGCCGCTGCGACCGATTTCGATGCGCTCGATCCGTGCGCGGGGGAGCACGAGCGAGCGCCCGAAGCGCCGCGCTCCCTCGAGCTCCAGCCGCGCTTCGCCGATCACGAGCGAACGCTGGGCAGGGCCGCGCAGCCAAGACAAGAGCGGCAGTCCCAAAAACCAGAAGAAAATGAACACCTGGTGTCGCCAGGCTTCGAGCAGCGCCAGCAGCATGCCCGTCGCCAGCGCGAGCCGGGGTA
>DASSMT010000426.1:0-61186 GCA_035688655.1 Polyangiaceae bacterium | reverse complement strand
AGGAGCTGAAGCAGAACTTCCCCGAGGACATCGACTACGAGATTGCCTACGACACCACGCCGTTCATCCGCGAGTCGATCTGGGGCGTCGTCCACACGCTGATCGAGGCCGTCATCCTCGTGGCGGTCGTCGTGCTGGTGTTTTTGCGCTCGTGGCGATCGGCCATCATCCCGCTCGTCGCCGTGCCCGTCGCCGTCGTCGGCACGTTCGCCGTGATGGCGGCCTTCGACTTCAGTTTGAACAACCTGACGCTGTTCGGCCTGGTGCTGGCGATCGGCATCGTGGTCGACGACGCCATCGTCGTCGTCGAGGCCGTCGAGCACCACATCGAACACGGCCTGGCGCCGAAGCCGGTGTTGAAGCCCTTGAAGAACTTGCCGAGCAGACCGACCCGGCCGCCCTTCTTAGGCGCTTTCAGCAACAGTGCGCTGAGCGCCGGAGAAAGCGAGAGCGCGCTGAACGCGGACAGGATCACCGAGATCGCGATCGTGAGCGCGAACTGCTGGTACATGCGTCCGGTCAAACCGGGAATGAACGCGACGGGCAGGAACACCGCGGACAAGATCAGCGCGATGCCAATCACGGGAGCAGACACCTCCTTCATGGCTTGAAGGGTGGCCTCTTTCGGCGTCATGCCGTGCTCCAGGTGGTGCATCACGGCTTCGACCACCACGATCGCGTCGTCGACCACGATGCCGATCGCCAGCACCAGGCCGAACATCGACAGCGTGTTGATGGAGAACCCGAGCAACGGAAAGAAGATGAACGTGCCGATCAGCGACACGGGCACGGTCAAGAGCGGAATCAGCGTCGCCCGGAAATTCTGCAAGAAGATGAACACGACCAGCGTGACCAAGATCACCGCTTCGATGAAGGTGTGCACGATCGACTCGATCGACGCCTTCACCGCGGGCGTCGTGTCGTACACGATCTTGTAGTCGAGGTCGGGTGGGAAGATCTTTTGGGCGCGCTCCATGGTTTCGTAGATGGCCTTGGAGGCGTCGAGCTGGTTGGCACCCGGCAGCAGGTACAGCGCCATCGCGCCGGACGCTTTGCCGTTCAAGCGGCCAAAGGAGTTGTAATCCTGAGCCCCCAGTTCGGCGCGGCCGACGTCGCGGATGCGGATCTGTGAGCCATCCGCGTTCTCGCGCACGATGATGTTCTCGAACTCCTCGACCGTGACCAAACGGCCAGGCGCGCTCACCGTATAGGTGAACTTTTGATCTGCCGGTGAGGGCGAGGCCCCGATGCGTCCGGCGGACGCTTGCAGGTTCTGCTCCTTGATGGCCGAGATCACGTCCGCGGGAGTGAGCCCGAGCTGCGCCAAGCGATCGGGCCGCAGCCAAATGCGCATGCCGTAATCGGTGCCACCGAACAGATCGACTTGAGCGATGCCGGGGATACGCAGCAGTTGGTCGCGCAGATTGATGCCGCAGTAATTGATCAGAAAGTTCGCGTCGTAGGTTCCCTTGGGTGAATAGAGGCCGATCAGCATCAAGATGCTGGGGCTCATCTTCTTCACCGTGACGCCCTGGGCGATCACCTCCGAGGGCAAGCGCGCTTGCGCGGTGGAGACGCGATTTTGGGTCAGGACGTTGGCCATGTCCTGATCGACGCCAACCTTGAAATTCACGTCGAGCTGCATGCGGCCGTCGCTGGTGTTCGACGACTTCATGTAGATCATGTCCTGGACGCCGTTGACCTCTTGTTCGACGGGCGTCGCGACCGATTGCTCGACCGTGATGGCCGAAGCGCCCGGATAGGTGCCCGTGACGCGAATCGTGGGCGGTGCGAGGAAGGGATACTGCTCGAACGAGAGCCCTTTGAGCGAGAACAGGCCGAGCAGAACGATCAGGACCGCAATGACGATCGCGACGATCGGACGTCGGATGAAAAAAGCAGCCATGGCTCAGCCCCCCGAGGCGGACGGACTCGGCGCCGCTTTGGCTGGCGCTTCGAGTGGCACCAGCTCTGGATTGACCTTGCTCCCGGCGCGCACCTTTTGCAGCCCCTCGACCACGATCTTTTCGCCCGCTTTCAGGCCCGAATCCAAGACGACCAGCGCACCGATGCGCTCCGCCGGAGTGACCACGCGCATCTCGATGGTGTTATCCGGCTTCACCAGGGCGACACTGCTGATGCCCTGCGCCTCGAGCAGCGCGCCCTGAGTGACGACCACCGCGTCTTTCTTGGTCGAGACGACCGCGCGCACGCGAGCGAATTGTCCCGGGCGGACGATGCCTTGGGGATTGGGGAACGCAGCCTCCAAACGAATGGTGCCGGTTTGGTTGTCGACGTTGCGATCGACGAAGGTCAGAGTGCCCTTGTACGGATGGACCGAGCCGTCCGCCAAGGTCATCTCGAACTCGGTCTTGGCCGGGCCTTCACCGCTCGAGCCGCCCGAGCTGCTCGGGATCCCCTCACCGCGCGCCTCACGCCGGCGCGCGTAGTAGAGGTACTCACGCTCTGAGACCGCAAATCGCACTTTGATCGGATCGATCTTGGAGATGCGCGTCAAAAGCGTGGTCTGGCCGCGGCCAACCAGAGTGCCCGGGAAGACCTCGGTGGTTCCGATCAGGCCGTCGTCCGGCGCCAGCACGGTGGTGTAGCCGAGGTTGAGCCGAGCCTTTTGCACCGCGGCGTTTGCGGCGGCGAGGGCGGACTTCTGAGCGGCCTCGTTCGCTTTCGCGGTCTCGAGGTCTTGAACCGAGACCGCGTTTTTCGCGACCAGGGGCTCATAGCGCACGACATCTTGGTGCACGCGCACGAGATCCGCTTGGCTTTGGCTGGCCTTCGCTTGGGCTTCGGCCAGGCTGGCCTGGAACGGTCGACTATCGATGGTGTACAGGCGCTGGCCCTTCTTGACGAAGGTGCCCTCTTTGAAATCCACCGTCTCCAGAAAACCCTCGACGCGAGCGGAGATTTCGATTTCCGAATTGCCGCGCGTTTGGCCGACGGCCTCGACGGTGATGGGCACGTCCCGCGCCACCGCCTCGGCGATCTTGACCACCACAGGGGGCGGCGGAGCTGCTGCTTTCTGGTCCGCCTTTTCGCAGCCGATAAGCAAGAACAGCGGAACGATCAGGACGAAGCGCGACTGGGTGACAGCAGACGATTTCATTTCATCCAACGGGCCGGAGTGCGTAGGAGCCAGCGTTAACGTAAGAACCCCCTGCTCAGGGCACCCAAACTTGCGGCGTTATCTCGCGCATTCAGGCGGCGAAGTCAATTGCTCTACGCGGGCGAAACGAATAGAAATCCTCGATTTTCGCGCACTTTCGTGTTCGTTGCTCGGTCGGTCATTTGCAGGTTTCATGAAACGGTTCGAAACGCTGCTGCCATATAAGCAATTGGGTGCAGCTTTTCCTGTGAACCGATACGGCCATTCTGCAACACCTCCTCCACGAACCTGTCATTGACGGGTGCTCGGCCCGCCGGAGCAATCGGCACTTTTGGTCTATTTCTTCTTGCACGAGCTCAAGGCTTCGTCGGCGGTGAAGCCGTTGGCCATCAGCTTCTTGACGCAGGCCTTCTGCTCCGCGTCGGACGCTGCCGGTGCGGCCGCGGGCGCAGCTGCCGGCGCCGGACCGCTCGCTGTGGCAGCGGGCGCGGGGGCGGGCGCAGTGGGTGCAGCTGCTACGGGCACGGGCGCGGGAACTCGCGCGGGCGCGACCAACGAGAGCTCCAGCAAGGTGCCCGCGGGAATGCGCACTTGCTTGCCGCGAGTCAGGAGCGCCGCTGCGCCACCGATCGCTGCGCCCTTGGCGGCGCCGCTGCCCCCGCCGAATGCTCCACCGACGAGCGCGGCTGCGCCCACTTTGCGCGCGGTGTCGCGCCCGCTGCCCTCACCCACGGCTTTGACGCCCTGGCTTTGAATCGGATAGAGCACGCCGTTGATGCGCAGATCCGTAAAGGCGACCTCGAGCTCACTCTTCCCGACCAAGCGCCCAGCTGATTTGGCCTCTGCGATCACGCCCATCACCTTGGTGCCCGCGGGCACGATGACGTTGCCGCTCGCATCCTGCAGCGCCGCTTCCAGCGAAGCCGTGAATCTCACCCCTGCGCCACGCGCGGAATCGACGTTCTCGTCCAAGCGCATCACGAGGCGACTCCCCGCCGGAACATCGACCATCGCTCCGTTGGACACCGGTGCTGCGGGAGCGGGCGCTGCCGCGGCGGGCGCTGCAGGTGCCGCAGGTGCTGCCGCCGCTGCGGGAGCGGGCGCTGCGGGAGCGGGCGCTGCCGCGGCGGGCGCTGCTGCGGGAGCCGGTCCAGTCGGCGGAGGCGGCGCATTCGCTGCAGGTTCAGCGGGCGGACGACAAGCGCCAGACAAAGAAACGAGCCCCAGCAACGAACCGAATACCACTTGGGAGAAACGCATAGCGCAATGGGTTATCCGCGATTTACGCTTGCGCCAAGTGGCATTTCGTCCGAAGAACGGACTCGTCGTCAGTGCGAGCAAGCCATGTGCGTGCAATTGCGAAACACAAACTTCGCGGGAACTTCATGTCGTCTCGTAGAGCTATCGAGTACTGCAAGGCGTTGCCAAGCTCGGACGCGGCTGAGCTTCGAGTCACTTTGAGGGATTGTTCTTGCTGACGAAAATTACTGCACTCGCGGCCGCCCTGGTCGCCTCGCTCCTCGTCTGTCGGCCGGCGTCGGCGCAATCGGCGCAATCGGCGATAGAAGAGCGCCGACCGCGGCGCATCGAAGTCGTCGGTTATGGCGGGGTGGGCTTCACTGCGGATATCGGCGTGTCTTCGGATGTCCAAGGCGGCAACGTGAGCTTCGACTCCGCGCCCGTCTATGGCGGCCTGCTCGGCTTCCGCGTGCAACCCAACGGCTACGCCTACTTCAGCTACAGTCGCACGCAGACCACGGCCTATTTCCGACCCGCGGGGGGCTTCGACACGAGCGGGCAGACCGACGTGAGCTTCGATTATTTCCAAATTGGCGGAAACCTGGAAGCTCGCCATGGGCGTGTGGTGCCGTACCTGGGGCTGAGCATCGGCGCGACCCGTTTGGCCCCCATCGACGGTTCGGGCAGCGATCTCAGCTTTTCTGCGGTGCTCGATGGCGGCGTAAAGATCATGCTGACTGATTTCTTGGACCTGCGCGTGATCGGAAGAATGCCGGTGAGCTTCGTGTCTGGGGATGCTTCCGCGCTGTGCGTCAGCGGGCTTGGCTGCGCCTTCCACTACTCCGGTCAACCGTTGCTCCAAGGGCAAGCGCTGCTCGGCCTCGGTCTTCACCTCTGATTCGAACGCGGAGCGGCTCTCGGCGCCGCGCCGACATCAGAGCGTGAGCAGGCCGAACTGCAGCGACACGCTCTGCACGCTATCGACGGAGAGAAACTCCGAGACGGGCAAAGCCAGATAACGAACGGCGAACAGTAACGCGAGGCTGGAGTCAGTGATCGGAAACAGTGCTCCGGCGTCCGCCCCGAGCAGCACCGAAGCCTGATTGTCGTAGAAAGCCAGACCAGCCGCGGCGCTTTGGAACGTGGACCAGCCGAGCCCGAAGGTCACGCCCGCGTACGGCAACACCGGCCCATTCTTCAAGGCGTAGAAATGCAAGGTGCCGCGCAGGGCCACGGTCTGCACGGTGTTGTAGGCAGTCGCCGTGAGTGCGCCGTTGTCCAACTGATACGTCGCGCGCGGCTTGGTTGCGACGAAGCTCTGAAAGTCCGCGCTGGCACCGAGGCTGACCTGCGGCAGCACGAAGGAGCGCAGCATGAACTCGAAGCCGAGGCCGCTCACCGCGTTGGTGAAGTGGTGCACGCTGGCGACCGGAAACCCGACATTCCAGGCGCCGCCAAGGGCTAGCTGCCCCTGGCGGTCTTGGCTCGAGCGCGCGGCGGGCGGCGGGACTCGCGGCGTAGCTGCCGAAGCCGTTGGCGTCGCGGTCGCCATCGCCGCGGAAGCGGTAGCAGGCGCCGGGGCAGTCGGCGCAGGAGCGGGAGCTTCAGTCGGCGTCGCGGCAACAGCCGGAGCCGCGGGGTCGCTTGGCGACTGAGCAGGCGCTGCTGGCTGCGCAATCGCCGGAGCGGAGAGGCTGAACGAGAGCGCCGAGAGCGCCGAGACCACGGCGAAACGCACGTGCTGAGTCGGATTCATCTGCGAAACCCCAGCCGGATAGCGCGCTCACGAATGACTAGAGCGAGACGCCGATCGCGATCTCCGGATACCATTCGTCGCAGTCCTGCCAGGTGCAGTCGAGCACCCGGTCGTAGACCGCGCCAGCACCGAAGTACATCCGCCCGCCCTTCGGCATGTAAAAAGCGCCGATGCGGCCGCCGAGTTGGTTGTAGTCGTCATAGTCCGTCACGAAGTTTCGGCGGTAGAAGGTGCCGACGTAGGGCTTGATCACCGGCACCATGTGGAACACGTAGCGGATTTCCGGGCTGAGGCGCTGAATCACGGGCTTGGCGAAGAGCCAGGCCTCGTAATCGAGCCCGAGCTCGAGGCCGTCGAGCACGTAGTAGCCCAAGCCGCCACCGATGATGAAGTAGTTGTCGTTGTGGGTCGACGCGGTGCCGACCAACAAGGTCAAGCGGATGGCACCGCGCGAAAAGGGCCCGCGCGGGGCTTTGGGCTCTGGCTCGTCCGGCGGGGGCGGCGGAGCAGTGACCGTCGGCGCGTACTCAGTCTGAGCGGGCGGCGGAGGTTCCGAGGCCGTTGGCGGAGGCGCTTCCGACGGCTGAGGCGTCGGTTCGGCGCTGGGCGTCGCGGGCGCGGGCGCGGGTTGCGCCGCGGGCGCGGTGGGAGCCGGACCGGGAGTGGTGGTCAAGGTTTGGGCTCGGGCAGTCGCCCCCCAAAACAGCAACCCCGAAAGCAAAGCGCCAACGACTACGCGGTATCCCGCGAGCTTCGAGTCAGCATTCATACTCGCGTCGTTAGTGTTGGTGACGTGCCCCGTCAATTGGATTGATCCCAGCTCGCTCGTACTGCGGCCCGTGACAAGCAAGCTCGCTGCTCGGGCGCGTGCCCGCTCTGCTTGTAGCGACGCGGGGTCTGAGGCTATGGTGCGCCCAATCAAGTGACCGGTCGCGCTCCTCAATGGTTCCGTGCCGCAGCGCCGGCGTTCCTCGCACTCTCGTTACTGGTCCTCAGCAAGCGCGCCCACGCGGGTGGCCCGCTGAGCGCGAACGGCAGCCCGATTCACACCAGCGAGTACGCCATCGATATGTTTCACGGGCCGATCTTCGCCGGCTCGCGCGTGACCGGCCTGGCCGGCTCGTACGTGGCGATCGCCGAAGACGTCGACGGTGATTTGCAAAATCCGGCCGCGCCGGCGGTGCGCCCATTCTTCTCTACGACGCACTTCGATTACTGGCTCGGCTTTGGGCTCACGTTCCCCGCAACGTTGAGCAACATGGATTTCTTCAACAGCGGGAGCAAAACGAACCTCGTCAATCCACCTGATTCGTTCGTCTTCCTCACCCCGGCGTTGAATCTGCAGTGGGGCGAGCTGGGCGTCGGCCTGAACGTGGAACTGCAGCAATACGCGCTCACGCATTCCGACGCGGGTACGGGGCGAAGGTCCGCCGTTCGGGTCACGATTCCGACGACTCATTTACAATTCGCGCACGGAATCGAGCACAACCAACTGGTGCTCGGCGTGGGCGCGCGCCTGGTCTCGATGTCACTCCACGATGGCGACGGGCCGGCGTCGTTCAGTTCGACCGGCTCGGGCCTCGAGTTCGGCGTGGTGTACAAGCCAGAAAATCGTCCGATCCGACTCGGCCTCGCGTTCCGAACGCAGGTGGAAACCCAGGCCAACTACACCAGCGGCCTGTTGCCGAACGAGAACGGCGATATCGTCATCACAGACCCTTCGAATCCCAACAACGCGGTGTATCTGCCGAAAAACGTGGCCTCTCCCTGGGATTTGAATTTCGGCTTCGCCGTCCAGTTCGGCAAGCGGCCGATGAATCCCCCGTGGCGCGCCGACACCGAGCTCAACGAAGAACAGTCACTCAAGCACCGCCTACGAGAGCTCGCTCGCGAACGCGAACGTGACGACGCGCTGAGAGCAGCCCGCACGCAGGAGGAGCGCGAGCGCATCCAACGACGTGCAGCCAGCGAGCAAGCTGCAGACGATGCACAGCTCGCGCGCTCGCTCAAAGATGCGCAACTTCGCATCGGCCAGAGCCTGATCAACATGAATCGCCGCTACCTGCAGATCAGCGCGTCGATGCTGATGTCCGGCGCGGTCGAGAACGCGGTCGGCGTCGAAAGCATGGTGGCGCAGGTCGTCAACCGCTCCGGCCAGCACGTCGTGCTGTCGCCGCGCCTCGGCGTCGAGGCAGGCGTGATCCCATCACTGCTCAGGGTGCGCGCTGGGACCTATATCGAACCCACCCGTTTCGACGGCAGCCAGGAGCGCGGGCACCTCACCGCCGGCCTCGACATCAAACTCGCCGTGTGGAACGTGTTCGGCTTGTGGCCGGACGACTATATGTGGAGGCTCGGGCTCGGCGCCGACGTCGCCCACCGCTACGCGACCTGGGGCATCACCATCGCCGGCTGGTACCCGCGCAAGACCGATCTGCCGCGCGATTGACTTGCCGAGTACGAAAATCGGCCTAAATGCAGGGGGACCGTTGCAACCCGGCCCACGCTCCGGTCACTGAGTCCGGGCGATTTCCCGACTAACCCGGGGGCCGACGTGCTAGAAGCCGAGCCGGCGGGTCGCCGTCGGCACTTCCCAGAGTCCCTTAGGAAGAAAGAAAAAAGGCGAGTAAAGGCGATGGCTGTGCGTGGTGAATCTGCGGAATCCCCGCGGATGTTCGAGAGTGACTTTATCGACTTTTTTTCGCGTTGCCCGTTCTGGGTCGTCCCGATCATCTATGTGCCCGGTTCTTTGGTGCTAGTCGCCGCCAGCCGGCTCTATGCGGGCCTGGGCTGGGGTGCCACCGCGGGCCTCTACGTGGGCGGGTTCGCGTTCTGGACCTTCGCCGAGTATTGGCTGCATCGCACGGTGTTCCATTACGAGGGCACGAGCGCCTTCGCCAAGCGCGCGCATTTTTTGATGCACGGCGTCCATCACCAGTGGCCGCACGACAAGCTGCGTTTGGTCTTCCCTCCGGGCGCCAGCATCCCCCTCTATTTCTCGTTCTTGACGCTATTCCTGCTCACGCTCGGGCGTTACGGCTGGGGCTTTCATGCCGGCTTTGCCGCCGGTTACATGTTCTACGACCTGTCCCATTATTGGCTGCACCACGGCAAGCCACGCAGTGAATACGGCCGTCGCCTGCGCCGCAACCACTACCTGCATCACTTCAAAGAGACCCACCAGCGCTTCGGCGTCTCGATGATGCTCTGGGATCGCGTCTTCGGGACCACTGGCTCGGGCGAAGCCGAACGCAAGCCCAGTCAAAGCACTGCGGGCTGAGAGCGGGCGCTTTCGGCAGGTCGAGATGAGCCTGCCGCCAGGACGACTCGGCCGTTCGAAGCCTGAATCAGCCCAGCACTTCCTCGATACTGGTCGCCGTGAGCAAGCGCTCCGCGAGCGAGTCGAGCTCCTCAGCGGTCGCGGCTGTGATCCGCACGCGTGTCTCTTCCGTCACAGCTCCGAAACGACGGGCAAGTAACCGAAGCACGAGCTCAGCCTTCCCCTCGGCCTTCCCCTCAGCCTTTCCCTCAACCTTCCCTTCGGCTTTCCCCTCAGCCTTTCCCTTGGCGATTCCTCTGGCTTCTCCTTCCAGTGCGATCATCTCTGCGGTGGTCATGAACGCCTCCGTGGTCACGGGACTCAACTTCCGGACAAATTCTTCGAGTTCTTGGCGCGGGATCTCGCCGACCCGCAGAGCATACTCCAATAGGGCGGAGAGCGCCTCCAGACCCCCGGGGGCTTCGGCAATTTGAACCAACACCGGGGCCCATCGTTTTAGCGCGTCGAGCAAGTTCTTACCCGATCGCGCATCGCGCAGCAGGAACAACGCTGCGGCAGCCTCACGCCGGCGCCTCTGCAAGTCCGTGTCATCAGCCTTCGAGATGTCGTCCAGGACGAATCTCAGTTCGGGGATCAGGCCCTCGAAGGCTATGAGCTGTGCAGGGTCGAGCTCGATGATCTGCGAGAGCCTGGTGGGACCCGACCAGCCCGTGTCGTCGTGCTCGCTGTGATGGAGGACCACGGGAACGATCGCCGGAAGATACTTTGCCCCTGCGTTGTCTCGGAGAAACGCCTCCCAGATGCGAACGATGTAACGCAGCAGCCGGAATGGCATGAGCAGATCGACAGTACTTTGGTGCTCGAACAGCACGTAGATCCGCACATCGTTGCCGGCGCAACGAACGCTGAACAGCAAATCGGTGTGTCGTTCGGCGAGCTGGGGATCGACGAAGCTTCCGTGGCAGAGCTCGAGAGTCGCCCAATCGATCAGCGATGAGACCTCGGCGGGCAGCACGAGCCGCAATTCGGAAGCCGCGTTGTCCGGATTTCCGAACACGCTTTTGACCAAGGCGTTGTGAGGTGTCGTTACGTGAGACACGGTCGAGGCTCATCGGGACACTCGACGAGCCGGTTGCCTCCGCGCGCCTGTCTTCAGCCGTTCGGCGACGACGCCCACGACTGGCGCGGGCGCCAGCACCTGCGTCGCCGCCGTCGCGGGGGCGCCTGCCCGGCACCGCCGCTTGATCGCCTCAGCTCTCGGATGAATCCGGCGCGCTAGTACTTGTAGTCGGATTGGCGGTGGAGTTTGAAGGCCACGGGCAGTTCTCCATTCGGACCAGCCACGTGAATGGTTGCGTCCTGATCGAAGCGCGCACCGAAATAATCCATGCTCGAAGGCTCGATGACTAGCGAATCTTGCAGCTTCACCTCGGCGTTGGTGAGCTTGACTTCCTTCGGATCGCCGCCCTGGGATTGGACATAATCAGCGACGCGACTCGCCACTTCGGCAAACACGGCCTGCTTGTCGATGTCGTACGTGCGCTCCACCTGAACGCACTTTCGTGTGCCGCACGGAGTCTCCGACACGACCCGGAATTGGATCGCACCCGCGGCATCCGGCGCAGAGACGGTCCATTGACTGCCGACCTGTGAGGGATGCCCCACGAAATTGGCGCCCTGTTCGATGTTGCGCACGACGACCAGCGCCTTCAACCGCTCTGGAGAAAACACTTTCTTCAGGACTGGCTGCGCCTCGGGCGCGCCCAAGCCGACGATCGCGGTCGAGAGTTGCTCGGTGCCGCGCACGTCGACGACATTGGCATCCTTGTCGGTGAGCACGTCGATCGAAGGCGAGGTGGCCTTGATTTCGTCGCCGCGCAGCTCATCGACACCGTTGACGTCGAGCTTCAAGCCGACGAGCTTCAGCGTGCGCTTGAAGAGATTGCTTTCCTTGCTGCTGACCACTTGCCAGTCGAGAGTCCAGCGCTGGGCGTCGCGCACCGGTGTCCCCGGGATCGACATCTCTTCATAGCGTGTCATCGTCAACTGATACGGCGCGCCGAGCGTGGGCGAGTACACGAATGCTCCGGTATTTTCCGGGGTTTTGGCGCCGCTCGGCTCAGCACAGGCGCTCGCAAGCAGAGCCACAGTCAGCACAGCGCCCGATCCGATCGATTTCATCCATTCACCTCTTTTTTGGCATCTGACTAGCTGGTATTCCCGCAGGAGGCAACCCGAAGCAGGCCGAAGTAGGACCGCTCGCACGTGTGCATATTCGATAGTTGCAATCTGGGTCACGGCGCCCGCGTTCCTCCTCACGTTGGCATTCACGAGCGACGAACGGTCGACGTGCCGAGCCGATTCGACTAAACGCGAAGAGTGAGGAACGTGCGCTCGATGCCCTTCGCGACAGCCCTGCGAGTGCTTGGTGCGATCGCGCTCATGGGCGAATCTCTGGCGCTGGCACAACCCGTCGCAACACCGAATCCGGCCGAGACCGAGCCCGCGGTCGTGACCGAGCCCGCGGTCGCGACCGAGCCCACGCCCGCAGAAAAGCCTGCCGCCGAGCCGACAGCCAAGCCGACGCAGACCGCGGACAGCAAGCGTCACAAGGACGATGGCTGGCCCGACATCAGCTCTTTCCTCGACGAAAAATACGGTTTCTTACCCATCGCGATGCCCATCACGGAACCCGCGGTCGGCTATGGCGCGGCCGGTGGCCTCGCGTTTCTGAGCAAGCCTTTCGGCGCCACGGCGCATGGCCTCGGCCGACCGAACATCACCTTCGTCGGCGGCATGGGCACTGCCAACGGTTCCTGGGGGGCGCTCGCCGGCGACAGTCGCTACTGGCTCGACGACCATGTGCAAACCCTGACTGGCTTCATCTACGCCTCGGTGAATCTGGATTTCCATGGCATCGGCCAGGACAGCCGCTTTCACGACAACCCGCTGCGCTACAACCTCGAACCCAAAGGCGGCATGCTCTCCGCCAAATACCGCTTTGGGAACTCGCATTTTTGGGCTGGGCTCGGGTACGCATTCGCGAGCACCAAAGTCTCGTTCGACGCGCCAGATACGACCCCGGGCATCCCGGACTATGATCGCATCTCCAACATCGGCGTGTTGCTGCCGACCGTGAATCTCGACACACGGGACAACGTGTTCACCCCACTCCGCGGCGTCTACCTCGAGGCATCGCTCAGCCTGGGCGGCAAGTGGCTGGGCGGTGACAACAACTTCACCAAGGTCGGGCTGCTGGCCATTCAGTACCTCCCCCTGCCCCACGACTTCTACTTCGGCCTGCACCTCGAAGGCGACGCGGCCTTCGGCGATGCACCGTTCTACGCCCTGCCCTACGTCAGCCTGCGCGGGGTACCGGTGATGCGCTACCAAGGCGAAGAGGTGCTCGCGCTCGAAGGCGAGCTGCGCTGGCAATTTTGGCGGCGTTTCAGCATCCTGGGCTTCATGGGGGCGGGCAACGCCTGGAACGATTTCGAGAAGCTCGACAACTCGCAGGGCGTGGTCTCCGGGGGTGGTGGTTTCCGCTACGAGCTCGCGCGCAGTTACGGCATCCACATGGGGGTCGACCTCGGCTTCAGCCGTGATACGACCGCGGTCTATGTTCAGGTTGGCAGCGCCTGGATGCGGCCCTGACACGCCGTTGCAGTTCCAGCTGAGCTGCATTCGAGAGCCCCGAAAAACCCTGCTTTGCGAGGCGATTTTGGGCTTGCCTCACGCCGCGCATGTGGGTGAAATCCCCGACGAGCGATGCAAGTAATCCGAAGTCGCGCGCGCTTTTGGCGCTCATTCGAGCTGCGTCATTCGGCAGACTTGCGCTCGCTCGCGTTCGTTTTCGCGTACTACGCGCTGTTCGCCTTTCAATGGGCGACCGTGCCGAGTGGTTGGGTTGCGATCCCGCTCGTCATCGCCACGTGCGTGATGTCGTTCTTGTGCGCGGTGATCACGCACAACACCGTGCACGCGCCCGTCTTTCGCGAACGCGCGAGCAACCGCGTGCTGCAGGTCGTGCTGTCGCTCAGCTACGGCTCGGCGGTCAGCGCATTCGTCCCAGGTCACAACCTGAGCCACCACCGCTTCACGCAAACCCCGCGCGACGTCATGCGTACCAGCAAGGTTCGCCATCAGTCGAACCTGCTGAACATGCTCGAGTTCGCGCCGCGCGTCGGCTACGCCATCACCAAGAACGACATCGCCTACTCGCGCGCCGCGCGCGGGCGACACCCGGCCTGGTACCGGCAATACAAGATCGAAAACTTCACCGTCCTGGGCGTGACCGCACTGTTCCTGCTCGTGGATTGGAAAAAGGGCCTGATCTACTGGCTGATCCCTCACCTGTACGCGGCGTGGGGCATCATCAGCATGAACTACCTGCAGCACGACGGCTGCGATCAGAACCACCGCTACAACCACTCGCGCAACTTCGTCAGCAAGTGGGTCAACTGGTGGACGTTCAACAACGGCTACCACGGCATCCACCACGAGCACCCGGCCATGCATTGGAGCCTGCTGCCGGCCGCGCACGCGCGCGAGATCGCACCCTACCTCGCCCCCGAGCTAGATCAGAAATCGCTCTTCATGTATCTCATCCGCACCTTCATCTGGCCGGGCCGGCGCATGACCTTCGACGGCAAACCCGTCGAGCTCCCGCCGCGCGTGCCCGATGAGAGCTGGATCCCCGAGCCGCGAGATACGCCGGAGGATCTGGGCGCAATGACGATTTAGGCGCTCAAACAGCCCAGCAGATTGATACGGGGCCGCAAAACCGCCCCAATTCCTGAACCAGGCGTTGCGCCGAGCGCCGTCGCGACGGGCGCGCGCATGCAGCGTGCGGTAGTTTGATGCTCGACGATGGCAGCCACTCGCATCGAGGTTCGCATCTGCATCGACGTGGACGACGTCGAGAGGGGCATCGCCTTCTACACGACAGCCTTGCCCCTCACTGTCGGCCGTCGTCTGGGTCGGGACTGGGTGGAGCTGCTCGGCGCGATGGCGCCAATCGATCTGCTGGCGACGGCTGCGGGCAGCGCTCCGTCACCGCGCTCGATTGCTCGCCGGGATTTCGCGCGGCATTGGACCCCGGTGCACCTCGATTTCGTGGTCGAGAATGTGGACGCCGCCGTGCAGCGCGCGCTGGCAGCGGGTGCCGTCCTGGAGCACCCGCTGCGGGTCGATCCCTACGGCCGCTTGGCGCGTCTCGCGGACCCCTTCGGACACGGCCTGTGTCTCATCGAAATGAACGAGCTCGGCTATGACGCGCTCCTGGACAGAGGATAATCGGCGCTCCGGTCGGGCTCTCTGACGGGTTTTGATTTCAAATCTCACCGCCGCTGCAAGTAAAACGACCTATCCAAGTGATACATCTGCGTCAGCGGTGCGACGAGGCCAGTCCAGCCGGTTTGGTGGCTGGCGCCAAGGCCCGTGCCGTTGTCGCCGTGAAAGTACTCGAAGAAGGTCAGGAGATCGCGGAAGTGCGGATCGCTCTGGAACTTCTCTGTCGCGCCGTAGACAGGACGGCGACCGCTTTGGTCGCGTAAGAAGGTCGCGGTCAGGCGGCGGCTGATCTCGCAGGTGACTTCCCACAAGTTCATCAACTTGCCGGAACCCGTCGGGCACTCCACCTTGAACGAGTCACCATAGAACCGATAGTAGAGAATGAGCGCACGCAGGATCAGCATGTTGACTGGGAACCAAACTGGGCCACGCCAGTTCGAGTTGCCGCCGAACATGCCGGTTTGCGATTCCGCGGGTTGGTATTGGACGACGAAGCTCTCACCATTGACGTCGAATTGGTACGGGTGTTCGAGGTGCCAGCGCGAAAGCGAACGAATGCCGTACGGCCCCAAGAAGCGCTCCTCGCTCAGCATGCGCGCGAGGATGCGGCGCAGCTTGTCCTCGTTGCAGATGGCGAGCATTCGCCGGCCGTCGACGCCGATCTTTCCCGGCGGGTGAATCGCGGACAAGAGCTCGGGCCTGCGCCGCAAGAAGTCCGCGCCTTGCTCGATCAGCCGCGGGAACTTCTTGGCATGGTCGGGCTCGATGACGGCGACCGCGCACAGCGGTAAGAGTCCGACCATCGAGTTGGTCTTCAGCCTCAGCGCGCGACCGTCGGGCAGGTGCAGCAGATCATAGAAGAAGCCCTCTTTCTCGTCCCAAAGCTCGTCTTCGTTGTCGCCGGCGCGATCCACCGAGCCCGCGATCCAAAAGAAGTGCTGCGCGAATTTGAGGGCCAAGTCCTCGTACGCCGGATCCTCGTTGGCGAGCTCGAGCGCCATCTCGAACATGTTCTGCGAGAAGTTCGCCATCCAAGCCGTGCCGTCGGCTTGTTCCATGTGTCCGCCCGTCGGCAACTTCGAGCTGCGGTCGAACACGCCGATGTTGTCGAGCCCCAAGAAGCCGCCTTCGAACAGGTTGCGGCCCTGCGGATCCTTGCGGTTCGCCCACCAGGAGAAGTTGAACGAGAGCTGCTGAAAGACACGCTTCAAGAACTCGATGTCCCCGCGCCCGGTCTTGAGCTTATCGGAGCGGTACGTGTAGAGCGCGGCAAAGCATTGCACGGGCGGGTTCACGTCGCCGAAGTTCCACTCGTACGCGGGCACCTGCCCGTTCGGGTGCAAGTAGCCCGACTGCAGCATGAGCAGGAGCTGTTGCTTGGCGAAGTCCGGATCCACCGTGTTGAGCGCCACGGTATGAAACGCCAAATCCCAGGCCGCATACCAGGGGTACTCCCATTTGTCGGGCATGGAGATCACGTCATCGTTCACCATGTGAGCCCAGGTAGCGTTGCGCTGACCCGGTCGGGATTTGCCGTGGTAGGGCGCGTGCCCGTGCTCTTCGAGCCAGCTCCCCAAGTCGAAGTAGTAGTACTGCTTCGACCAGAGCATGCCGGCGAGCGATTGCCGGATCACGTTCTGCTCGTCGGCCGTGGCTGTCGCCGGCATGAGCGTCGCGAAGAACTGGTCTGCTTCCTGTTTTCGCAAAGCGAAGGTCTGTGCGTACTCTCGGCCGAAGGGCACGGCGTCGCGCGCGGCAGCCGGGGATTCGGATTCTTCGCTTTCTAGTGCCCGCACGATCCAGTTCGGAAATGATTCGTTCGGCACTGGCTCGTCGAGCCGGAGCAAGCGCAGCGATACCTTGGTCTCGCCTCGACCGGGGACGAGCAGGCGATGATGAAACGCAGCCTTGGTGCCGTGTTGCTGCGGGTTCACGGCTTCCACTCGGCCGTGTACCAGATAATCGTCGAAGGCGTCTTTGACGAACGGCGTCGGGTTCGGTTTCCCGAACAAGCGCTCGAGGTTGCTTTCGTTCTCGGTGAAGAGCATGGGCACGTTGCGCTCGCTCAAGAGCACGTGTGTCCCGAGATCCGCGTGCTCGGCGACGATCCCCGCGAGCTCGTTCGAGGCAATGCGTTGCAGCCTGGGTCGCGGCGCGCGCGAGGGCACGGACCAGGTGTTGCGGAACCAGCACTGCGGCAGCAGATGGAGCTCGGCCGAATCCGGCCCGCGATTGCAGACGGTGATCTGGATCAACACATCGTGCGGCGCCTTCTTCGCGTATTCGACGAACACGTCGAAGTAGCGGTCGTCATCGAAAACGCCGGTGTCGAGCAGCTCGTACTCGGCTTCGCTGCGCGAGCGCCGACGATTCTCGGCCACGATGTGATCGTACGGGTAGGCCGCTTGCGGATACTTGTACAGGTAACGCATGTAGGAATGCGTCGGCGTACTGTCGAGGTAGAAATACAACTCCTTCACGTCCTCGCCGTGGTTGCCCTCGTTGTTGGTGAGGCCGAACAAGCGCTCTTTGAGGATCGGATCTTTGCCGTTCCAGAGGCCCAAACAGAAGCACAGGCGCTGCTTGTCGTCGGAAAAGCCCGCAATGCCGTCTTCACCCCAACGGTACGCGCGTGAGCGAGCCTGGTCGTGACTGAAGTAGTCCCAGGCGTTGCCGTCCTCACTATAGTCTTCGCGCACGGTGCCCCACTGTCGCTCGCTGAGGTACGGGCCCCACTTGCGCCAGCTCTTGGCCCCGATCTTCGCTTCTTCGAGACGACGACGTTCGGCATCCAAGGATCCATCACTCATCGCAGACTCCCTCCAATCTGCGCCGCATCGTAGCCGCCTGGCAGCAGGCCAGTCCAGGTTCGACCGCGTATGCGCGGTCGTCTCGCTCGCCTCGCACTTCAGTCGTCGTCGAGTGACGACAAAGTCAAAGCCAGCCCGAGCGTGCTCGAGAGTTCGGTCTTCAATACGCGTTCCAGCTTCTTCACGACACTGGTAGCTGAATCCAGCTTGGCCGCCTCGGCGACGACCGCGGTTTCGAGCGGCAAATTCACGGTTTCGACGGCCGCGATCGCCTCGCGAAATGCCTTCCGCAGCGATTGGTCGACGGTGGACGAGCGTGCGGCAACGAGTGTGGCGAGGCCACGATCCACCCCGAGATAGAGCTGCTCGGTCGCGCGCAGGTAAGTGAGCGCGATCTGTTGCGAAGTTCCGCTCCTGCCCCCCTCGAGCTCCGCTGCTACCAGGCGGCCGCTCTTGGCGAGCTCCGAAACCCGAGCCAAGCGACCTGCCGACACATTTTCGACGCGGTCGATCAAGGATAGAACCACCCGCCCCACGCTCTCCTGGCCACCCCTAGCCAACTCTTCCCCGCGCTTCTTGCCGTTGCCGAGCGAACCCGCCGCCCTCTGCGCGTGAAGCGCGACGTTCCCGGCGAGCGCGCGCGCCAACGCCGCGCGCCGCGTCCCCGCCGCAAACGCGGCGACAACTCGCTCGTCCGTCTCTGCGGAATAGAGCAAATATTCCAGGGCGAACAGTCCGCGGCGGTCGACACCCATGGCCTCGATGCTCGCCTCGTCGATCGCTGCCGAGCCTTGTAAGAGCTCCTCGAGCGCCGCGGTTCGCACCGGCCAAAACAGCGTCCGGAGTGCGGCGTTGTTCTCGGCAATGGGGCCAAAGCGAAACACTTCCGCTCGTTTCCAGCCGAGCAGCGCGCGCTGCCATTGGTCTCGAACCACGTGTAACGCGGAGATCGCGGGCGCGTCAGTGAGGCGCGCGATCGCGTCCTCGAGCTGGCCGCTGCTTTGCGCCACGGCAGCCGTGTTTGCCACGAGTACCTGCTCGACCAGAGCGCGCAGCACTTCCTCCCTGAGTCCAGTGCGCCGACACGCCGGAAACGCGACGAGCGCGCTCAGCAGCAGGGCCCGTCGAGAGAAGGTTCGCTGTTGCATTTGGGTCGCGCTCGAAACGCGGTCGCCGTTTGTTACGCCGCCGGCGACGATGATGCGCCGCGCGCCCGCGTATCAGAATGTAAGCGCGTCGCCACGCGCGGTGACGCCCAGCGCCCAGAACATCACATCGGCGCCGGCGGCTCGAACGGCGCGCAGCTCGGCTTCCAGCCGAAAGCGAGGCACCTGGTAGAAGTTGTAACCAAGACCCGCCTGCACCACGAGCGGGAATTGGGTCGCGCTGTTCTTTTCGCCTTGAAAGCGATTGCTCTCCACGACGACAGCGACACCGATGCCCAGGCGCAAGCGGAAGCGCCAGATGTCGGACGTGACGCCCGGCGAGATCACCCAGATCCCGAGATGTTGGTTCAGGGTGCCACCGGGGTGGTCCATACCGCCGTAGTTCGCGTCCGGGATCTCCGTCTTTCCCGAAGCGAGCGTGCCGTAGCCGACCGAGATGAACGGATCCAAGAAGTACTTGGAGCGATACGCGACGCCACCCTCACCGTAGATACCGACGCGCCGAAAGGAATTCGTCAACTGCGGGTTGGCGGGTTCGCCGTGGACCACGGTGGGCGCGACCATGGCGAACAGCTCGAGCGATGCGGGTTCGGGCGCGGCTGCAGGTGCGGCTGGTGCGGGGGCTGGCTCGGCCTTGGCCGGCGGCGGCGCTGCTGCGGGCGCTGCCGGAGCAGGCACAACCGGAGGGGGCTCGGCCGCCGCTGGGGCCGCAGGTTCAGTTGCTGCGGGCGCCGCGGTCGCGGAGGCTTCGGCGGCGGGCGCCGCCGTGGCAGCCGCGCTGGGGGTCGGTGCGCTGCCTGCGGCTGTAGCCGTGGCAGTCGCCGGTGCGGGCGTTGCGGGCTTGGCTTCGGCTGCGGGCTTCGCGGCGGGTGCAGGCGCGTTGGGCGCGGGCTTCGCGGCGGGTGCAGGTTTGGCGGGCGCCGGCGTGTTCTGGGCGAGAGCGGGCAGCGCACCCAAGCAAACCGCTGGCACGAACAGGTAGGCAGCGAGCTTCACGGCTGCCCTCCGGTGTGCTCGGGCGGCGGCGTGCCGATGAGCTGATAAGTATGAAAGAGCAGCGCGGCGCGTGCCGTGATGATCCCGTCCGGTTTCGACGTGGTCAAGAAGCCCTCGATGAACTCACTCTCGTTGATGGTCCAAAAGATCGTGTATTTGTCGGCGTCCCGGACCTTTTGCACGTTCTCGGGCTGCGGACCTTCGGTCCAGGTCGGCCCCCAGCCCCAGCACCCTTCCGAGATGACCAGGTCAGGATCGTACTCGATGAGACACTCGGGGATGTCGATGCCCTCTGACGTCAACTGGGTCTTCGCAGAGCGCCAGGCGTCGAGCACCTCTTCCGTGGGGATGCCGATCAGGGCCTTGAATTTGCGACCATCGGTGCGCTCGGCCAGATCCTTGTTCAGCTTCGCGACGAGGCGGGCGGACTCCAGCACGCCTTCCGGAGTTTTCTCGTCCAGATAGACGCCCTCGAGCTCGGTCTCGTTGACCATCATGTCGAGCGCTGCTTCCAAAGTCGGGATCTGTTCGCCGTAGCGCATCAAGCAGCTGCCGCGCAGCTCGGCGAACGAGAGATCATGGACGGAGCCGTTGCAGAACAAACCGCGCACCAGCGAGGCCGAGAAGCTCGGATCATGAAACAGGATCGGAATGCCGTCGCGCGTGACTCGAACGTCCACTTCGGCGGCGTTCGAGCCCGTTCGCTCGGCGAGCCGGATCGATTCGAGGCTGTTCGGGCTCACGCCGCAGTGATCGGTCGCCTCACACGCGCCGTGATGGGCGACCGTCTCGAAGCGATGCCGCCACGGCTTCAGCTCCCTCGACCAGCGCAGAGCGAGCGGCTTGGTGGGGATGTCGTTGCCGTCACCGTACGTGCCGGTCAGGTCGAAACTCGTGGTCGGTGTCGGTGATTCGCCGTTGCAGAACGCCTGCGCGACCTCCGGCGGATCGACGTACAGGCGCACCAAACCAGCATCCGAGCGGGTCGGATATTGCCAATAGCCTTCCACGACCACGCGCGGCACCGACTGATCCGTCAGACAAGCTGCGCCGAGCACGGAGAACCCGGCATTCTTGTTGGTGAGCACGGACACCGTGCCGGGGCTGGTGCGAATCGAGGCGGTATCGCCGAGCAGCTCGCTGCCCTTGTTGACGTTGAAGAAGCCCTCGAAGCTGTACAGTTGCTCGCGCTTGAGGGCAGTGCCGGTGCGCAAGAGCCCACCGTCGGGAAAGCCGGGAATCGACACTTCCAGCGCCTCTTCGCAGTCGGCGAGCAGGAATGGCGCGCAGATCGCCAATGCGAGAGCCCAAATCTTAGTATTCATAGCCCGCCACGACGCGAGGGTAGGTGTAAAGGCCTGGCGAATCCGGAAACAAGACCCAGAACGCGTAGTGAGCACGGGTGGTCATGGCGCCCGCGCCAAAATACCAGACCGAGCCGCTGCGGGTCGTGTTCTCCACGTACAGGATTTCGCTGTGACCCGTGAACAGGCTGGCGTTGTCGTAGCCGCCCCAGAGATCGCCCACTTTGGCCTGCTCGGGGCCGATCAGGATCAGCGAACCGCGCAGAGAAAGCGCGACCTGCCCGAGATCGTAACCGATGGTCAATTCGGGCCGATATTCCGCGCCGATGACCAAGGCATCGAAACCGCCGGCATTCAGCTTGCCGTTGAAAAGGCCGGCATTGATGGCCGCGCCCCAAGACCAAGGCCCCGCGCCGCGCCAATTGTAACCGACGCCCAGCAAGACCTCGGTGGTGATGAGCATCGTGTTGATGTGGGCTTTGAACAGGAAGCCCTTGCCGAGCGAATCCTGAAAGTCCAGCGCGAGCTGCGGAAAGCGAATGGTCATGCCGTACATGACCGCGGGGTCGACTGCGTCGTAGGTCGCCCCGAGTCCGAAGCGGAACTTTCCTGCCGGAGCCGGCGCGGGATAAAAGAGAAACCCGCGCTCCTTCCCCACTTCTTCGACCGATTTGGGCCCTTGGGAAGTGCTGGCAGCGGGTGCGGGAGCCGGCGGCGCGACCTGGCCCGTTTCCGCTGCGTTCGCGCTGCCGCAGAGTGCAAATGCACTCGCCAAGCCAACCGCGCAACCAAACAAATTCGCACGCCCAAAAAGCATTGCGTGAAGCTCTCCGATGTTCCCCTCGTTAGCGGAGTTTCTCAGCCAAAGCAATCACGCTGTCGCATTGGGCGCGTCGGGATGCGAGTCGGGCGCGGGCTCCCGATTCACAGCACAAGAGATGAATTCCTGATGGGACCAGATGGCCGCGCGGCCGGAGATCCCGGTAAATACGGCTCACCCGCGCTCGTGTCTCACGACAGCGCGCGTTCACGGCTGCGTTTCGCGGAGCCGATCCGTCGTTCTCAACGCGCCCGGACGTTTCTTATCGTCGAATGAATGAGCCTTCGATTGGCACTGTTCGATTTGCACTGATCGAGCCACCTGAACGTCGTTTGACGAGCTCGAGCAGCCATGAGAACCTGATTGCGACATGCTGCGCATTTCTGCATCGAGTGTTCCCGCAGTCGCCTCGCTTCGAGCGAGCGCTTGCGGCTGTTGTCGCTCGATGCTTCGAGCGGCCTAGGCCCTCGGCTGCGCTAGCCGCGGATCCTTGCTTCGGCCGCCCGGGCCTTCGCTGGGAAGGCCGAATCACGTGCTTTTTTCTAGATCACCGAGGAGAAACGATGGTCGACCTCAAACTGTACGATTCACTCTCACGTTCCGTTCGAACCTTCGCGAAGCTTGGCGCTCGACCAGTCGGCATCTATAGCTGCGGCCCGACCGTGTATGCCCGGCAGCACCTGGGCAACATGCGGCCGTACGTGTTCGCGGATTTGCTCCGCCGTACGCTGGTCTCGGCGGGCTACGCGGTCAAACACGTGATCAACATCACGGACGTCGGCCATCTGACCTCGGACGCAGATGAAGGTGGCGACAAAGTGGAGCTCGCGGCCGCGCGAGCCAATACCTCTGCACTGGAGATCACGGAACACTACACCGCCTTGTTCAAGGCGGACCTGCAGCGCCTCGGTGTGGCCGCACCCGACGTGTGGGCCAAAGCCAGCGCGCACATTCCGGAGCAGATCGCGATGATCGAGCGCCTGGAAGCGGGGGGGTTCTGCTATCGCAGTGCGGACGGCGTGTATTTCGACACGAGCCGTGCGCCGCACTATGGCGAGCTGTCTGGCTTACGAGCCAGCCTCGAG
This sequence comes from Polyangiaceae bacterium, assembly GCA_035688655.1. Lineage (GTDB taxonomy): Bacteria > Myxococcota_A > Polyangia > Polyangiales > Polyangiaceae > PMG-095. Next base: position 38,317 of record DASSMT010000426.1, on the reverse strand, counting down.
CACAGCCGCATCGGAGTCGACCAGGCTCACAAACGCCATCCGTCCGACTTTGCGCTCTGGAAGTTCTCCAGTGACGAAGGACCGCGCAGGCAGCTGGAGTGGCCGAGCCCTTGGGGAAGGGGCTTTCCCGGCTGGCACATCGAGTGCAGTGCGATGGCCAGCAAGTACTTGGGTGATCAATTCGAGATCCACACGGGCGGTGTCGATCACATCGCGGTGCACCACAGCAACGAGATCGTGCAGGCGGAGCACGCGCTCGCCGTGCGGCCCTGGGTGAAGTACTGGATGCACGGCGCTTGGCTCACGATGGAAGGCGTGAAGCTCGCAAAGTCCGCGGGGCTCGCGCCCAACCTCGACGATTTGAGCGCGCTCGGCGTGAGCGCAACGGCATTTCGCTACTACCTCACTACGGCTCACTACCGCTCGCCGCTCGATCTCAGTCTCGAAGCGCTGCGCGCCGCCGAAACCGGCCATCAGCGTATGAGTCACTTCGTCGAACGACACTTGCAAGAGTCGAACGCCTCGACCACGCCCGCCGACGACGAATGGCGACGGCAGTTCTTCGCTGCGCTGTATGACGACCTGGACGCGCCGCGAGCGCTGGCGGTCCTGTGGTGCATTCTGGCCGACTCGAGCCTTCCGCCAGGCGCTCGGGCGCAGCTCATCGCCGAGCTCGGCGCGGTGCTCGGGCTCAGCTGGAAGAGCGCCCGCGCCGTACACGGGGACGAGCAGGCACTGAAACTACTCGAAGACCGACAACGCGCGCGCGCCGAACGCGATTTCATCAAGGCGGACCAGCTGCGCGCCGAGCTACTCGAGCGCGGGTTTGCCATCGAAGATGGCCCCCAGGGCCCCAGCCTACGCCGCGCGCGATAGCGGCCAGAGTGCGATGAAACGCCGTCGCGGCGTTCCAACACCGAACGTGTGAACCGCTCGCCGACATCACTCAAAGACTGGCCATCTCAAGGACTGGCCATCTCTCAAACCGGCACCCAAACGCCTCGACACCCGCGGGCGCAAGCCAACTGTTGCTGAGAACAAAATTAGCCCAATTCAAAGAGTCCGCGAACCGCACCTGCTGGAGTAAGGAACCGTGAATTTGCTTCTGTTCGCAGTTGCGCATCCATCGATTGGCGCTATGAATTATCGAGTGCGGGGTGCCGATGCGAGCAACTCAATTGGACCTTTCGTTCCAAGAGCCGAAGCAACGCGGAGGCGCGCGCCTGGGCGCTGGCCGTAAGCCGAAGGCTGCACACCTGCGCCACACACCGCATCGCGCGCGACCGGTTCATCGCAAGGCGCATCCAGTACATGTCACGCTGAGGGCAGGCTTCCGCTCGCTACGCGCTCAGCGCGTGGCGCGCGTCGTGCTTGTTGGAACGCGCGACAGCAACCGAGATTGGTTTCGCATCGTGCACTATTCCGTGCAGGACAATCACATTCATTTAATTGTCGAAGCCGACGACAAGTCGACACTTTCGTCGGGCGTGCGTGGCCTGATGGTGCGCATCGCGCGCCGAGTGAATGCTGTGCTTCAGAGGCGCGGCCGCTTCTGGACGGATCGCTGGCACGGTCGTGATCTGGAGGGTCCTCGGCAAGTGCGAAACGCGCTGGTGTACGTGCTGCAGAACCACAAGAAACATGCGGGGAATACTGCGCTCGATCCGCTCTCGTCAGCGGGCTCGTTCGATGGCTTTGCCAGCGCGCTGCCGCAAACATTCCGCAGCACTGGTCCGCCGTGCGTCGCAGCGGCGAAGACGTGGTTGCTGAGGATTGGATGGCGAAAAGGAGGACTGATTCGGTTGACTGAGGCGCCCGCTCGGCGGTGATGCGGCGAGGACCGTTCGCCGCTGCAGCGTTCCAGCAGCAGCTTCTCCTGCGTCTTCAGCCGATAAATAGCGGTTGGAGCCAAGCGGCCTCATCTCCGCCGACGCGAGTAGCCGTAGGCCTGCCTGGTGCGAGCAGCAGCTCCGCTTCCATCGCCTTCGCTAACCGAAGCGTTGGCCCGGTGCGACCTTGTCCCGCCGTGCCACCACCGCCCCGTCCAGCAATCGGCGTTGGACCTCCCGATGCCAGTTGCTGACTCCTGAATTCAACCGGTGAGAGGGTTTGGGGGCAGAGCCAACGAGCTCGTGCTCCGCAGCAGTCGAGCGCGAGGGCGAGCTCCAGCGCGTAACCTCCAGCGCAACCGACGCCAATGGTCGTTGGAAATCAAATTAGCCCAAATCAAGCAGGCCCCGCGCGATCGCTCGTCGCCGCGTGGATGCTCGATGGGAACCGCTTTTGGCCGCGTCGGTCAAACCATTGGCCGGCGCGGTCGAGGCAAAATCGCGCACGAACCGCATGCTGCTCGCAGGTCTTCAAGCGACGAGGCGCATGCAATGGCAATTGGGAAACGCTCCGCGACACTGTGGGCACTGGCGCTGACTTCCACCCTGGCGGCTCCCGCGCGGGCCGAAGTTGCGGACGAGTCAGCGCAGCCGAGCCGAGGGCTCGAACGGAAGTTCAGCGTGATGGCGGGCCTCTCGCAATGGCTCTTGTTCCGCGGAGGCAATCTGGCTGTCGAATACAAGACCGGGCGCCTCGCGTTCGAGCTCTCGCACGGCCAGGGGCTGGACTTGAACCAAGTCGGCGGCTTCGCCCTGAGCTCGGCGGAGCGCGACGCGAAAACACTGGTGCGCGTGCCATGGACCACGGGCTTCGGCCTCGGCTATCGCATCACGGAAAACTTCCATCTTTTGCTCGAATTCAAAGCGCACCACTACGAAGTCCGCGCGAGCGAAGGCGCGAGCGCCGTGAGCTACACGACCTTCAGCATTGGTCCCGCTGCATTTTACTCGATCTATCTGAGCAAAGGCTTGTTCCTGCAGCCCAACCTGCGCTTCTGGCCCAACGTCGCCTCCACGCTCGATCACGATCGAGTGCTGCTCCTGCGTTGCGATGGTTCGAGTTACGAGCACCAGGCCCACGACTTCGGCTTCTTCGCCAACGTGAACCTGGGCTATTCATTTTGAATGGGTGGGCGCTCGCGACCCGGCAGCGCAACCCGCGCCGCGGCAGCATTCCCGGCAATCAGCGGGCCGCCGACAACTGCGCTTCGCGGCGCACTTCACTCGGAGCACGACCGTGCCAGCGCTTGTAGGCCCGGCTGAACGCCGACAGCTCGGAGAAGCCGAGCGAGAACGCGACCTCCGCGAGCGACGCGCGCCGATCCGAGAGCAAGACCGAAGCTCGCTCTTTGCGCACCGCTTCGACCAGCGCGCTAAAGGACGCGCCCTCGTTCGCCAGCGCGCGGCGCAGCGAGCGTTCGCTCATCCCCAGCACCTTGGCGATCGCGCCGCTCGCCGGCTCGCCGTTTGGCAGGGCCTCGCTGATCGCGCGCCGAGCGCGGGCGGTGTTCTCAGCGAGGCTCGGCTCTGAGCTCGCCTGTAACAGGCGCTGAGCCAAGTCCTCGAAGTGCCGAGAGAGCGCGGGATTCGCAAAGCTCGGCACGGCACTCAAAATCGTCTTCGGCAGCACCAACTCGTCGGCCTCGGCTTGCCAGCGCGGGCTGACACCGAAGTGCTCCGTGTGCGCGCGCGGATCCGGCGGCGCTGCGTGCTCAAACGACACCGAAAGCGCGTTCAGATCCGCACTCAGGACCTGGCGTGCCACGTGCAAGAACTCAGCGAGCACCGACTCGTTGGCAGCGCGGTGACCGAGCGTGCGCTCCCCCGCCCGGAGCCAGCGCACATGAAGCGCCTGCGCCGTCTCCTGCATTTGCCAGCGCCCGCCGTGATTGGTGATCAGCTCCGCGAAGCGCACCACGCGTGCCAGCGCTTCGCGTCCCGTAGCGGCCGTCATCACCGCAAAGCCGAGCACGGAATAGTGCTCGATCGAAAACGTGCGCGCGACCTGCACGGGCAGGCCATCGTCTCGCAGGGCGCGCATGGCGGCCGCCCAACCGCCGAAAACGGCTTCGAGCGAGATCGGCTCTTGCGGCGTCTCGAGGACGCTCGCGGAAACCCCGGCCCCGGCCAAGACGACCGAGCTCGAAACCCCTCGCTGTTCGGCGACGCGCACGACTGCAGCCAAAAAGACGGCGGGCAAAGTCGCGGATTTGGTTCGCACCATCGCAAGCCTCAGCCTAGGACCGTGGACCGAGCCCGCCAAGGATCGAGCGAGATTTTGGCGACGGCGGCGGCAAACAAATGACTATCGCCTAGAGCTTCTCGGAATCTACTAGCGTGCCTGGTCACATGGCCAAGGTCCGACTTCGTTTGCCAGGAACGGTACCGCTGTCTCCAGTTCGCACTGGGGTCGCGCGCGTCGCGGACGTCGAGCGCGCCGCGCTGCAGGCGCACACGGAGCTGCGCCGTGAGAACCGCAGCGCGGGCAGTGACGAGGGCGTGCTCACCGAGGCAGACGAAGACGACGTCGTTCAGCTGCAGTGGGCGACTGGCATCATCGAGCTGGTACGCGTCGGCGACCTGCCGACTCAGTTCGGAGCGACGACGCGCAGCGATTCGGGCGAGATCGTGATTCCGCGGCGACGCGCGCTGCGCGACACGGCGCGCGGTGAGTCCGAGCTCGCGCTCGAGAGCGTGCAGCATTTTGCGGTCGAGCCGGTCATGCGCGGGGCGGTCGATCAGGCCGTACGCGGGATCGTCGATCAGGCGGTTGGCGTGGCCGCGGACTTCGTGATGCCGCCGGCCGTGCGGGCCATCGAAGCCAAGTTGATCGATGCGCCGGGGCTCTACACGCTCGCTATCGACGGCAAGCGCGGCGAGCGCGTCACGCCAGAGAGTCTGACAGCCGCCGGTCCATATCTCGTGCTGATTCACGGCACTTTCAGCACCAGCAGCGCGGCGTTCGGGGCGCTGTTCGCGTCTGACGAGTGGAAGCCGCTCTACGGCAGCTACGCGCCGGGAGCCGTGCTGGCACTCGAACACCGGACCGTGAGCGAAAGCCCCGTGCACAACGCGCTCGAGTTGGCTCGCGCGTTGCCGAGCCAAGCGCGATTGCACCTGATCAGTCACTCGCGCGGCGGCCTGGTGGGTGATCTGCTGTGCCGAGAGGCTTGGACCGACGACGACATCGAGCAGGGCTTCGTCGGCGAACGCTACCGGGGCGTGCGCGAGGATCTCAAGGCGCTCGGCCGGGAGCTGTTCACCGGTTCGGCACGGCGGCTGTCGGTCGAGCGCTTCGTGCGCGTGGCGGCGCCGGCCGCGGGCACCCAGCTGGCCGGCAAGCGGCTCGACCAGTTCTTGAACGTGATGCTGACGTTGATCGGCAAGGTTGCAGACGCCGGTTCGGGTTGGTTCGACTTCGTGAAAGCCATTGCCGTGCAGGTGGTTTCGGCGCGCACCAACGCCGCCGCCTGTCCGGGCCTCGAGGCGATGATGCCGGACAGCCCATTCGTGCGTTTCTTGAACGCGAGCGAGCCGGTGGTCGCGCCCGAGGTGCCCGAGCAGCTGGCGGTGGTCAGCGGCGACGTCTCGGGCGGGCCTTGGTATCGCGTTTTGGCCCAAGTGTTCGTCGATTACTTCTTTCGCCAACGCAAGAACGACTTCGTGGTCGACACCGCGTCGATGACGCGCGGCGCTGTGCGCTCGCGGGGCTTGCAGTTCTTGCTGCAAGGAGCGAACGCCGATCATTTCTCGTATTTCCGAAGCCCCGAGGTCCGAAAGCGTGCGCTCGGCTTCTTGACGACCGGAGCCGACACCGGCTTCGAGCCGCTCGAGCGCGGCAGTGAGGCGATCCCATCGCGTCTGTTCGGCCTCGATCTGTTGGCGGCTGCGGACATCGGCAACCTGAAGCTCGACCCAGAGTTGCCCACGGTCGTGTTTTTGCCCGGCATCATGGGCACCCGTCTCGCCTCGGTCGGCGCGAGTGGCGTGATCTGGATCGGCCTGAAGGCGCTGGTGCACGGTGGCATTCAGCAGCTGATTCACACACCGAACAACGCCATCGAACCGCGCGGGTTGATCGAAGCGTATTACGAGAAGCTTTCGCGGGAGCTGATCAAGCAGCGCTACAACGTCGTGCTCTTTGGCTACGACTGGCGAAACTCGATCAAAGAGACGTCCGGAAAGCTGGCCGAGCGAATCGACGAGCTGTTGCAGCGGAGCAGCAAGCCGGTCCACCTCTTGGCCCACTCCATGGGCGGGCTCGTCTCGCGTGGCCTCATTCCTTGGCACCGGCCGACCTGGGATAATCTGACCGCGCGCGGCGGCCGCTTGATCATGCTCGGCACGCCCAATTTCGGCTCGTTCGTGCCTGCGCAAGCTTTCACGAAGAAGCTCGGACTGGTGCAGGCGCTGCGCATCGTCGATCAGGCGTCGTCGCTCGCGCAAGTCGCGCAGGTCATCCGTGACTTCCCGGGGTTGATCGAAATGCTGCCGCGCAGTCTGGGCGTGCCGCAGAGCCCGGGCATCGACTTGTTCGAGCCAGCGGCGTGGAATCAAAACGCCGATAAGCCGAGCGTAGAACTGCTGTTGGCCGCGCGTTTGGTGCGCGAACAACTCGACGCCATCCCGGAGTCGGAAAAAAAGCACATGGTGTACGTGGCTGGTTTTGCGCCATCGACGCCGATCGCGGCGCGCTTCACCCGCGACGACGCGAGCTTCGACAAAGCCCCGCTCGGCGACGGCACCGTGCCCTGGGCGCTCGGTCTCATCCCGAACGTGCGCACGTACTACACCGCAGCCGAGCACGGCAATCTGCCGCGCCACGAGCCGGCTTTCGCGGGCTACTTCGATCTACTGCGCAGCGGACAGACTGCGCGCCTGGGCACGGCGCCGGACGTGCGCTCCGTCGCGCTGCGCGATGGCACGCAGCCGGCGCCGGCCGTTGTCAGCGTCGATGATCCGCGCGACGCCGAGCTCACGCACTTCCCCTCCGAAGACGAGCTGGCGGCCTTGGCGCTGGGCGGCGAAACGAGCGACCAGACCGAAGCCCCAGCCGCGCTCCAGGTGTCGGTCACGAATGGTCACCTGCACGACGCGCTGTTCCCGATCGTGGTGGGCCATTACGATGGCGACCCGATCGCGAGCGCCGAGGCAGTGCTGGATCGTCGGCTGGGCGGAAAGCTCGCGCGCGATCACGCGCTGGGGATCTATCCCGGTCGACTGAGTACGATGCGCGCGTACGCCACGGGTTCGCAGATTGGACAAGGCGTGATCGTGGTCGGCCTGGGCGACATGGGCATGCTCACGCGAACGCGCTTGTGCACGACACTGGTGCAAGGCTTGCTGCGTTATGCTGCCGATGCGTTTGCGGCCCACACCGCGAACGAGCCGCTCACGCTGAGCTTGACCAGCGTGCTGATCGGTTCCTGGGGCGCGCTCAGCATCGATGACTCGGTGTCAGCGTTGGTCGGCGCGCTGCGCGAGGCCAATGGGCGCTTGCGCGCCGATCCGACGCGACCAGTCAGCTTCGTGCGACTCGAGCTGATCGAGATTTACCGCGATCTCGCGGGCGAGGCGCTGCGCGCGCTGCTCCGCCTCGCCGCTCAGAGCTCGAGCCTCGACGTCGAGCCCTTGCTGCGACAAACCAAGACCTTCCGCCGCAGCCGGCCGCCTTCTCACGTCGGCTACTACAATCGCGTGGCCATCCGCGCGCTCGATACAGAAACGAAAGAGGGGCTGCGTCAGTTTCCGCAACGGCTCGAGTACGTGACGTTGACGCAGCTGGCTCGCACGAACGTCGCCCCGCGTGAAATTCAGTGGCCACACATCGTCGCGTCACTCGAGCGAGCACCGCACGGCGACCGCCGAGCCGCCGAAACGCTGTTTCAATATTTGGTGCCGTTCGAGCTGCAGCGTGAGGCACGCGAAGTTGCCGATCTGGTGCTCGAGCTCGATGATTTCACGGCGCAAGTGCCGTGGGAGCTGATGTCCACGCGGCAGGGCGACACGGACGGGCTGGTGCAGCAAGGCGTGCTGCGCAGCCTGCGCATCGACAATCCGCGCCGCCCACAGCCGAGCGCGCGCCGCAGCGCGCTCGTGATCGGCGAGCCCGACGGCGTCGTACCCGAGCTCCCGGGAGCGAGCGCCGAGGCTGCGGCCGTCAGTGAGCTGCTGCGCGGCGCCGGTTACGCGGTGCGGCCGATGTCCAAGCGACCGAGCGCCGATGAATGCTTCGAAGCTCTGATGGAGCAGCCGTATCAGATCGTGCACATCGCCGCGCACGGGACGTTCGACCCAACGAATCCAAGGCGCTCCGGCGTGGTGCTCGAAAATGGCCGGCTACTGACGGCGGCGGAGTTCGAAAACATGCCGGAGACGCCGGCAATCGTGTTTTTGAACTGCTGCCACCTCGGCCGCATTCGCCTGCGGCAGCCCGGCGCCTGGTCAGCGAACCTGGCCAAAGAGCTGATTCGCATCGGCGTGAGCGTGGTCGTGGTCGCGGGTTGGGCAGTGGGAGACAACGCGGCGCTCGGTTTCGCGCGCGTCTTTTACGAAGAGTTGCTCAGCGGCCAGGGGCTGATGAGCGCCGTGCGGGCCTCCCGCGAGCGCGCGCGTCGCGAAACCAACGGCGCGGACGTGACGTGGGGCGCGTATCAAGTTTACGGAGCGCCCGGGTTCGTGCTGCCCGACCCGCAGCGCATGAGCCGGCCGGCGCAGAGCTCGAGCCGCGCACGCTGGGTGGCCCCGCACGAAGTCGCGGAGTACCTGTGCGATCTGGTGGAAGACGTGCGCAACAGCGCGGGCAGCGACAACAGCGCGCTGCTCGAGCAGCTGGCCGCCATCGAGAGCGAGCTCGAACGCGGGGCCACCAAGGCCTGGCTCGCCGACGGTCTGGTGAGCGCCGCCTTCGGCATGCTGTACGGCGAGCTCGGGCGCTACCCTGAAGCCATCGACTACCTGAAGCGAGCTGCGCGCGCGTCGAACGCGGACTTGCTCGCGATCGAGCGCCTAGCCAACTTCGAGGCGCGCTATGCGGTGAAGCTGCTCGAGCAGCCCAAGCTGCCGGAGGACCAGCAGATCAGCGAAGCGCTATTGAAGAGCTCTTTGGAGCGCCTCGACGTCTTGCTCGCGCTGAGCCCGAACGGAGAACGCTGGTCACTCAAAGGCTCCACGCTGCGCCGCTTCGCGAAGCTCGGCCTGGGCGGGCGCAACTTCTTGGCCGAATCTGCCGAAGCTTACCGCAAGGCGAGCGAGCTCGATCTCGGCTTCTATCCGGCATCGGTCGCGCTGCAGCTGGGTTTTGCCAGCGATGGCACGGTCGACGCGAACGCCCTGCAGGAAGCACTCCGTCGAGCTCATCCCCCCGCGGACGACGGCGATTTCTGGGCCAAAATCAGCGTGATCGAGCTCGAGCTGCTGGGCGACATGGCACGAGCGATCAAAGGCGGCGCGCCCGATCCGGACCCTGCCCGCGTCCAGCAATTCAAGCGCGACGTCGAGAAGTTGTTCGCGGACACCGGCGCCAGCCAGCGCGAGCGCGACTCGGTGCTCAGCAACCTGGTCACGCAGCGCGACATCGCGCAGCATCCTGATGCGAAAGCCTGGTACCGCGCGCTCGCCGCGGCCTTCGGGCGCTGACTCGGGAGGCGAAACTTTCGCTCAGTGGTCGAGCTCGAGCGTCTCGACTTCGACGATCGGGCGCGTGCCCGACAGATCTTCGAGCTTGCGCCGCGCGGCGCGCCGCACGAATTCAGCCAAGCCGAGGCCGCGCCCGCCGCGGAAGGTTTCGACCGCGCGGGCGATTTCTTTGGCCACCGCGCGCAGCGCCTGCTCGTCGCCGTCGACCAGGGGGACGCCGCGCGTACGCACCGAAGGCGGCCCGGCCAACTGATCGGAGCGGTTGATCGCCAGGCAAATGAAGGCGACCCCACAGCGGCCGAGCTCGAGGCGCCGCTGGTGCGTCTGACTCGACAGCTGTTCGCCCCCAATCGCGATCGCGACACGGCCGTGGGGCACGCGCTCGTCCTTCCACACCTTGCGTCCGTCACACACGACGGGCGTGCCGTTTTCGACGACCGTGGTCTCGGCAACGCCCAGCTCTTGTGCGAGCTCCTGGTGGCGGAGCAGATGATGCAGGGTGCCGTGGACCGGGACGAAGCAATTCGGGCGGCACAGCTCGATCATCCGCTGTTGCTCGCTGCGCCCGGCATGGCCGCTGGTGTGCACGGCAGGATCGCTGAAGCGACTCTTCACGGTGATGCCCGCGCGCAGCAGGTCGTTCATCATCGCAAACACCGCGCGATCGTTGCCCGGAATGATTCGGCTCGAAAAGATCACGGTGTCACCTTCGGCCAGCGAAAGCCGGGGGTGCTGACCGGAAGACATCCGCCTCAGCGCCGAGTTGCGCTCGGCTTGAGTGCCACCCGCGAGCACCAGCAGCCGTTCGCGCGGCACGCTCGCCGCCAGCTCGGACGAAACCACGAGATCGCTCGGCCAGGACAGGCGCCCGATCTGGCGCGCGACCGCAGCCTGAGTCTCCAAGCTGCGCCCGAGCAGGCACAGCTTGCGCCCGCTGCGCTGCGCAATTTCGCCGAGCAAAATCAAGCGCTGGATGTTGCTGGCGAACATCGCGATCACCACGCGCGCGGGCGCTTGCTCGATCAACTCCGAAAGCGCGGCACCGACGCCGCGTTCGGAGCCCGCGCGCACCGGCACATCCACGTTGGTGCTGTCGCTGAGCAGCAGGGAAATTCCCTGATCGCCGAGCTCTTGCAGGCGTGCCTCGTTCGTCGGCTCGCCGTCGGGCGGATCGGGGTCGAAATTGAAGTCGCCCGTGTGCAAGACGCTGCCAGCGGCCGTGCGCAGGTGCAACGCGCTGGCTTCGACGATCGAATGCGCGACGCGCACGGGTTCGATCGTGAACGGCCCGACTTGATACTCGTGACCGGCATGGGCCTCGCGCAGGTCGAGCTCCTCCGGCGCAAACTGGTGCTCCAAAAGCCGCCGCCGGGCGAGCTCCAGCGCGTGCGGGGGTCCCCAGACCGGCAGATCGAGCTCCGACAGCAAGTACGGCAAAGCACCCAAATGATCTTCGTGCCCGTGCGTCAAAAAGACCCCGCGCAAGCGCTCGTGGTGCTCGAAGAGCCAGCTGAAATCCGGATGCCAAACGTCGATGCCCACGTCGTCGTCGGCGAACGCCGCGCCGCAATCCACGATCACGATGCCGCCCGCTTGCTCCAGCGCGAAGCAGTTCATGCCGATCTCCCCCAAGCCGCCGAGGGGGACGATGCGAATCGAATCAGGAGGCAAATTCGGTGAAAACTGCACGCTGGGGGACCTACTCGAAGAGCTCCTCGGTGTAGCACGAGTCGCCCCCCGGGCATTTGTCAGTTGTATCCCCCGGTGATAGAGCTGCAGCTGTCTCGACAGAGGTCTCGAAAGAGCGAGCAGGCTCGGGCGAGCCAAGCGAGTATTTAACGTGGCAGAAATCAAAGTCGTCACCCCCGAAGAAGCCGCCGAATTGCAGAAGCAGGGCCACGTGTACGTGGACGTGCGAAGCGAACCGGAATTCGAGGCGGGCCACCCGGAAGGCGCGCTGAACGTGCCACTCTTGAACGCGGGCCCCGTCGGCCTGGTGCCCAACCCCGAATTCTTGGCGGTCATGCAAAGCGCCTTCGGCAAAGACGAAGCCTTGGTGATCGGGTGCAAAGCCGGCGGGCGCTCCAAGCGCGCGGCCGAAATGCTGGCGCAGGCTGGCTTTTCTCGGCTCACCGATCAGACCGCGGGCTTCGACGCCGGCAAGGACGCCTTTGGCCGCACCCTGCCGGGCTGGAGTCGCACCGCGCTGCCCGTGGGCACGGGCAAGCCGCCCGGGCAGAGCTACGCGGACGTCAAACAGCGCAAACCGCGCTAGCCTGCGCAAACCGCGCAAACCGCGGCTGAAGGTTGCGGTCACCTCGACCGCGCTGAGGTTCCGGTCACGTCAGACGGCGCTGAAAACGTGGCCGACGCGAAACAACGCCGAAGATTGGGGCCAAGCTGAAAAGTGCGCGCTTGCCGTGCTGCGCGGCCCTGGGCCGCGCGCCGCCTCGAAGTTTGGTCGCAGCAGCCGCGCCTGCCCTCGTGGCTTCAACCGCTCTCGGTCAGAGTCTCTACGAGGTTCGAGCCCGAACCCCGCCGCGCTGGGCACCGGATCTTCGCAAAAAATGCTGTTCGTGCACGAACTACAATTTCTCGTACGAACCCCCGCCGGGCCCCCCGGACCTCCCCCAAATGATGTTCGTGCACGAAGTACAATTGTGCGCGCGAAGGTGGGTTCGACGTCGATTTCCGTCGAGTCGGCGTGCAAATCCGCGCTCAAGTCCGCGCCGATTCAGGCACACCCGAAATGCGCCGCCGAAGGCTCTGCCGCTGTGCGCCGTGGCGCGTGACCATCAACCAAAATCAACCCTCGCCCGCTAGCCGCAGGGCCGAGCCTCTGTTAGGCACCCGCCAACGATGATCCCGCGCTACACGCCCAAGGCATTCGCCGAGCTCTGGTCCGACAAAACCCGCTACGGCATTTGGCTCGACGTCGAGCTCGCCGCTTGTCAGGCGATGGAGACCGAGGGCCTCGTGCCCAAAGGCACCGCGGCCAGCATTCGGGCCAAGAACATCACGCTCGATCCGAGCAAGATCGACGAGATCGAGCGCACCACGCGCCACGACGTGATCGCGTTCTTGACGCACGTGGAGCAGCTCGCGGGCGAACCCGCGCGCTGGCTGCACCGCGGCATGACCTCCAGCGACGTGCTCGATACCAGCTTCGCGATCCAACTCGCGCGTGCCGCCGATTTACTGCTCGAACGCACGGACGGGCTGATCGCCGCGCTCGCCACGCGCGCCAAAGAGCACGTGCGCACGCCGCAAATCGGTCGCTCGCACGGCATCAGTGCCGAACCCGTCAGCTTCGGCATCGTGCTCGCCGGTCACTTGGCGGAAATCAAGCGCGGTCGTCTGCGGCTCGCGCGCGCGCGTCAAGAAGTCGCGGTCGGCAAGATCGCGGGCGCCGTCGGCACCTACGCGCACTTGTCGCCCGAGCTGGAAGAGCGCGCGCTTTCGAGCCTGGGGCTGGCCGCCGAAACGGTTTCGACCCAAGTCGTCGCGCGCGATCGCCATGCCAGCTTCTTCTCGGCCCTGGCGTTGCTCGCGGCGGGCATCGAACGCTTCGCGACCAACGTGCGGCACTGGCAGCGCAGTGAAGTGGGCGAAGCCGAAGAACGCTTTTCCGCAGGGCAAAAAGGCTCCAGCGCCATGCCGCACAAACGCAACCCCGTACTCAGCGAGAACCTGTGCGGGCTGGCGCGCGTGGTGCGCTCGGCGTTGACTCCGGCGCTCGAGAACGTGGCGCTCTGGCACGAGCGAGACATCTCGCACTCGTCGGTCGAGCGCATGCTCGCACCGGACGCGACCACCACCCTGGGCTTCATGCTCGAACGCTGCACGGGGCTGGTCGAGGGCCTGGTGGTTTACCCCGAGCACATGAAACGAAACCTCGAGCGCAGCGGTTCCTTGTTCTTCAGCGAAGCCGTGCTTTTGTCACTGATCGGCAAAGGCCTCGGCCGACAAGATGCCTACGTGCTCGTGCAACGCAACGCAATGAAGGCTTTCCAAGGCGAGGGCCAATTCCGCGCCCTGCTCGGCGCCGACAGCGACGTCAGCGCGCGCTTGTCTGCCGCCGAGCTCGACGAGTGCTTCGATTTGGAGCACTCACTCCGCTTCGCTGAGCAAATCGTCGATCGGGCGATCCGCGCCTGAGCCGAGCGCGCGGCGTGCCGGGCGTTCACGCAGGTAGCGCCGAGCGATCAGCAGCAAAATGCTGAGCGCGTGCCAGGCGCGCACGCCGCTGCGCTCGTCGCCGTACACCGGGCGCACCGGGACCTCGACCACGCTCAACCCGCGCGCAGCGAGCATGCCCAAGAGATCATTGGGGTAACCAAAGCGCGGCCACAGGTCGTCGAGCGGTAAGCCGAGCGCGGCGGCGCGCGAAATCGCCGTGTAACCGCACTGGCAATCGTCGACGCGCAGGCCGGTGGCCAGGCGCGTCGCGACCGCCAACAGGCGGCCAGCAACCCGGCGCGCGAGCGGCATGTCACTTTTGCGTGCGTGCCGGAAGCGGTTGCCCTTCACGTAGCTGGCATGTCCGAGCGCGACCGGCTCGACGACGTTGACCAGATCCTCGGGTGCCATCTGCGCGTCTCCGGCCATGACGACCAAGACGTCGCAGTCAGCGGCCAAGGCGGCGCGGTATCCGCTCACGATGGCGGCGCCGACCCCGCGATTCTGCCCGTGTACGACCAGCTCGACGCGAGGATCTGAAGCCGCGCGCACGACGTCCGAGGTCCCGTCGTCGCTGGCGTCGTCGACGACCACGATCAGGTCCACGAAAGCAGGCATTCCAGCGAGCGTACGCCCGATCAACCGCGCTTCACGAAAGCAAGGAACGACGACGGCGACCTTCGCCGAGTGCCACATGCCCGTCGGTTAACACTTTCCGGACGGGCTGGAAAGCGAGATTCGTTCTAAGATGGCCCGCGAATCATGCGAAAGCGCCGCGCGCTCATCTTCGTCCTCGCCGGTCTGGGCTCGGCACTGCTCCTTTCGTTCGTGTGGGCGCATGTCTCATTCCCGAGCGACCGCACCCCCGAGGGCGCCTACTTGCGCGTGGCGATCGCCGTCAATCGCGGGCGCGCGCAAGACTTCTTTGCCTACACCGAGACGCGCGCGCAGCACGCTTGCTACACCATCCGGGATTATCGCAAGAAGATGCGCGAGCGCGTGCTGCAAAGCTTCCCTGAACCCGAGCGTTCGCGGCTCGCCGCAGAATACGCCGAACAAGCAGCCGCGCCGGACGGCGCAGACGTGCTCGCCATCTACGCCAAGCAGAACGGCTGGATGAACCGCTTGCGCAAAGACATGTCCGGCGTCGCTCGGGTCGAAGTCCAAGGCGAGCGCGCGACCGTGGAGACCGCGCACGGCACTCGCTACCCGTTTCGGCGACGCGACAACGGCATCTGGGGTTTGACGCTGTTCACCGCCACCCTCAGCGCGGAAGCTGAGAAGGCCGCGCGTGATTCAGCGCTGATCGAGAAGGCCGCGAGCGACTACGACCACGCCGCCAAAGCGGAGAGCAAGTGACAGTGAGACGCTGGCGCGCCGCCGCGAGCCTCGGCCTGCTCGGCCTTTCGTGCGGCAGTGAACCGCAAAAGCCGGCTAGTTTGCCGAAAAACTCTCTGCTCGTGAGCGCGGAGCGCTCCGTCAATTACCAGAGCCCGGCCTCCTTTCGTTATCATCCGCGCCGCCAAGCGCAGGTCCAAGCCGAACGTCGCTTGAGTGATGGCCGGCTGCTGCTCGCGGGCAAGCGAGGCGAGCGCTGGCTGCTCGATCCAGTCACGCACGGGCTCACCGCCGGCGCCAGCGTGGCGCCGGAAGATTTGATTGCTGTCCTGGATGCCGACCATGGCTTCTGGTTCGTGGGCCAAAGCGGCACCAGCTACGAAGCACGTGATCCCCTCGGACGCTTCGTGCGCTCCAGCGCGCCGCTCGAAGCACTGGTGCGTGTGAGCGCTGCTGGTCACTCGATCGTCGGTATCCCCGCCAATCACTCGCTCACTCGCAGCACGGACGGCGCCGCATCCTTCAGCCGCGTCGGGCCCAAAGACGTGGCCTTCGCGGACGTCGAATTGGCCAGCGACGGCAGCGGGCTCGCGCTCGCCATTCCGGAGGCCATCTGGCTCACGCGCGACGAAGGCGCCACTTGGTCGCTGCTGCCGGGCAAGACTCACGGAGCCTATGGGCTGACGCGCGATCGACAGGGCCACGTGCGCGTCGATGCGGTGTTCGGCCGCTATCATCTAGCTGAAAATCCGGCTCGCCTGGAGCTCGGAACCGAGACGGCCCAAGAGCTATCGGCCAATCCGCCCCCGCGCGGCCCGGACGCCGCTGCCGTGGCAGAGGGCCGCGCGCTCATTCTCGGCGCGGACTACTTGGAGGTCGCGACCCCTGTGGGTTCGTCGAATGGCTACGAGCTCGTGCGAGGTCCGCTCGCGGGCACGCTGGAGGCGAGCGCTCTGCCGGTGCTCAAGGGCTGCCGGGCTGCGCGACTAGCGGCGTTCGATCAGTACGTAGAGCTGGCATGCCTCCACGGCCCCAGCGACGCGGGCAGCGTCCCCATCTCGTTTTTTCGGAGCGAAGATCAAGGGCGCCATTTCGAGCCCGAGCCTTTCACGAGCTACGGCACCCACGCGGGCTTTCATTTCGCGCTCGGGGCCTCCGGCAGCTTGATCGCGACTGGGTTGTGCGGCTCTCCGGGCGCGGGCTGCAGCACGGGCGGGGTGTTCGTGCGGCGAGAGACGAGCGACGACCTACCGAGCAGCAAGCGCCGGCCAGGTGCAGCCCCGCAGCCACGCGCTCCATTCGAGCTCTTTGCCGCCGCCACACCCACGTTGGCGGAGAGCGCGCTCGGCCTCGCCTTCTCGTTGAATGGCCGGATCGCGTACGCAGTCGGGCGTCGCTCCAAGACCGGCGCGCTTTCAATCTTCGTGTCCCACGATGGCGGCAAAAACTTCGAGGTCCACGATCTCGATCTGGTGCGCGCCGACTCCGAAGACGAAGAGCAATATTGGGAGCAAACTCAAGCTTCGATCCGGCTCGACTCGTTCGCGGCCGCCGAAGACGGCTCGCTTTCGCTGGTCCTCGCCGACCGCCGTGGCCGCACGCTGATCGTCACCGACGAGCACGGCCGGCTGCTCTCGGGCGCGAAAGCGCCGGACGAGCGCGCGCTGCTATCGGCCGTCGGCGCGCGCGCTTTTGCGGTCTCGGCCCAATCGCGGAAAACCTGGGAGTCCCTGGACGGAGGCGTGACATGGCAGAGCCTCTCGCGCTTCCCGGTCACGCTCTGTGCGGCCGACGGCGATTGCGATGTGAAGCTGCAATGCGCGCCTGCCGGCTGCGTGATCGGCAGCGAAGTGACGCGCCTCGGCTGGGCCGGTCAGAGCGAAGACGAGCTCAGCACCTTGCCCGCGCCGGGGCGAGAGGCGAGCCCGTTCACCGAGCGCAAGGTGCGCGCGCCGCTGTCCTGCGTGCTCGACGATGTGCCTTGGCAAACCCTGCCCTTCGTGCGCGAGGCCCCGACCCATCGCGACGCCGCGTTCGGCAAGTCGAGCTTCGTGGCGCTCGCCAGCGACCCAGCGCACGCCGCGGCCTCCGTGATCCATGGCTTCGGCGGGTCGCGCCCGCAGCTGCGAACCGTCAGCTTGCTCAAGCCGATCGAGCGCCCGAACGAGTACGCGACCCTGGTCTTGGATCAGGTGGAAGGAGCTGCAGCGCTGCGCTACCGCTTGCCCGAAGATCCCGCCAAGGACAGCCATCTGCGCAACATCGAGCTCGCTTGGGACAATGCGCTTTCCGGACAGGTCGGGCGCGCGCGCTTGGCCGACGGCGGAGCGGTGGCGCCCAACGACTATCAGCTCGGTGATCCCGGGCAACGCGCCGAGCCAGATTTGCTCAGCATCGGCGAAGGGGGCCTGTACTTGCGTCTCCACCACAGTGCCGGCGACGCGCAGGACACTTGGTTCTTCGACGGCCGCACGAGCACCCGGATTGCACCCGTGAAGTGGCCGCTCGAAGGCAACGTGCGCGGCCGCACCGAGATGGCGCACAGCGAAGGTCTGCACGTGCCGCTGATGCTCTTCGGCCGCGGCACGGCGGTCGCACGCGCCCGGCGAGTCGGCGCAGACTGGGAATTCGACGCCGAAACGACCGCGTTGCCCGATCCGAGCGCGTTCGGGCAGAACTTGGTCAGCAACGTCGCGTACCTGGGGAACACTTCGGGTCTGTACGTGCAGGCCGAAGCTGCGGATGGTCAGAGGGCCAGCGCCGCATTCTATGCGTTTCGCGCAAGCGGCGAGGTGATGGGCGCCAAAGTTCCAGTGCCCACTCAGGCCAGCTTGTCGGATCGTCCCGCGCGCTGCAGCGAGAGCGTGCTCACGTCGACTCCGCGCATCGACGCCGGGTTCTTACCGGGCACGCGGCACCCGATCTTGGTCACGGACAATTCGGATCCACCGCGGCTCTTCTTGAGCGCGGGCGCGGTCTTGTACGGCACGCCGGAAAACGCCTGCGCGACCGCGCTCGACGCGGATGAGCTGGCCTTCGACAGCGCCGCTTTGCGTCGCGAGCGAGTGCTGCTCTTGCTCGACGACCTGGAACACAGCTGGCTGTTTCGTTCCCCTTCGGAATCGAGTGCCGTGCAGTACCGCACCATGAAGTGCCATTTCGAACCGGATCTCGAGGTGCCGAGCGAGGTCTACCGCGCCCCCGGCACGCTCGTGCCACGCGGCGGCTAGCGCCCGCCCACGCGCCGGCAAAGCAACGCGCCCCTCGGGTTTGTCACTTTCTCAGACTCGGGCCCACATGCTATTTGACGCACGCATGATCGATCACACCGGACTCGACGTGAGTGATGCAGCAAAGAGCCGTCGCTTCTACGAGCAAGCGCTGGCGCCGCTCGGCTATCGCGTGTTGATGGAAGTGCCGCCGGAGCACACCGGCGGGGTCATGGTCTTGGGCATGGGCGTGCCAACCAAACCCGATTTTTGGATCCACGAAGGCACGCCACAGAAGCCACACATGCACGTCGCATTCCGAGCGGACAATCGCGCGGCGGTCGATGCTTTCTACCAAGCGGCCATGGCCGCGGGCGGCAAAGACAATGGCCCGCCGGGGCTGCGACCGCACTACCACCCCAACTACTACGGCGCGTTCGTGCTCGATCCCGACGGGCACAACATCGAAGCGTGTTGCCACGACCCGGGCTGACCCTGCGAGCAACGCTTTTCCTGGCCTGCGCGGGCCGCTAGCTCGTGCCAATTCTGCTTTCGAACGCGCTCGGCGAACGCGCTCGATTCGAGCTCAGTGCGGCAAGCCCCCTGCGCTGTCGCACTGATAGCTCGCCAACGTGGGCGGCCCGGCGAAGCAATCCTTCACCAAAGCCACGACCTCGCCGGCCGAGCCGCTCGCTTCGTACGCCTCGGCCGCGGCGCGCGTCTCCCAGATCGTGAGCACGCGGAACGCGTCACCCGCGACCGCGGGTTCGAGCAGCAGACACGCTCGGTTGCCCGCACACGCCCGCACCTTGGGCACCGCCAGCTCGTTGTAAGTGCGCTTCAAGCGCTCTTCTGCACCAGGCTTGACCGCAAACGAACCCATTCGAACCCACATTTTTCGCTCCCTCTGCGCGCGTGCGCCCAGAACCCCGAACTCGAAGCAGCACAGTACCGAGAGCGGACGACGAGCGCTAGCCCTGCTCGATTGAGAGGAGGGGGGTTGATGGTCACGCGACACGATGCATGGCGGCGCAGCCTTCGGCGTCGTGGTTCGAGGGAGATCGAGGATGACGTCCGCATCCGAGGCGCCTCGAGCGGCGAAGAACCAGGTTCGTGCACGAACTGCTTTCCGGCGAGAGGAACCGTACCCCGAGAGGACTGATTGACGGCCACGGTTTCACGAAACTCTGCGCCGTACCTGACGACCCCACTGTCCCGACAGGCGTCGCCGAGCGCGTGCGCCACTCTGTGCCAGCACCCGCGAGGCTGCGTTCGCCTGCCCGCGAATTTCGTGGGATTTCGCTGGTTGCTGAGCGGGCACGTCGCTTGCTTTGGCGGAAGGCAGATGAAGATGCGTAGCCGGTGGGGATCGACGACCAGCCATTCCAAACAACTGGGCACGCTACGGCTGTCGCTGCTGATCGCGCTCGGACTTTCCCCGCTTTCCTGCGGCGGCACCGTGTCGAGCTCGAACGAGAGCAGCGCGGGCGGGCGAACCGTTCCAGGCACCGCGGGCTATGCCGGCGGCGTCTATCCTCCTGAGGTGGGTCGAGGGTTTGCCGGCGCCGGGGGACACGCCGGCGGCACGTTGGACCCACCGCCAATCGGACGTGGCGGTGCGGCGCCCATCGCAAACGGGGGCGCGCCGCCGATCGGCGACGCAGGCGCGGCGCCGATCGCCAACGCCGGCGCAGGCGGCAGGACATTCGACTGCAGCAACAGCGCGCTGGATCCGTCGACTCAGCTTGCAACCTGCACCAACGGCATGGTGCACCGTCCGCAAGCAGTCACGTGCGCGCTCAACGCCGCCGGTGGGGTCGGCGCGGGCGGTGGGGTCGGCGCGGGCGGCAACGCAGGCGCGGGAGGCGCGAGTGGCACTGCCGGCACAGCCGGAGCGGCGGGCAGCTCGTGCAGCAGCAACGCCGACTGCTCGGCGCTGCCTTTGGGCTGGTGCGAGCACCTGGGTCCGCTGACGAACAACCGCTGTCACCCAGGTTGCCAGCAAGACTCCGACTGCGATCCCGGTGGCGCCTGCCAGTGCGATCCGAGCACCCCGGCGGGCAGGTGCGTGTATGGCGGTTGCCAAGTGGACAGCGATTGCGGACAGAGTTCGGTTTGCGCACAGATCAAGCAGGCTTGCAGCTACCCGACGTTCCAATGCAGTCATGGCGGAGACGAGTGCCGGACTTGGGCGGACTGTCCGTCGGGCACTGCGTTTTGCGATCCTTCGGAAGGCGGCAATCTCGTGTGCAAGCCAGCCACTTGTGGGCGGCCGTTCTTGGTCAGCAGTGCGCCTCGGCTGGCCGCAGTCGCGGCGCGCGCGGATTGGCTGGGCGGCTCACTCGCGCCGAGCTTGGCAGAGCTCTCGGCGACCGAGCGCGCTGAGCTCGCCGCGCATTGGGCTCGCCTGGGCCAGATGGAACATGCCTCGATCGCGGCCTTTGCTCGCTTCAATCTGCAGCTGTTGTCGCTCGCGGCACCTGCCGTGCTGGTCGAAGCTTGTAACCGTGCGTTGGTAGACGAGACCCAGCACGCCAAGCTGTGCTTCGCGCTCGCATCTCACTATGCGGGCACGAGCCTCGGTCCCGACCGGCTCGATCTGCAACACTGCTTCGAGGACAACAGCCTGAAAGCGGTGATGAAGCTCGTGCTCGACGAAGGCTGCATCGGCGAGACGGTGGCAGCGCTCGAAGCTCTGGAAGATGCCGAGGCAGCCACGGATCCGGTGGTCCGCGCCGTGCTGCAGAGCATTGCTCGCGACGAGCAAGCACATGCTGAGCTGGCGTTCCAGTTCATGCGCTGGGCAATCGCCCAGTGTTCGCCGGAAGAGCGCGAGGCGATCGCTCTCGAAGCCGAACAGAGCCTCGACAGCTACGAACGCAACGCGGAGAACCGCACGCGAGCCAGCGCCGCTCGCCACATCGCGCGCCCGCTACTGGCCGAGATTCTGCGATTCGCACAGCCGAGCGCTGCGGCCTGAGCCACGCCCAGTAAAGCTCACTCCGATTCAGCGCGGCGCAAGGTGACGAGCGCGATCTCCGGCGGCACGGCGAGGCGCATCGGCGGACCCGTCGTGCCGAGCCCGGCGTTGACGTACATCGCGGTCTTTCCGGACAGGACTAGGCCGCGCGAAGGCTGGCCCGTGAGTCGCGCGAGGTTCCACCGCTGCCCGAAGAAGGGCACGCCGAGCTGCCCGCCGTGCGTGTGCCCCGTCAGGATCAGGTCGACGCCTTTGGCGACGGCGGCCTTGAAGATCCACGGATAGTGGGCCAAGAGCACGACCGGCGCGCTCGGCACGCAGGTTTCGAGCGCCAAGCCGACATCGGATGCGGTCGCAATGCGGCCGTCGACGCCCGCGATGTTCAAGCTCGCTTCGCCGCGGCGGATGACGCGCGAAGTGTCGCGCAGCACCGTGGGTCCGCGCTCGGCGACCAGCTGCGACAGCTCGTCGTTGTTCCACAAATCATGGTTGCCCATCGACACGAACACGCCATCTTTGGCGCGCAGCGCGCCGAGCGCTTCGGCCACATCGCGATAGAACCCGCGCCCACTGGTGACGAGATCGCCGGTGACCGCCACCAGATCCGGCTCGAGGGAGTTGCTCAGCGCCACCCACTCCATCGCGCGCGCTTTGGGATCGAAGCTGCCGACGTGCAGGTCGCTGAGCTGAGCGATGCGATAACCGTCGAACTCGCGCGGCAAGCCCGTGATCGCGACGTCCAGGTGCCGAACGCGCACGAAGCGCCGCTCGATCCAAATGGCATACGCCGAGAGCAGCGCGCCGAGCACGTACGCATAGCCCTCGAACAGCCGGAAATGCTCGAAGCCTGCGGCGTCCGCAAAGCCGACGCCGAGCGCCGCGAGCGCGCACAGCGGGCCGAGCAACAGCGAAAGGGTGCTGGCACCGAAATGCACGAACAGCGGCAGATCGAAGCCGAGCGTGAGCCAGCGCGGACGGGGCTGGTCGCGCATCTGCGCCATGAAGCGGCGCAGGGTCACGAAATAGAGCAGCACGCCGGCGAACAGGGCGCCGGACCACGGCACGTAGCGCGACGCGATCAGCGCGAACAGCGCGTTCGCTCCCGCCATCACGCCCAGCGGCAGCCAATACAGCCGCCGCCGGAAACGGCGGGTCTTGACCGAAGTGACGGACGCGTTCGAGCCCGAGGGACGCGCGACCGCGGCGTGGCTCGGGCTCGGGACGGCTTCGTTCAGACTTTCACCAGATCGGCGAGCTTGGCCTTGGTGGTGAGGCCGACGTGCTGCGCAGACCGCTCACCGTTCTTGAACACCATCACCGTGGGCACGCCGCGTACGCCAAGCTTGCCGGCGGTGATCGGCGAGTCGTCGATGTCGAGCTTGCCGACTTTGACGCTGCCGTGGAGGTCGTCGGCGAGCTGGTCGACAATCGGCGCCAGTTGCTTACAAGGTCCGCACCAGGTCGCTGTGAAATCCACCAGGACCGGAACTGTCGACTTCAGGACTTCTTGCTCGAAGTTGAGGTCATTGAAAACGTGAACCTTATCAGATGCCATTGGGACTCGCTCTCCTGCACTGTAATTGAGTGACCAGCGCAAGATAATGCCTGTTCTGGGGTCAGGGAACCCCCTGCGGCTCGGAAGTGTGCGCCGCTGGCTGCCGCTCTCGGGTCCGAGCGCACCGAAAGCCGCGCAGCGCTCGAGCCGCGCGACGAGCCTGGAGCAGCGCGCCAAACGGTGCAATATCCGGCCCTTATGAGACGCGCGAGTGAAGAGGTCGGCGCTGAGCTGGCCGAGAGTTTGCCCGGTGAGCCGTGGAGCCCGGCTTGGACGGCCGATAAAGTGATCGAGACGCTTGGACCGCTCGCGGGCGAGGAACGGAAAGCTCGCATCCAGTCGGTCATCGAGCAGCGCCTGGCGAGCGTGACCGTGCTCTTGGATGCGCCGCACGATCCTCACAATGGCTCGGCGGTGATGCGCAGCTGCGACGCATTCGGCGTTCCCACCGTGCACGTGGTGGCACGGGTCGAGGCGTTCATGATCGCGCGTCGCATCACCAAGGGCACCGAGCGCTGGCTGGAGGTGCACGACCACAAGAGCCCGGAGGCGGCCGCGAAGCATTTGCTCGCCCGCGGCTTCGAGCTGGTCGCCACTCACCCCGAAGGCGAGCTGACGCCTCCCGACTTGGCGCACATCCCGAAGCTTGCTCTATTGCTCGGCAACGAGCACGACGGGATCTGCGAGCCGCTGCTCCGCCATAGCAAGCGAGCGGTCCGCATCCCGATGCGCGGCTTCGTGGAGAGCTTGAACGTGAGTGTGGCCGCGGCGGTGCTGCTGTCGGCCGCTACCCAGGGCCGGCCCGGTGATCTGCCTCACGCCGAAAAGCGCCGCTTGTACGCCCGCGCGCTGTTCCGTTCCGTGCCGCGGGCGGGCGAGATCCTGGCCGCGAGCCTGACGCGCTGAAGGAAGCGAGAGAACCGAGCCAAAGCCGGCTCGGCGGCTAGGAAGGTCGTCCAAAGAAAATCGGCCGCGCGTAGTTTCAAATCCGGCCAGGGCGTATTAGCGTCCCGCCACACTGCGATGCCCCGGTCCCCCCATGAACTCAGCGTTATCGGCGCCGGCACGCGCATCACGGGCCGCATCAGTGGCAGTGGTGACTTGCGCATCGAAGGCACGGTCAAGGGCGACATCAACGTCAACGGCGACACCGAGCTCGCCGAGGGCGGGAGCGTCGAAGGCAATCTCAGCGGCGAGAGCCTGGACCTCGCGGGGAGCTTGCAGGGCGACGCGCGCGCCGCGGGCGCGATCGCAGTGCGCAGCTCGGCGAAAGTGCGCGGTGAGCTGCGCGGCGCCGAGGTGTCGATCGAAGCCGGCGCGCGCGTGTCGGTACGACTCGAAACGGAGTTCGAGCTCGACTTCGGCAGCGCGCAGAAGCGCCGCTGAATCAATCGTTGGAAACTGGAAGAGGCGACACGGATGGCAGGCACGGTGATTGGAGAAGGGCTCACCATCGAGGGTGACATCTCGGGTGACGAAGAGATCGTGATCCACGGCAAGCTGCGCGGCCGACTGACGACGACCGACGCGGTGACCGTCGGCGGGACCGCGGTCGTCGGTGCGGACATCAGCGGCGCGAGCTTGAGCGTGGCCGGTCAGGTCACAGGTGACGTCACCGCGTCGGAGCGCGTCGATATCCAAGCCGGCGGCAAGCTCGTCGGTGACATCAAAGCCGCGCGCTTCACGATCGCCGACGGAGCCTCGTTCAAGGGCAACGTCGATATGGAGGTGTGAGGCGCATGAGCGAAACGTCGGTGATCGGCGCGGGCACCGTGGTCAGCGGACACGTGCGCGGACAGGGCTCGCTCGAGATCTTTGGCACCGTCGAGGGCGACGTGAGCGTCACGGGCAACGTCGTGATCGGACCGGCGGGGCGCGTGCGCGGCAACGTGAACGGCGCCGAGCTGCGAATTTCCGGCCAAGTACAGGGTGACTTGCGCGGCACGCTTTCGGTGCTGCTCGAATCTGGAGCGCGCGTCGCCGGAGATATTTCCGGGCCGCGCGTGGGGATTGCGCCCGGCGCGCTGGCGCGCGGGCACGTGCAGACCGACGGCGAGCCCGCGCTGGCCGCGGCGCGCGTGCCAGCCGCGGCAGCCCGTCCGTTTTCAGCTCCCGGGCGCGTCGCGCCCGCGCCCACCCCCGTCGCTTTCCCGGCGGCCGCGAAAGCGCCGCTGCCTCCGCCACCCAAACTCGCACCCGCTCCACCCAAGCCGGAGCCGAGAAAGCCCGAGCCAGCTGCACGGGTCGCTCCTCCTGCACCGCAAGCGGAATTCAGTCCGGTGCGCCCGATCAAGCCCGAGCCGCGTCGGCCGCCCCCTCCGGTCGTGCCCGTGCTCAGCAAAGGCACGAAGGCAAAAAAGAAGAAGAGCCACGACTGAGAATGTGTAAGGTCCGCGCATGCTCGACCCGACGAAACGTGCGCGATTGATCGATCTTCTTCGTGAGCTGAGCTTCGAACGCCGCCGCGTGACGCTGGCCTCCGGGCGCGAGAGCGATTTCTTCATCGACTGCAAGCAGACCATCCTCACCGCCGAAGGCCACGCTTTGGTCGGGGAGCTGATGCTCCAAGCCTTGGACGACTTGCCGACCTGCGATGCCGTGGCTGGCGTGGAGCTCGGCGGCTGTCCGCTAGCGAGCGCGGTTTCCCTGATCAGCTTCCAGAAAGGCCGCCCATTGACCGGCTTCTACGTGCGCAAGGCGCGCAAGGACCACGGCACGGCGAAACTCGTCGAAGGTGACAAATCGCTTTCCCCAGGCACGCGCATCGCGCTCTTGGAGGATGTCGTGACCACCGGTGGTTCGAGCCTCAAAGCCGTCGAAACGTTGAAAGCCGCAGGTGCGGTGGTGGTGGGAATTATCGCACTCGTCGATCGCTTGGAGGGCGGCGCGGACACGATTCGGCAGGCGGGTCTGCCACTCTTGACCCTGTCGACGCGCGCCGACTTCATGGAGTAGCCTGACGCGGATGCCCGCGCTCCGCCCGACACACGGTCGACGTTGCCAGGAGCGCGCGCCGTGTCGCGTGGCACGACCCAAGCTCCCGCGCGGTGCCACCTTGCCGAGCACGCTGGCCGTGCTGCTGTTGTGTCACGCCGCGCAGGCGGCATCGGAACCCCGGGAACGCACCATCAGCACGGACGAGGTCGTCTCGTGGCTCGATGCGAACGGTGACGCGCAGGCGCCCGGCGCCGATCAGGGCGCTTCCGAAGAGCAACTCGCCCCGCTGCCGCCCCCGCGACATCATGGCTTCGTGGTCGAAAGCGGCATCGGCGCGCTGGGCCAAATCGGCGACATGAAATACACGTCTCCGGTCGCCCCCTGGTTTCACTTGCAGGTGGGCTACGAGCCGTTGCGCTTCCTGATGGTGTTCGTCGAGGGAGATCTGGTGCTGTCCAACACCTCGTATGCGTCCCCGCCCCCACCCCCCCGCACGTACTCCTTGTGGGGCTTCGGCGGCGGCCTGCGCGGGACCGTCAAGGCCAGCGAGCGCGTCGGCCTCTACCTGCAGGCGAGCCTCGGTGCTGCGGAGGTGACCA
This sequence comes from Polyangiaceae bacterium, assembly GCA_035688655.1. Taxonomy (GTDB): domain Bacteria; phylum Myxococcota_A; class Polyangia; order Polyangiales; family Polyangiaceae; genus PMG-095. The sequence goes on along the minus strand of DASSMT010000426.1, from coordinate 11,993 downwards.
ACGACGTGCTCACCATTTACGGCTACCAGGACGCCGACAAGCTCAATCTGTACCTGGCGGCCGAACTGGGCGCCGAGTGGTACCAGGTCAGCCCCCATTGGGCCCTGGCGGTGCACGGCGGGGTGCGCGACTACACCGGCACATTCAAGAGAGAATTCAGCGATCTTCCACCCTTGGCCTGGGTTTCGGGGCTGGGCCTGCGCTATACCTTTTAGGGGGCGCCGGGCGTTTCCCGCTTGCCTTCGAGCCAAGTGCTAGTAAAAAAAGCCCCTTCTTTGGCTCTTTCCGGGCGGCAACGTGTAGTTCCGTCCGCGCTCGTCGGCGTGATGTCACGTTCGGCCAAGCGGAAGGTTCGCGAGATTGGATAGCGATCTGGCCGAATCGATTTCTGCGCTGCGTGACGCATTCGCGCGCCGACACGTGCGAGCCAAGTTCGGCAAGGCCGAGGCGGCAGCGGTGGACAAGCTCAAGGCACAGTTGAAGCTGCCCCGGCGCTTTCGCGAGTTCTTGCTGGCCGCCAATCCCGAGGACGTGGAGACGCGCACGCCTGCGGAGCGGGTCAAGCTGATCCCTGCCGACCGCCTGGTCGAGGAGCAGAACGGCTTCGCGCTGGCCGAAACCGGCACCCTGCGCTCCGGGGCCGCCGCCAACGGTTGGCGCTCCGGTTGGATCATCATCGCGCACAGCTCGCTGCTCGGCGATCCGTATTTCTTGGACGTGTCGAGCCCCGACCCGGAGGGCGACTGCCCCGTGTACACCGCGATGAGCGGCACCGAGCAGTGGAAGCCGCGCTTGTGCGCCTCCAGCTTCGCCATGTTCCTGCGCATCTTGGCGGTGTCGATGGACGTCGCCAAGGGCTTCCCCGAAGACGACATCGACATCGACGACGAACAGGTCTTTCGCGAAGCCCTGGGCCCGAAGATCCGCGAGTACGATCCCGCGGCACTCAAAGCCGGGCATTGGACATGACCGCGATTGCCACGCTGCGCTCGGCCGCGCAGGGCACACCGGAATACGACGCGCTGCTTTCGCGGCTCGCTCGCCGGGGCGAGAGTGATTTGGACCGCGTCGAGCCCGCGGTGCGCGAAATTTTGAGCGCCGTGCGCAGCGAGGGCGACGCAGGGCTGCGGCGCTATGTCGAGCGCTTCGAAAAGCGCGTCCCGCCCGCATGGCTTTCGCGGGACTACGGCGGCGAGGCCGCCTTGCGCAGTCTTCCGAAGCCGGTGGCTGAGTCGCTGATCGAGGCCGCGGCGCGCATCCGGCGCTATCATCAGCGTCAAGCGGACGCGCTCGGCGGCTTCGAATACAAAGAGCACGGGGTCACCCTGGCCAGCCGCGTCACGCCGCTCGAACGCGTGGGCGTCTACGCGCCGGGGGGCAAGGCGCGCTACCCGTCGAGCGTGCTGATGTGCGCCGTGCCCGCGCAGGTAGCCGGGGTCAAAGAGATCATCGTCGCCAGCCCCGACACCAGCCCAGAAGTGCGCGCTGCCTGCCATTTGTCCGGAGTGCACGCGTTGCTGGATGCGGGCGGTGCACAAGCCGTCGCTGCCTTGGCCTACGGCACTGAATCCGTGCCGCGCGTGGACAAGATCGTCGGCCCCGGTAACATCTATGTTGCGGCGGCCAAGCGCCTGGTCTTCGGCGAGGTGGACATCGACAGCATCGCCGGACCGAGCGAGATCTTGGTGGTCGCCGACCACAGCGCGAACCCGGTGTTGATCGCAGCCGATCTGCTCTCTCAAGCCGAGCACGACGAAGCCGCTTACCCGCTCTTGGTCACGAGCGACGCCTCCCTGGTCGAGCGAGTGCAGCTCGAGCTCACCCGGCAATTGGCGGATCTTCCACGCAAAGCCATCGCCGACCAAGCGGTTGGGAACAATGGCTACGCTTTGATCGTGGCAGATCGCGCCGGTCTGGTCGCCGTCGCCAATCAGCTCGCGGCCGAGCACGTCGCGGTGCACACCGTCGAGGCGCGCGCGCTGGCCGACCGCATCCTGCGCGCAGGCGCGATTTTCGTGGGTTCGATGACGCCCGAGGCGGCGGGTGACTACCTCGCCGGACCGTCGCACGTGCTGCCCACCGGCGGTGCCGCGCGCTACGGCGCGCCGCTCGGCGTCTACGACTTCGTTTCGCGCAGCTCGATCATCGATTACGAGCCGTCGGCATTGATCGCGCAGGGCCCGAAAATTACCGCGTTTGCGCGCGCCGAGGGCCTCGAAGCGCACGCGCGCGCGGTCGAGTTTCGAACGCACAGCAAAACGTAGCGGCGCCCCCCCACTGGCACGGTATAACCTATGCTCGCCTTTGTCTTCGGTACGAGGAGTGTCGATGTCTGCGAGCTTTATTCGTCGCCTGCTGCTCTGTGCTCTCGTGGTCGTGGGCGCTACAAGTTGCGCCAGTGAGCGAGCACCGATCAATCGCGTCCAAGCCAACGCCCTGAAAAAGTCGTTCTTCGTCGGCGAAGACCTGGCAGACCCGAAAGACAACCCCGAGTTCTACTACCGGCCCACGATCGTCGACGTCGACTACGGCACCTCTCAAGACGAGCTGTTCACGGCCAGCGGCGCGCAGACGATCGCCCGCATCAGCTTCGAGATCACCGAAGATCTGCTGGTCGCGCGCTTGACCTACGAGCGCATCGCGGACACCGGCGGCAGCACGCCCAATTCTCCGGACCAGAACAGTGGCCAGATCGTGGCCGCGTTCAAGATCCAGAGTCATTTCGACGTCAAGCGCAGCTACAACCCGACCACGGGTGAAGAGCTGAACGTGATCGACGAGAACTCCACGGATAGCCCTTGGTATGCGCGGCAGTTCATGCGCGTCGATTGGTCGCAGAACCTGATCACCAGCGCCTACCAACTGGACACCTTGGCCGCGGTCACGGCCTTCGACGCGGCCTTCGAATACGAGCCGGTCGCCTATTCTGCGACGAATCCCGCCGATCCGGACGCACCCGTGTTCGATGCCGACAGCGGCTACTTCGACATCACGAACAAGCTGTTCGTCACGCCGCAGAAGGTGTTCACGCCTTGGGGCTATCTGCCGGCCTGCTATCTCACCCCCGATTTCCTGGGCGGCACCGGCCCGACCGGCAACTGCAACCCGAGCCAAGTCAAGGTGCGCTTGTCCTTCCGCCGCGTGGTCGACCACGACTACGAGCCCGTGCACTGGGATGGCGCGCGCATGGACATGTTCGGCATGTTCACGACCGGCACCATCAACCCCGATCGCCTCGGCTACGATCGCAACTACGGCGTGGTCGACGACAAGTGGTACCGCTTCGTTTCGCGGCACAACATTTGGGAGCGCAGCCACGCGCTCGACGCCCAGGGTGAGCCGATCGCCTGCTACACGGACAAGACCACGCCGGTCGGCGCGCTGCCGTCCCGCGACGAGGTGACCGGCCTCGCGGGCGACCCCGGCCCGGACGGCACCGACGACGAGTGCCAGAGCGCGGGCACCGGCTCGCGCTGCGACCAGTTCAGCCACAAGTGCACGCTGCCGTACGCCGAGCGAACCCTGAAGACCACGGCGTTTTACTACGCGCCCGGCAGCGATCCGAGCCTGTTCGACGTCTCGAAGGAGGCCCTCGCGCAATGGGACGGTGCGCTGCGCCACGCGGCCCAAACTGCTCGCTACACCGAATGCATTCGCACGCAGGGCGGCGTCAACCGCGACGTGATCGAGCGCTGCAAGGCCGACTTCAATCCGACCCTGGCAGCGGCTCTAGACACGTTGCCCAAGGTCTTCACGCTTTGCCACAATCCAGTCGTGGCCGATGACGACAAAGCCTGCGGCAGCCCCGGGCTGCTCGCGCGCGTGGGCGACCTTCGCTACCACATGATCAACATCATCCAGGAGCCGCAGACGGCGTCCCCCTGGGGCATCATGGTCGACGCGGTAGATCCGATCACGGGTGAGGTCGTGGCCGCGAGCGTCAATCTCTGGAACTCGGTCACTGATCTCGCTGCACAGGGCGCAGTCGACACCATGCGTTGGTACTTGGGCGAGCTGTCCAACGCAGACATCTCCAGCGGCAACTATCAAAAAACCGCGGTCAACATGGCGCAACGCGGGCCGCATGCCGGCGCGTCCAATCCGCCGCTCTTGAGCGACTCCGACGTGAAGGCGCGCCTGGCTTCAATCGACACGCGGCTCAACGACGGAACGAAGCTGGACCTTCCGTCGCCGAGCGTCGGTGCACGCGCCCTGACCGATTGGGCCGAATCCGCGACGAGACAGAAATACGGCAATTCCGTGCTGGGCATGGGCAACGCCGGCGTCGATGGTCGCATGACCGCCGCGCGTGGCTCGCCGGTGGAATCGCAATTGCTGACCACCCCCTACAAGCACCTGGCCCGCTTGGACCCGAGCCAGCAGCCGAACGACGACCAGACCAACATGGCCTCGCCGCTGCGCGGCAACTTCGCGCAATTTTTGGCGGATTTCGAGCAACAACGGCAAGTGCGCTTGGCGGCACTCGGGCGCTGCTCGCAAGAGGCACCCGAGCCGAGCAGCATGGCCGACTGGGCGGCGATCATGAACAAGAAGTTCCCGCTGACCGACGAGGATCCGGAAACGCCCGGCTTGCAAGCCTCCGCCGCCGCGGTCGCCGAGCGCAACGAGAAGTGGCGGGATTTCATCCGTCGCCGCCTCACCTTCGGCGTGCTCGAGCACGAGCTCGGGCATTCGATGGGCCTGCGCCACCAGTTCACCTCGTCGTTCGACGCGCTCAACTTCCGACCGCAGTACTGGCAATTGCGTACGCAAAACGGCAAGCAACTGAACAACTGCACCACGGCCACGAACGACGGTTCCACGTGCACCGGACCGCGCTGGTACGATCCCATCACCCAAGACGAACGCGATGGCCTGATCTGGCGTTGGCAGCAGACGTCCGTGATGGACTACGCGGGTGACTTGACGCAGGACACGCTCGATATCGGCGCCTACGACCGCGCCGCCGTTCGCCTCGAGTACGCGGACGTCGCTGATGTCTGGGACGAACCCGGGGTCAATTGTGCGCCCGGCAAGCCGGATGCGCTGGGAAATGCCACGGCTGCCGCCTGCTCTCCGAGCGGCAGCACCTTGCACTCGCTGCTCGACGGCTTCGGCGGCCTGACCGGTCCCTGGTACGGCAATGACAAGGATTTCTTTCACTATTCGCAGCTGCACAAGCAGCTGAACTTGGTGCGGGATTGCCAGCCCGCGGACACCAGCCCTCCCAGCAACTGGGATGAAGCGAAGGACGGCGTGTACAGCCCGGAGTTCGACGGCCAAATCGTGGCCGGCACGGTGTGCAAGGGCATCCCGACCGACTACGTTCCATTCCGCGAGCTTTCGCCCGACAGCGGCGGCTTCGTGCAAGAGCCCGGGATCGGCGACAACGTGCAACGGAACTTCGACGCACTCAACCGCGTGCGCCGCCCGTACATGTTCGGCACCGACAACTACGCCGACATCGGCAATCTCCCGGTGCTGCGCCACGACAACGGCGCAGACGCGTACGAAGTCGCTCACTTCATGATCAGCGAGTACGAAGACCGCTATCTGTTCGACGACTATCGGCGCAATCGCACCACCTTCAGCCTGAAGAACGCGTTCATGCGCGGCTACAACCGCTACAACTCCAAGCTGAAGGAGGTGACCAAGGGTTTCGCGCTGTACAACGAGCTGTTCCAGAGCACGGGCCAGTTCGACTTGCTGACTTCGGACATCGGCCCGCTGCGCCACTCGGCGCTGGCCTCGACGCTGGTGTTCGATCACTTCGCGCGCATCCTGACCCGCCCGTCTTCGGGCGCGCATTTCAAAGACACTACCTGGAGCCCGTTCAAGACCGCCGTCTTGCGTTCGACGGATCAAAACCCAGGCGTGGTGCCCCGCAACGTCCAAAGCTTTCCGATCCCCGACGGTTCGATGGGCGTCGGCAGCGACGTCAGCTGGGGCGGCAGGCTGCTCAACAACTCGTTCGACAACAGCAAGGGCTATTACTCGGTCGAGTATCAGCGGAACGTCGGCTCCTACTACGACAAGACCATCGCCGCTCACCTGCTGACGGACTGCGAGGATCGCTTCATCAGCCAATCGCGCGACGACTTCCAAGACGGTCGCTATCGCAACACCAGCTTCACCACGCTGTTCCCCGAGGGCATGCGCCGCTTGCTCGCCAACACCTTGACCGAGGACGAAGATCTCAAGGGCTGGCGCATCGCTTCGACCGGCGGGGTGCCGAACATCGACGACGCGGGCGGACTTTCACAGCCGATGGGCTTCCGCGCCTGGTGGCCCGTGGACGAGCCGGAGATGTGCTGGCCCACGCAGGGGCACCTGTTCTGTCAGGAGTTTCCGAGCGGCCAAGAGCTCGCCAACGGGACCCCGAAAGAATCGCTGGCGGTCGATCCGGAGCTCGGCTTCGAAATCCACAAGTTCATCACCTTCTTCTCCATGCTCAATCTGCCCGAGAGCTGGAAGCTCAACTGGGTCGACATGATGCGGATCTGGGTGGTCGGGGTGGACACGTTGCCCGGCTTCCCCCAAAGCGAGACCATCGCTTGGCGCGATCCGCAGAGCGGGCAGCTGTACGTGGCCCACAGCTACGGCACCGAGACGATCGACGGCAAGAGCGTGCAGCGCGGCATCGCCGCGCGCGTGCTGGAGTGGATGAACGTGCTGACCTCCATGGCTTACAAGATCGATACCGTGAGTCCCACGGGTGAGCTGACGGTCGCGCGCTATGCCGACAACAGCAATTGCCCGCCGGGGGTCAACTACTGCGTCGGTCAGCCCGTGCAGTTGAGCACGCCCTTCGTGCTGCGTGTCACGAACTACAAGAGCGTGCTCGACTACATGCACATGACGGCCAGCGAGTTCGGGTTCTACGGTCCCAATTGGCGCGGCGTGTACTGAGCGCTTCAGCAAGAGCGTCGGTGCTCGGGCTCGGGCTCGCGCTCACGCTCACGAGCTGCCGGCGCGAGCAACGCGCGCCGGCCCCGAGCGCGTCGGTCTCGGCCGCGGGCAGGGATTTCACACTGCAAGCGCGCGAGCGCCATTTCCAAGACGAGCTCACGCGCTCGAACACGCGCTTTCAGGCCAAGCCGAGCTTGGGAGATTGCGCGAAAGCCCTGCCGGAAAAGGCCGACCTGTCACTGTGCCAAGCCGCCGAGAGCGCGCTCGCGCTGCTCGCCGGACCGCCCCCAGCGACGCCTGAAGCCGCGCTGACGCGGCTCGCCGCCAGCGCACTGTCCCTCGCGCGCTTGGCCGATCGCTTGCGCTACCTGTCGCTGGAAGAGCTGACGAAGCAGCGCCTGGTCGCGGGCGACGGCGGGGTCGCGCCGAAGCCGAGCGCCTCGGGCGCGGTGGCCGGCGCACTTTCCGCGGTAGCACGGGCGCAGCGAGAACACGGCGCGGGTCACGCCGAGCACCCTGCCGTGGCGCTGAGTGAAGGTCCGGTCTCGCAACTCTTGGGAGTGACGGCGCGCCTGGAGCGCGACGTGCTCCGCAACATCGGCGCGTACCTCGAGTACGGCCCGACGCCGGTGCGGCACGCCGCGCTCGATACGGTCAAGGGCTTACACGCCGAGCATCCGAAGTGGCCGTCACTCGAGCACTTGTTGCGTGAAGCTGCCGTGCTCGAAGCGGACCCCGAGCTGAAGCAAGCGCTACGCGACCTTTCGCCGAGTGATTCGCCGCACGGACCTGCTCAGTCCGCGGGCACCAAGTAGCCGCGCTGCAGCAAATGCAGGATGGCTTGGCCCACTTCCAAATCCGTGTTCGGTGTGGAGTCGAAAACGACCTCGAGTGAGGAGGAGTTGAGCACGGCTTGCAGCACGTCCAACTGCGCGGGGCTGAGCTCACGCAGCTTGGGTTCGAGCGGAAGATTCAGGCGAAACGATGAGTGGAGCGCGGGCAACTTCGGCTTCAGCGCGTTGAACTCGTCCTGTTGGCGGATGCCCTCCATCAGGATCTCCTGAGCGCTGGCGTCGACCGGGTTGTCGAACTTGCGCGAGTCCGGCGGATCGAGCGCGAACTGGCCCTGCGCCCAGTCGAGCATGCGATAGACCGCTTTGAGCGGGGGCACGCTGTCCATTCCCTCGAGTGCCGCGAAACGAACCTTGCCCTCGGTGAGGTAGATGCGTCCCTCTTGCGTGTCGGTTTGCAACACCAGCACACCGTTCTTCTTCGAGGTGCCAAACAGCTGCAGCAAATCCGGCAGTGGGATCTCTTCCAAGCTCCCGGACATACGCGGGGGCTCGTCACCCACGCGGCTCATCTTTTGGCGCGCCGTGACCCGACCCGCGGCAACCGCCCTTGGATCCAAGTGTTGATCGCCGTCGGGCGAGATCGCCATCACCTTCAAGATGTTGGTGCCCACGAGCACGCGGTCGCCTTCTTTCAGCGTGCCGCGTTCGACCTTCTCGCCGTTGACGAAAGTGCCGTTGGTCGAGCCCAGATCCTCGATAGTGATCACGCCATCGCTGAGTGCGATGCGCGCGTGCTTGCGCGAAACCATCTCTTCTACGAGCACCATGTCGAGCTCGCTCGAGCGCCCGATCACGATCTCTTGGCCCTCACCCAACGGATATTCGCCGCCCTGGTATTTGCCAGAGATGAAGCGCAGACCGTAACGCAGATCGCTCGGGCTGGGCTCGGTGCCGCTTGGTTTCGGCGCGAAACGCTTAGTCATGGTCTAGGGCGGTGGTGGCTCGGTGCGCGTCTTCGTGACGCCTGGGTAAGCGCTGGGAAGTTGGAGAGAAAAATCATAGGGCCCCTGGGAAGAACCGGTCAAGCACGCCCAGGGCCCGATGGTGATGGTACGGTCAGAACCGGCCCGACGCTAAGTCTAGGCGAAACAGGCGTTTCGTCACGAACAGGCCCCGGCGGCGGGCGGGGTGAGACATGGGCATCCGCGACCGCGGGCAGCACCAACGAAAAGGTCGAACCGGCCCCCGGACGGGAAACCACCTCGATTCGGCCCCCCATCTCCTCCACGACCCGCTGGCTGATCGCCAGGCCGAGGCCGGTCCCCCGGTCTTTGGTCGTGAAAAAGGGAACGAATAGGTTCTTCTGCACCTGCGGCAAAATCCCTGGCCCTTCGTCACGGACGGCGATCTCCACCCAGTCGGTCGGCGGGGGTGCGGTATCGCGGGAAAGCCCCGTCGAGTCCGAGCGGCGACGGGTGGTTACCTGGACCGTCCCTTGTCCACCCATCGCCTGCACGGCGTTGCGAATCAGGTTGATCAGCACCTGCCGCAACTGCTCGGCGTCGGCGCGCACCAGCGGCAAGCTTTCGCTCAGCTCGGTGCGCAGCTCGCACTCTTCGGTACGATCTGAGGCCAGCACCGTCAAGGTGCGTTTGACGACGGCATTGATGTCCACGGCGCCTACATCACCCTTGGAGGGCCGCGCGTAATCGAGCACCGAGCCCACCACGCGATCGAGGCGCTCGACCTCTTCCAAAATGATGCTCACGAACTCCAGATCGGCTTTGCCGAGCTTGGTGTCGTGACTCGGGTCGCCGAGCAGCTGGGCCGCTCCCTTGATGGCTCCGAGCGGGTTCTTCACCTCGTGCGCCAGGCCCGCGGCCATTTGGCCGAGCGCGGCCAGGCGATCGCGCTCCTGCATGCGCCGGTATTGCCTCGAGTTTTCGATCACTACCCCGACCTGCACGGCAAGCGACTCGAGCAGAGCGACTTCGTCCGGCGAAAAAGCGTCGCGCACGCGGTCATCGACCAGCAGCAAAATTCCGAGCAGGTCTTGGCGCTCGCCGTGCACCCCCAGACACACCGCTTGTTTGAAAGGCCCCAGCGCTTCGGCGGCGGTGAGCAAGCGCTCGTCGGCCTCCGCTTCGGGGCTCCAACCCGAGCGCCGCGTCTCCATGAACTTGAAGCTGACCCCTTCGAGCACGATCGAGGAGCTGGCGGTGAGCCGTTCGATCAGCGGGCGCGCGGTCACCACGTCGATGCGGCTCGGGGCGAGCGGACCGAACGAGGAGGCCAGCGCAAAGTCCGAGCCCAGCGGATCGGGCAGGTACAGCGCGGCACCCGTGGCGCGACGCGAGCCCTCCAAGGCCGAGATGACCACCCGCTGCAGCTCCGAGACTTGCAGCACGTGCACGAGCTCCGCACGCGCGCGCGCAATCGCCCGTTCCAGATCCACGCGCTCGCGAAAGAACGCCTTGTGCGTGTAATTCTCGGCTTTGTTTCGCAGCGGCTCGAACAGCACCAAGATCACGATCGCCGCCAGAATCGCGCCGAGATACATGGTCTCGAAGCCGCCGAACAGCACCACGAATACGTAGAAGATGCCGGCGAGCGCGAAGGCCAGCGCCGTGGACACCAGCAGCTGCCACAAGATATCGTACAGGTCGACCAAGCGCTCCCGGGTCAATGACTCCGAAAGCACGAACAGGAACACGATGCTGAGCACGGCGCTCACCGGCGGCAATGGCGCGCCGATGAACCACAAGAAGTCGGCCAAGCTGAAGGCAGCGGCGAGCGCGCCGATGAACACCAAAAAGCGCACCCGGCGCTGCACCGCGCGCGAGCCACTGCGTTCACCGCGGATGGCGAGCGTCCACAGTGCCGCGGCGATCAGCCCGAACACGTACAAGAACACCGCGCCACGCACCACCCCGTGCTGATGTTCGGTCAGCACCAAGACGAGCATCGGCACCATCAGGATGCCGGCAACACGCTTCAAGGACGAAGGGTGCCCCGGCTCCGGCACAATCGATTCGAACAGGTGCACGGCGAACTGGGGCAAGAACACCGCCAGCACCGCGGTCCAACGCGCCCACAGATCGCTGCGCCCCACGTGATACAGCCACTGCGCGAGGTACCAGAGCCCGATGTCGCCCGCGAGGCCGGTGAAGAACAGCTGTGGCAGACGGGGCTTGCCCTTCAGCAGCACGGACACGGCGATGGCCAACGCCAGCACCCCGCAAAACAGCGAGGTGCGGGTTCTGAGGTCCATTCCGCCCATGTCAGAACCTTACTCTGCCCGGCGAGCCGAACAAGCCGGATGCGCGGGCGAGCGAGAGCGCTGCTGGATCGCGCACGGGCTTCAGCCGTGCACGACGAAGGCGGCAGCCAAGCCGAAACCGATGACAATGCTCATGAACAGCGCCAACGCGGCCCGCATGCGCATGCGGGAGCGGCTACTCGGGTCCAAAATTGCCTCAGGCCCGTAGTCGGCTCGGCGATCACCTCGGAGAGCGTGCACGATGCAGATCCCCCACATCCCGGAGATCACGAGGTAGCTTGCTGCGACCATGGGCAGCGCCACGAGCCAGCCCAGCTCACGAGCCCCGCCCAGCCTGCTTTCCAGCAAAAAGACGCCGAGGCCGATGCCGGCAATCAACACTCCGAAATGGAGCGACTGATTTCGTGCGCGCGTGCCCAGGTTTCGCTGGTCGCAGGCCAACATGCCCGTGATTTACGCCCCGCCGCGGGCAGCGGCAAGGGGCGTCGCGCGCAGCTCCGAGATTTGTCAGGATAGGTAGGTGAACGTTTTCGGCCGGAACAGATTCCTGGACGTCCGCGCCGACGAAGTCGGTTTGTTTCTGCGCGTATTCTTCGTGCTCGGGCTGACCATCGCGGGTCACACGCTGCTCGAAACCGCACGCGATGCGTTGTTCCTGGCCCGGCTCCCGCCGAAGCTCTTGGCGCTCGTGTATGTGGTGGTCGCACTCGGGATGTTGCTGATCACGCCGCTCAACGTGCGGCTGACGCGGCGCAGCGGGCCGCGCGACACGCTGGTCGTGTCCCTTTTGTTGACCGCGTTCGTGAGTGCTTGGTTCCGAACTCGGCCGCCCACGCCGGGCACGGTGTTCGCCCTTTACGTGTTCGGCGCGCTCTCGGCGACGGTCTTGATCGGGCAGTTCTGGTTGCTCGCGGGCTCGATTTTTTCGGCTGCGCAGAGTCGACGCTTGTTCGGCCCGCTCGCGTCTGGCGGAGTGCTCGGAGCGATCGCGGGCGCCGGCGTGGCCACGT
>DASSMT010000421.1:0-9503 GCA_035688655.1 Polyangiaceae bacterium | reverse complement strand
GTGCTGCGCAATGGCTGCCCAGTGTGCGTGCCGCCGAATGACTGCAAAATAGCCGGAGATCCCGTGTGCGGTGAGCTGATGTGCGCGCCCGGGCTGAGCTGCCTGCCGGGCTGCAAAGACGATCCGTCGTGCTGCTTCGGCAACCAGTGCGTGCCCAAAGAGTGCCCATCCTTGAAGGCTTGGGACTGCCTGCTCGTGGGTTGTGAAGCGGGCTCGTTTTGCAAGGTGGGCGGTCCTGCGGTCGACTGCAAATGCTACACGGACTCTGGGACCTACGTGTGCGCTACTGGCAGTGCCAACTTCAACACGTGTGTCGCTTTCTAAAAAAGAGAGCTCCTTCATGAGCCGTGGCTGAGGGTTGGTGGCCCGCATGGGCACACACGCTCGAGCTCGGGGTGAGCGCGGCGAGAAAGCGAGTCACATGATCAAATATTTGCTGTCACTGATGGTGTGCGGCCTAGTCGGCGGCTGCGCCGTCGCGCCCGCCGAGGACGCGGGAGCGAACGACGAGGCGGTGAGCAACGCGGACAAATCGCGCAAAGCCTCGAGTGCCACGACCGGCAAAGACTGCACCGGTGATGCCGCGCCGGGAAAGCCGACCGAGCCCGGCAAGCCCGCCGAGCCCGGCAAGCCCACCGATCCCGGCAAACCGGTCGATCCCGGCAAGCCCACTGATCCCGGCAAACCGGCCGACCCCGGCAAGCCCACCGACCCTGGGACCGCGTGCGCACAGGCACTCGATACTCTGTTGGCCGAAATCCAAATCGCTGCAAGCAAAGGCGACTACGCCACGGTCTCAGCGCTGAAGGACAAGTACACCGCGCTGGCTTCGAGCTGCAACACGACGAGCCCACCGCCCACAGACACCTGCGATCAAACGCTGCTCGGCTTGAAGGACGCGATCGCCGCTGCGATGAACAAAGGAGACCAAGCGTTGGTCGCGGCGCTCAACGAAAAGTACTCCGCGCTCCTCGCTCAGTGTCACCCGGTGAGCGCACCCACCGACGCATGCGCCGAAGCGAATGCCATCAAAGACGCGATCGGTGCTGCGATGAACGCAGGGGATCAAGCGTTGGTCGCGGCGCTCAACGAAAAGTACGACGCCGTGTCCGCGCAGTGCAATCAGGCGAGCGCGCCCCAAGACAAGTGCGCCGATTTGCTGGCCAGCATAGACAAGCAGATCTACGCTGCGGCGGCGGCCGGCGACGAAGCCTCGATCGCGGCGCTCAAGAACCAGTATCAGAGCGTCGTCGCTTTATGTGCGAGCTCGGGAAGCACCACTCCGCCGCCCGACAAGAAGTGAGCCCCCAGAGCGCGAGACCTGGTTGGGGGGATAGGTGGGTGGGGGAACCAGGTCTCGCGCGCTTCCCAAGACGCACTCGAAACGGCCAGCCGCGCCGAACGAGGCCCCATTACACGGTGATGATCGAGGCTTCGTCCTCGCGCTTCGAAATCGCGACGCAGCCCACGTGCCAGGCGCGGGTCTTGGTCGGGTCGTCGTCGAAGCGCAGATCGGCCTGATCGACGCCGGCACACACCACGCAGCCGAGCCTCTCCAGCTGGCGAACGAACTCGAAGGCCTGCTCATCGCTCGCCGCGCGCTCGCTGTCGCTCAAATGGCTCAAGGTCTCTGCGCGATCGATCAGGTACCCTTCCAGCTCGGCTGCGACCTGGCGCGCCGGCTCGCTGCCACTGACCACGACGAAATGCACGACTGTCGCCGGATCGAGGGTCCTGAAGTCATTCGCAGCGACCACGCGTTGCACTGGGATCTTCGTGCCTTCTGCCTCGACCACCTCGGCACGATAGGGCGGGCCGCACGACCGGGCAAGGGCGCGCTGGTTCGGCCCCACTTGGCGCAGGCACAGCCGTTGATCGAGCGGGGGACGCACACCACTTGCTCGAGCTGGCGCCGAGAGCGATCCTCGCCGCATGCGGCTGTGCGTCTTCTGCGGTTCGAACTTCGGTGCGCGTGCCGTGTACCGCGCGGAAACCGAGCGCTTTGGCGCGCTGCTCGCCGAGCGCGAGATCGAGCTGGTGTACGGCGGCGCGCACGTGGGCCTGATGGGCGCGCTTGCCGACGCGGTGCTTCAGCGCGGCGGGCGTGCGATTGGCGTCATTCCCCAAGCCTTGCTCGAGCGCGAGATCGCCCACCCCGGCTTGACCGAGCTGCACGTCGTCGGCTCGATGCACGAGCGAAAAGCACTCATGGCCTCGCTCTCCGATGGCTTTTTGGCGCTACCCGGCGGGATTGGCACGCTCGAAGAGCTGTTCGAAGTTTGGACTTGGTCGCAGCTCGGGTTGCACGACAAGCCCTGTGCACTGCTCGACATCGACGGATTTTACGGCGGCCTCTCCACCTTCTTGGATCACGTCGTCGTGCAAGGCTTTCTCAGCCCGCACAAGCGCGCGGCCCTGATTGTCGAAGCCGAACCGAACACATTGCTCTCGCGTCTGTCGGGCGCCTGAGCTCTGCCCCACGCTCGGCCTCGCTCAGCCAAAGTACGGCGTCGTCCGCGTGGTCACGCATTCGTAGGCGTACAGGAACATCGCGGCCGACCAGGTCTGCCAGTCGCGACCGATGGGTTTACCGGTTTGGGCTTTCAGCTGCTCGTTGAAGCCCCACTCGCATTCGTCTTCGTGCCAAGGCTTGACGATCTGGGCCAAAGCTTCCAGCTTGCGCCGCGCCAGCTCGTGCTCGCCGCAGGCTACGCAGGCCGCGATGTAGAAGCCGCACACGAACGGCCAGACCCCGCCGTTGTGATACTCACCGGGGCGATTGTAGATCGCGTACCTGGGGCGCCAATCATCGTCGCCGGGCAGAATGTAGGGGAAGAAGCAAGGCGGCAAGTCGCCCGTCAACTCGCCGCGCGCGCGCAGTTGCTCGCAGTTGCTTTCAATGTAATCGATGAGCTTCGCTGCGCGTGGGCCGTCGGCGACCCTCGTCAAAATCGCCAGCGAATTGCCGAGCACGTCGCAGCGGTCATCGTGAAAGATCTTGAACGAGCCGGCGGCGTAATGCGGACCATTGGGCACGGACAGCCCGACCTGGACGTTGCCCGGCAAGTCGGGGCCGACGCTTTCCAGGCGATTCATCGCGAACTCGAGCGCGGCGGCTTCTTCGTGCAGGCCGTACATCGGCAGATAGGCATGGACCAGACAATTGACGTACAGGCCGTAGCCGTACACCCAGTGTTCGTCGCGCCAATCCGTGGTCGGGAGTTGCGCGACGATCACCCGATCGTTGGGTGACTGATAGCGCATCCAGGTGATGGCCTTCTCTGCGGCGCGAGCCAAAAAGTCGGGTTCGCCGAGCGCGCGCCGAAAGACGGCCAAGCCGAACAAGAACAGCGGCGTGGTATCGCTCGCGCCCAAATTGTCGGGATCGTGCGCGAGCGACGGGATGTGCCCGTGGGCGGTTTGGTTGTGCGCCAGCGCCTCGAGAGTCTTGCGCATTTGCTCGCGGAGCAGCGGCTTTTCGCTGAGCAAGAAGCCGGGCAGCGAGATCATCAGATCGCGCGTGTATGGCTCGGGATAGCCGAACCCGGCCGTTCGCGGCAGCCCCGCGTACGGGCCGATCGCGTTGTGTTCGAGCACCGCCACGGCGGCGCTGCGCGCCGCTTCGACCATGGCGGACAGGGGTCGGTTCACGCGCCCCCCAAGCCGAGCTTGCGCTGCACGATGTCGATGAAGCGCTGGGCGACCTTGCGGTAGTCGTATTCGAGCGCGCGCTCGCGTCCGGCCTCACCCATGCGGCGGCGAAGCGCGGCGTCGCCGAGCAGGGTGCGCAGGTGTTCGGCCAAATCAGGGACGCTCGCGCGATAGTCGACCACGCGTGGCTGCGGAAATTCGATGCGGTGACCCGGCGCGAAGCCGGCTTCGGGACCCACCGTGGCCCCCGTGGCGAGGTTCTCTTGGGCAACACCCGCGAGCAGCGCAGTTTGGCCATGAATGAGCGTTTCGAGCATGGCCATGGCGCGAATGCCGATCACCGGTTTGCCGCACGCGCCGGCTTCGACTTGCGACATACCGAAACCCTCGAGCCGCGAGGGCGCGGCATACACGTCGCACGCCGAAAGCAAAAACGGCATGAACTGGCGCGACACTCGGTCGCCGCACAGCAGCACTTTGTGCTCAATTCCGAGCTCTTTCACCAGCTCCCAATCGAGCGCATTTTGCTTTTCGGTGCGCGGTTGGTCCCAGACTTTGCATACGTAGCGATAGTCCGGGATTTGCTCCCCGAGCGAGGCCAGCGCAGCCATCACTTCGCGGCCGCCCTTGGAGGCCGCGTCGCCGCCGATCGTCAGAATCAAGAGCTGGTCCTCGCGCACGCCGAGCGCGGCACGCGCGGCCTGCACACGCGGATCACTCCTCGGGTAAGGGACGAAATTCTCGGTGTCGCAACCGACTGGCAGCACCTCGATGTTACGGTTCGAAATGCCGTCGCGCAGGTAGACGTCTTTGACCCACTGCGAGGTCACCAGCATCAGCGGCAACTGCTCGAGCGTGTCGCGGTAGTTGACCACGTAACCATTGGCCACGAGCCACGGGATGGCCAAGACTCCGTGCCGTTGTGCGTGGTGTACCAAGTGCGGCGTCATGCCCCAGTAGCCGATGCCGACCACCGCGTCCGGCTGAAAGCAGCGGTAGTACCATTCCTTCTCGAGCGCCGACTCCAAGTGCGCGGCGCGCGCGTCGACGCCGAGCGCGAGTAGTCCGCGGAGCAGCAAGTCTCCCTGCGTGGCGAGCCCTCCGGGGGGCGGTGGATAGTCGAAAAGTACCAGGATCTTCATGGGTTTTTCGCTGGTTCGAGCCAGGCTCGGGCGCGTTCGGGCGCGGTGATTCGAGAGAAACCTTCAGTGCGCGGCGTCACGCGAGCCTCCCAGCTCGCCTCGCTGAAGCCATAGACCTGGGTGATCAGGCGATACTTGCGCGCCCACACTTCGGTCGAGAGCTCGCGCACGGTGTCCGCCTTCGCGCTGACTCGAGGCAAGCGGCTGCCGCCTTCGTCATCGTAGGCAAACAGCCAAACCTCCGGTGCGGCGAGTGCCCCGCGCAGCCAAAGGCGAAGCACGGCGCGCGCGACCTCTTCATGCCGCCGGTGACGAGTGTATTCGCCGAGCGGTGCGTGCGTGAGGATACGGTCGAAGTGACGGAGCGTCAGACACGAAAGCAGCGCTTCTTCCACTTGCTCGTCCGCGAGCGGCGCCTGCTCGGGCCCGTCGTCGAGATCCGCCATCCGCCCCTGTGCATGAAGCTCCTCGAGCGCACGCCGGAATTTCGGCGCGCGATCTGCATCGCTGGCTCGGCAAGCGCAGCCAATGAAGGGCGACCAATGGCTCTCACTCAGCAAGGTGCCCCCTGCCCAAAGTGTCTCGTCGTCAGGGTGCGCGACGAGCAAAGCCACGGACTCGCGCGCGTGCATGTCTCTCTTTTGCGCTGCCAATCCGCGGCGCTCAAGCGGCATTTTCGCCACGCCAAAAGTGGCGAAGCAGTATCAACGCGTCAGAGTCACCTTGGCCAAGCCGCGCGGTCGATCGGGATCGTGCCCCGCTTGCACGGCGAGTGCGCCGGCGAACAGCTGGCCCGGCACGATGCTCACGATGGGCGAGAGCCATTCCGGCACGCCCGCAGGCAACTCGAGCTGCAGCGCTACTCGCGCCAACACTTCTTTCGCGTTCGAGAGCGCGAGGACGCGTGCCCCGCGCGCTTCCAACAGTGAAAGCAGGTCGGCAACATCGACGAGTGAACGACCGCTCGGCGCGATCAGGATCACCGGAAAGCCACTGTCGATCAATGCCACTGGGCCGTGTAGTAGGTCGGCGACTGAGTACGGTTCGGCCAGCACGTAGCTGGTCTCCTTGAGCTTCAGCGCGAGCTCGAACGCGGTCGCGTAGTTGAACCCGCGTCCCAAGACGAGCAGTCGCCGCGCGTCTCGAAACGCGCTCACGGCCTCGGTGAGATCGGTGTTGCGAGCCAAGACGGCAGCGAGCCATTCGGGGACTTGCGCGAGCTCCGCCCAGCGTTCGGCGCTGGACTCGAGCGCAGCGCTGAGCATGGCCAGCGCGAACAATTGCGCTGTGTAAGTCTTCGTGGCGGCGACGGCCCGTTCAGGCCCCGCGAGCAGCGGCAGCCGACAGCGGGCAGCGCGGGCCAAGGGCGACTCGAGCTCGTTGCTCAGCGCCAGCGTGAGCGCACCTTGTGCGCGGGCCTCCTGCAGCACGGAGACCACATCCGGCGACTGACCCGACTGACTGATGCCAATCGTCAGCGCGCGGGAGAGACGCGGAGGCGCACCATAGAGCGTAAACAACGACGGCACGGCCAAGCCCACGCCCAGGCGATTGTGCGCGCCGAACAGATACTGCGCATAGCGAGCCGCGTTGTCCGAGCTGCCGCGCGCGGCAATCATCACCCACTCCGGTGAAAAGCGCAGAATCTCCTGCGCGGCGGCTTCGGCTGCAGCGCGTCCGTCTCGGAGCAGCCGGGCGAGCACCTCGGGTTGCTCGCGGATCTCGGCTTCGAAATGCGTGGCCATTCGCAGGCTCCTCTCGCTGAGTCAGGCACGACGGCCGAAGGGCCTCATCGAGCAACTCTACCTCCTTCGCTCGAAAGTAAAGAGCACAGCCAATTCTGCCAAAAGAGTCACGCTCAAAAAAAAGTGCGACAGCTGGTGATCACTGCCACAGCTTCCGGGAATCATCAGCTGTTCGAACACAGGGGGGGCTTCTCGTCTCGAATCGCAGTGACTTGCACTCGGCGGACTTTGGGTGGGGGGGACTCGAAGTCCGCCGAGTGCTTATTTATGGCTAATTCGGCAATTTTCAACTCGGATTGAAGCTCCGCATGGGGTCTTACTGTTCAATGAACGGATCGCAGCGTCGTGATGCGCGCTCACTGATCGCGTCGCTGGTTGGCCTTCTGCTGCTCGGCTCGTGCGCGGGGCACTCGACCCAAAACGGTGGCTACCCGAGCGGCGGCTCTGCTGGCAACGCTACGCTTGGCAGCCCGGGCGGCAGCGGCGGTATCGACGAGCCGAGCAGCGGAGCTTCGAGCAGTGCTGGCGCGCCGGAGCCAGGGACCATGCTTCCGCAGTTCGGCTGCCACGCAGTCGCGTCCCAGCAATTCGATCTCGCCCACATGCAACCGTACAGCGTTTCGCCTGAGGTCAGCCGCGCAGTCGACGCGGCCCTATCGACGATGAGCGCGGCCGAAAAAGCCACGCAAATGCTGGGCGTCCCTGTGGCCGCCAAGGACTTTACCGACATCAACCGCAGTCCGGACGTAACGGTCGCTGGCCTCGGCACGATCCGCGGTTACTGGTATCGCAACGGCGACCGCGGCGTGAACCTCAGCGATGGTCAGCCCAACCGCACCAGTGACGGCAACGATTTTGCGACCGCGTTTCCCGCCGAGTCGCTGCGTGCCGCCGCTTGGGATCTGGACCTCGAAAAGCGCATCGGCGAGGCCATCGGCGACGAGATCGCCGCTTCGCTGAACAACGTGGCGCTCGCCCCGAGCATGGATATCGTCCGCCACCCGTACTGGGGTCGCACGCAGGATAGCTACGGCGAGGACAGCTACCTCATCGGCCGAATGGCCTCGGCGTTCACGGTCGGCGTGCAAGAGTATGTCGTCGCTTGCGCCAAGAACTTCGTCGCCAACAACATCGAGAAGAACCGCTCGGCGCAGAACGCGCTGATGAACGAGCAGACCCTGCGCGAGATCTACACCCGTCACTTCGAGATGGTCGTGCAGGACGCGGGCGTCGGTTGTATCGGCGCAGCTTACAACCAGGTCAATAGCCAGAAGAGCACGCAAAACGCGCACCTGCTGCGGGACATCTTGAAAGGGCGGCCCGATCGGGGCGGCATGGGTTTTCAGGGCTTCGTGATCTCCGACTGGTGGGGCATGCCCGGCGACCAGAACGTGCTCGACGAACGCAGCACCCAAAAGCTGACCAACGAAGCCGTGCAAGCGGGGCTCGATATCGAGGTTCCTTGGACGCTCCACTTCTCGGCGGCCACGCTCGCGCACGCCGACCCACTTTCGGTCGACGACGCGGTTCGGCGCGTGCTGACTCAAAAGTTCCGCTTCGCCACGGCCTACGCGAGCGATCCCTGGAGCCCGCACGCGCCCAGTTCTTCGCTCAGCAATAGCTCGATCACGGCCAACGCCGATCACGAAGCGCTGGCAGAACGGGCCGCGCTCGAAGCGGCGGTATTGTTGAGAAACGGTAGCGAAGACCAGGCCGTGCTTCCGCTCACCTCCGCCGTGAAAAAGATCGCAGTGCTCGGCTTGGATCAGCAATTCAAACTAGTCACCTCGGGCTGGCAACACCCATGCGCGGTAGATCCGGATACCGGCTATTGCCACTTCGTCTTCGCGACGGACGCCGCTCTCGGCGATCGCGCTTCGGGTCGGGTCAACGTAGATCCCGCGCGTGCGGTCGGCCCGTTTGCGGGCATCGCGCAAGCGGCAGGGGCAGAGCGGATCGTGACCAGGGGCAGCACCGTAGACGCCGCGACCGACGCTGACGCGATCGTCGTGGTCGTCGGCTGCACTCCCGGCGACGAAGGCGAGGAATTCGAAATCTTCGAGGGCGGCGATCGCAAGAGCCTCGACCTGCCCCCGGGTCAAAACGATTTCGTCGAAAGCGTGCTCGATCTGCAGAAGCCCACGGTGATCATCGTCGAGTCGGGCTCGATCGTGAACTTGCCGTGGCTCAGCCACCAGAACCCAAATCAGGCCACGATCTGGGCCGGCTACGGCGGCCAGCGCGGCGGTGCGGCACTCGGCCAGCTGCTCTTCGGCGCCGCGAATTTTTCGGGAAAAATGCCGCTGGCCTGGCCGACACAAGCGACGCTCGACGAGCTACCGTTCAAAGGCACCCCGGAAGAGGGCACTCGCATGGGCTACTTCTTCGGCTATCGCGAGTACGACCGGCGCAAGGCCGCGGGTGAGAGCGTCGACCTCGTCTTTCCCTTCGGTCACGGTGAAAGCTACTCGAAGTTCCACTATTCGCACTTGCAGATACCGTGCGAGCGCGTCACCAAAGACGCCATCGTCGACATCTCGGTCGAGATCGAGAACACGTCCGAGTTCGACGGTGACGAGGTAGCGATGCTGTTCGTGGAACCGCCGCCGAAGTCCGCGGCGATCACCGGCGATCGCCCCGTGAAAGAGCTGAAGGGCTTTGCGCGCGTGAGCGTGAAAGCGGGCCAAACCGTCACCGCCCATCTGCCGCTGCGGATTGCCGATCTGCGTCGCTGGGAGGGCGACGAAGAGGGCCGCTGGCTGATCGACAGCGGCGTGTACTCGCTGTTCGTGGGCAAGAACGCGGACGACGCGCAATCGCCGACGCGAGGCATGCTGACGGTGGCCGCTGATTGACGCTGCTGGGGGGCGCTCGCGATCCAGCCACGCAGCTCGCTCAGCGGCGCAGTTCCTAACGCGCCGCGGCCGCCTTTTCCGGCACTCTGCCGGAGAGTCGACCGGCGAGG
>DASSMT010000409.1:0-15286 GCA_035688655.1 Polyangiaceae bacterium | reverse complement strand
AGCGCCGGCCATCGTGGCGTTCACTGTGCTGCTCTGTTGGAAGGCAAGCCAATGGACGCCGACCCGCATCCATGAAGGCGAGCAGATCGTTCGGCAAGAAGAAGGACCCATGGGCACCGCGGCTGTCATCGACACGGCGCAAGGCCTTCGCCGTATGGTCGTCAATGGTCGTTACACCATGGGGGACAGTTTCTCTCGCGCGGCAGCCAGGCGCCTGGCGTTTCTGCCGGCAATGCTCGGTGCTGACGCCGTGTCACGGGTGTTCGTGGTCGGGCTCGGAACGGGAATTACGGTCGGCGCAGTCCAAGAATTTGCCGGCCTCCGCGGCGCAACTCTGGACGTCGCGGAGATGATGCCCGAAATCGCCCGATTATCGAGTTACTTTTCGCCGTGGCAAGCGCGCTTCGGGCCACCGCCCACTATGCACGTTGCTGACGGACGGACAGTGCTTCGAGCTTCGACATCGCGCTACGATTTGATCATTCTGGACGTTGTGCATCCGTGGCAACCAGGGGCTGCCTCCCTTTACTCCCACGAGGCATTCTCGTTGTTGCGCGAGCGGCTGAGCCCGGTAGGTAGAGCTGTCGTATGGCTGCCCATCTTCCAATTGTCTTCAGAAGCTACTGCCAATATCGTTGCCACCTTTGTCTCCGTATTTCCCCGCGCCCATCTGTTCGCCGGTGGGCTCGACCCATCGCGCCAGGTGCTCGCGCTGGCATCTGATACGGCGCCCGACGTTTCTGTGGATCGGGCGCGCGAGCACCTGGGAAGTAGCGGTGTGCTGGATGACCCTTTGCTTTCGGTTCCAGGTGCGCTGGCGGCTCTCGATCTCGGCAACGCGTCAGATGTACTGAAGCAGCTCACGGCTGGTGGCCGTATTCAGTCGGTGCAGATCCAGCATGACGACCGCCCGTGGCTCGAGTTCGAGAGCGCGCGAGCACACGCCGAAGGCCGAAGGATGGGCGCGCGTGAATTCCAGCAGCTTTTGGCGGCGAGCGATCGCGCTCACCCCTCCACGTCTCGAATGGGTGTTGCGGTCACCGTCCATCACTGCTTGAGGGCGATCTGGATGGATACGCTCGACTCAGCTAACGAAGAGGCCGAGCAACATCTTCGAGAATGCTTCGGGGCACCGTCGTCCCGGCAGCTTGCCCGGCAGTTCGCTGGAATGATGGCGCACCGAGCGTCGCTCGCGGGCGCTGAAGCACGCGCGCGCAGGTATGAGCTCCTAGCCGACAGCGCACCGTACTGAGCGCGGCTTCCTAATCTAAGCGTAACCGTTCGGAACTGGACGCCTCGCAAATTCTTGTCGGCTCGTGCATCGTGCGACTCGCACGATGCGACGCTCGTCAAATGCAGGAAGTCGCAGAAAACGCGCGGCTGTCGCAAGCCGATCAGGGCGCCGGTGCGGTGTCGGGCGGCTTCCAGCGGTGCGGCAGCAATTCCTCGATCTTGCTGGCCGCGTGGGTTTGCACGCGCATGAGCACGTCAGTCAGATAGTCGATCCCGTTGATGCCGTGCTTCTCGCAGGATGCGACGAGCGTGTAGAGCACCGCGAAATCGTGGCCCGCTTCTTCGTTACCGAAGAACAAGTAGCTTCCACGACCAAGCGCAAGTCCTAGCTCATTCTGCCCATATCGCGTTTCGCGCGCGGATGCTCTACCGATGGCATCCAGCGTTCGATACCGAAGTCGACGTTCTGTACGAAGAGCAACGGCGTGGTGAAGCGGTTTACGTTTGCTTGCTGCCCAATGACTCGGGTGTCGTCATCCCAACGTGGATGTTCAGCGCGCCGAGGACAGTGACGACATATGCCGGATCACAGCCATCGCGGAAGCTGACGCGCTGCGTTTCGACCGCCGCCGCTCCCTCTGTCACGAGGCGCACAGGCAGCATCCTTGGCGCCCGCGTCTTCTTCTTCCCCGCTCCCCGCGCCTTGTACAGGTGATACTTGAGTGTCGCGAGCGTCACCCCGTGCTTCTTTGCGACGTCCCCGTGCGGCACCCCCGCCGATTCGGCCTCCGCGACAAATCGCTGCCCAGCTGCTGGCCCCATGAGGCTGCTCACTGACACGCTGAAGGCGGGCCCCGCGGCGACGAGCCGCCCAGTGCGCGCACACAAAGTGCGAACGGCCACCCGAGTCTCCTCGGATGGCCGTTCTTCTTCTCACACCACCTGGTGGAGTTCGCTCACTCGTCGCCGACAGCGACGAGCTCAGCCGGCGTGACGCGCACGAAAGTCGGCGGCGCATACGTCGGGCTCTTCTCATCCAGCACGACCTGCAGCCGCTTTTGGGTTGCCCCGCCGGGACACGACTCAACACGGCCCGGCGTGCTCCCTTCGGTCCGCGCGCCGGGGGCCCGGCCGACGCCGGCTTGCGCCGGACGTGGGTAGGGTTGCCCCGCCGGGATACGTCGCTACACGGCCCGGCGTGCTCGCGCTCCGCGCTCCGCGCGCCGGGGGCCCGCCCGACGCCGGCTGCGCCGGACGTGGGGGCCCAGACGGCTGCGCCTCGCCGGTCTGTTGGGGCGCGCTTCGCATCGTGCGAGTTGCGACGAGGGTCGCTTTGGTTTGCACTCGCTCCCTTCTCCGGCTGGCGACCGGCCTGCGCGAGACGCGCACGAGCTGCACAAAACGAGCTGTGCTGCGGGGCGACTCACCGTACTCATGTGGCAACGCAACTTGGTCGAGCTGAGTACGATTTCCAATCTCGACACTCCGATGGGCGCGCAGCGCTGGAATGCGGTGCGCGCGGCTGACCACGCTTGTTGGCAAAGCCGCAGACAGTGATCGATTCCTGAGTTGGGCTCGCAGCATTCGCCCACGGCCCCTTGCCTCCTATCCTCCATTGCCGTTCGTTCTGACTTCCGTTATGAAACAGCGCGAGATGAAGAGTTTGATCTGCGCGGGACTCGGGTTGATAGTCGTAGCGGTCAGCACATCGTGCTCAAGCAGTGACGATACGATGTGCGGTCAAGGAACTATGCGTCGAGGCACCCAGTGCGTCGTAGACTCGGCTGGAGCGCAGAATGGCGGAAGCGGCGGCAACGCCAGGGGTAACGGCTCGAGCGGGGACGGCGGCAATGGGATGCACCCTGACGCAGGGAGCGCCGGTGCAAGCGACAACGCGGGCATGGGCGGCGAGCCCAACGGGGGTGATGGAGGGAGTGCTGGCCAGACCGGTGGCGACGGCGGTGGTTCGGGTGGCAACACCGCCGGCAGCGGTGGTTCGAGTGGCAACACCGCGGGCAGCAGTGGTTCGGGTGGTAGCGCGGCAGGCGGCAGCGGCGGATCGGACGCACTGGTTACTGCCGCCCTAGATTGCGGCAGCCGCGACGTTACCGGCGCCACGGTGATCACCAACCCGATCACGCAAGATACGACGTGGAGCGGAGTGATTCACTTGCCGAATGGCGTCAGCGTACGCAACGAGCCCACCCTCACAATCGCCCCCGGGACCAAAGTCATCGTCGGTCACAACGCGAGCGTCGAATTCGGGTATCTCGGTAGCCACGCAACGATCGTGGCCCAGGGCACGACCGACAAGCCCATCATGTTCTGCGGCGAAACCGACACTGCAGGCTATTGGTCGGGCTTGATCTTCCGGAGTGGGCTCAAAACTGCGAGTGTGCTGCGTAACGTGCTGATCGCCGATGGCGGTGCGAGTGATGCGGGCTTGACCATCGAGATGCCGTTGCTGGTGCAAGGGGTACAAGTCCGCCATTCGGGCGCGAACGGCGTGAACGCCGCTGGATTCGACCCCGCGAGCTCCTTGCTCAATGTCAGCGGGTCGACCAACGTCGCCCTCAGAGCCACCGCGCCCAAAGGCGTCGAGGTGCCAGCCGGCAGTCAGCTCACCGGGAACGGGACCGACGTCATCGACATTGGCTTTGCGACATTCGACACGGATCTCACATTTCGCGATCTGGGCGTCCCGTATCAGCAACTCAACGATCTGAAGGCTCAAACCACTGCAGCAGCCCCCACGGTGATCTTCGAGCCCGGTGTGGTTTACGAAGTCGACCGGCAGAAAGTGCTCGATTTCGGAATTTCCAACGTCCACGCCTTGGGCAGCATGGCGAAACCGGTCGTTTTTCAGCGGCTGCCGTGCACGCCGCCAACCTCCCTATTCTGCGTCGATACTCCATCGCCGCGGTACGACATCGGCGGCCGGATCACCGCTGCCGGGCTCGATGTGCGCTTCGAGAACGTGGAAGTCCGTCGGTTCGGTTGGGTCAGCGACGAATACGCCACTGCTCAGCCGAACGGCGCGCTCACCCTCACCGGCAACGGGACGCTCGAGGTCGATCATCTGAAGATCACGGGCGCGAGCGGTTATGGTCTCAAGGTGTCCGGATCGCGCGCATTCAGCTCAAATTCCAACTCCCTCGAAGTCGGAGTGAGTTTCACGTACGCCGGCCTTTGGCTCAACTGCCCACTTGTCGCGGGGTTGCCGGACAACGTCAAGCTGAGCAGCGGGTTCACCAGAGTCGAATGCGCTTCTATCGAGACGGCGAACACCACTTGGCCGGCGGGCGCCAGTCCATACTCCGTGAACGGCTTGAGCATCACCAGCGGCGCGAGCCTCACGTTGCCTCCGGGCGCCACACTACAGTTCCTGCAGGCCACCGCGCTCACGATTCAGAATGGCGGCACCTTGAAGGCCGTCGGCAGGCCGGACGCAGGAATTCGATTCATCAAAGACTCGGCCGCCAACAACAAATGGGCTGGAATTGTCGCGGACAAGGGGAGCACCGTGCAACTCGATTACATACTCGTGCGAGAAGCAGGCTCGAACGGGGCCGCCATCACGGCAAATACGCCTATCCAGCTCAGCCATTCCACGATCATGTTTTCAGGCGGCGTAGGCGTGAATCGGACGGCTACGGACACCACCGACTATGTCACAGGAAATACCTTCACCAGCAACGTTGGGGCGGACGTCGCTGTTCTGCCTTGAGGATGCTTGCCGTCTCGACCTCATCGAGTCGTCGTATCCGTTCAGGCAACCGCGTCGTGACGGGGCATGGCGTGCTGACGCAAGCTGTCGTGCATGGTCGAGCCAGTGCAGAAGGCGCAGAAACGGGCGCGGGTGGAGCGGGAAGAGTGGGCGAAACGTGTTGAGCCGTGGCGTGACAGCGGCTTGACCACGGCCGAGTTCGCGACCGAGCTTGGGATCAATCCGCGGACGCTGACGTATTGGGCGTGGACGCTCAAGCGCGAGGCGAGCGGCAAGAAGCGGATCTGGTCGACCAAGACTCGCAAGCCGCTGGCAGCATGGAAAGCACCCGCTGGCTTGCCGTTCGTGGAGATCAAGAGTCACACCTCTCACGCGCGATTCGAGCTCGAAGTCCGAGGTCGACGCTTGCACATCCCCGACGGCTTCGATGCCGAGCAGCTGCGTTCGCTACTCGCAATTCTGGAGAAGGCATGATCCCGGCGGCAGTTCGTATCTTCGTTTGCACGGAGTTCATCGACATGCGCCAAGGGTTCGATCGGCTGGCGCAGTTGGTGAAAGCTAAGCTCGGTGAGGATCCACAGGCAGGCTCGATCTTCGTGTTCGCCAATCGCAACGCGACCAGGCTGAAGGCGCTTTGGTTTGACGGTAACGGCTACTGCCTACTCTACAAACGGCTTCACCGCGCCGTGTTCGATTTGCCCCCGTCGGGCGGCGGCACGTCGGTGCAGCTCGATGCGCGACAGTTGGCAGAGTTGCTACGTGGCAAGCCCCGCACGCTGCGTCGGAAAAATATTCGCGGTTCGCTCGTCGCGGCTTGACAGCTGATCTGCGATTCGGCATTCGTGACTCGTGAGCGAGCGCGTTGCTTCATCGTTTGTCGAGTCGTTGGCTCGACTCGAAGCGTTGCAAAAAGCGCAGCAGGAGCGTGACGAGTACAAGAAGCTGTACACGCACCTGCGTGAAGAAAACGAGCGGCTCAAGCGCGGGCTCTTGGGCAAGAAGGCCGAAAAGCTGCCTCAAAACGACGCCCAACTTTCCCTCGCCATCCTGGGCTTGATGCTCGGTGGTGGCGACGAGCCGGCACCGCCGCCCGCGGAGGAAGAGCTCGTTATCCCCGAGCACACGCGCAAGGTACCGAAGCGCCGGCGGCCGAGCGATGACTGGCCGCGCGTCTACATCGAGCTCATTCCTCCAGAGGTCGAGCGCGATGGCCTCGATGCGTTCGACATCATCGGACAAGAGACGCGCGGCGTGCTCGAGCGGCGGCCAGCTTCGTGCGTGTTGGTCGAAGTGGTGCGTAAGAAGTTCGTGCGTAAGGCCGACAAGGAAGCGACCGAGACCCCCGTCTTCATCGCAGAGCCGCTCCCGCTGCCGATCCCGAAAGGCATGGCCGGCCCCGGTCTACTCGCTGAGACCATCGTCAAGCGCTGGTGTGATCATCTGCCGCTGCATCGACAGGAGAGCATCTTCGCTCGTGACGGGCTTGAGCTCGCCCGCTCCACCCTGTCGGAGTGGCACATGACGCTGGCTGCGCTCGCGGCGCCGCTCATCCAAGCGATGAAGGCCGATGCGTTCCTGTCGCCGTACCTGTGCACTGACGCTACTGGGGTGCTCGTACAGGCCCCAGAGCGCTGCAAAAACGGCCATTTCTGGGTGCTGGTCGCCCCCGACAAACACGTCTTGTTCGAGTTCTCGCAGTCACACGACTCCGATGCCACTGCCAAGCTACTCGATGGCTACCGAGGCTACCTCGTCGCCGACGCCCACATCGTCTACGACCACCTCTACCGCGACGGTCATGTCATCGAAGTTGGATGCTGGGCGCATTGCCGCCGCTATTTTTTCAAAGCCCTCGCTTCAGACCCCGACCGAGCCAAGATCGCGCTCGCGTATTTGTCCGCGCTGTTCAAAATCGAGCGGACCATCGCGAATGAGACCCGAAAGAAGAAGGAGCTGACGCGCGACAAGAAATCGCGGGCCATCATTCGCGACTTCTTCGCGTGGTGCCACGCTGAGCAGGACCTCGTCCTCGACGACTCGCCGATGGACACGGCCATCGGCTACGCCATCAACCAACAGAAGGCCCTCGAGCGTTTTTCTCGACGACGGCCGCCTGCCCATGACCAACAATATTTCCGAGAGAAATCTCCGAAAAGAAGCCGTCGGTCGGAAAAACTGGCTCTTTGTCGGCTCCGAAGACGGAGCCAACGCCAACACTACCTTCATCTCTCTGATCGCCAGCTGCGAACTCCATGGCATCGAGCCGTGGCGCTACCTGCGCGATCTCTTCTACCTGCTCCCCGACTGGCCCAAGTCCCGCGTCCTCGAGCTCGCCCCCGCCTATTTCGAGCAAACCCTCCAGCAAGAAGAAGCTAAGCGGCGGCTCGACGAAAATCCCCTCCGCCGCGCTCTCTTGGCTTTCGCTCGCTGACCGACCCATCGCTCAGACGTTGTACGTCGCGCGACCCTCCGGCGTCAGGACGTGGTTGCCCGAACGGATACGAGTCGTCGAGGTCAAGGATGGTCATCAGGCAGCGCCCGTCAGCGCTCACGCCCGCGACGCCATGATCGCAAGCTGGCGCTGAACCAGTGTGGAGGCCCCAAGGACTGCACGCAATCGACGAGCCAGCGAGGGCTCTGAAGCCGTATCAAGGAGCCACGGGGCCTGCCTTCGGCGGTGGGCGAGGTTGAGCTCCCGCCACGTGACACAGAAGCCGCGCGCACTCATCGCCAGCGCAAACTGCAACGTGACGCCGAAGGCCCCACGACGCCCAGCAGCACCCATAGGGCGACGTCACGCTAAGTGCTCAATGTCCGCGGGGGCGACCCTCGCTCACCGCCGAAGGCGGGCTCCACGGCGACAAGACGGGGTGCGCGGTACAAACGAAGAAACGGCCACCCGAGTCACCTCGAGCAGCCGCTCTTCGCTTCACTCCACCAGGTGGAGTTCTCTCACTTCACTCACTCGTCGCCGACCGCCACCAACTCCGCCGGAGTAACCCGAACGAAGGTGGGTGGCGCATACGTGGGCGACTTTTCATCCAGCACGACCTGCAGCCGCTTTTGGGTTGCCCCGCCGGTGTACGGCGCAACACGGCCCGGCGTGCTCCCTTAGGTCCGCGCGCCGGGGGCCCGCCCGACGCCGGCTGGCGCCGGACGTGGGGGCCCAGACGGCTGCGCCTCGCCGGTCTGTTGGGGGCGCGCTTCGTATCGTGCGAGTTGCGACGAGGGTGGCTCTGGTTCGCACTCGCTCCCTTCTCCGGCTGGCGACCGGCCTACGCGAGACGCGCACGAGCTGCGCCGCGCGAACTCGCAGCTACGTGATCGTTCACAGTCCGGGGCGATGAAAGAGTGACCTCCGTCAGCGCGCGTCACAGCTCCTGCGCGAGAGGGCTTCGTCCGGTCGCCAACCGGAGAAGGGAGCCGCTCTTGTCAAACAGCAAAGCCAATCTCGCTCTCTACGCGCACGCAATGAGGCTCACACGCACCGACTCGGAGGCGCGGCTCTGGCGCGCGTTGCGCGCGAGTCAGCTCGGGGTCGCTTTCAGGCGCCAGGTCCCGCTGCTCGGCTTCATCGCTGACTTCTATGCGCCATCAGTCCGCCTGATCATCGAGATCGATGGCGGCTATCACGAGCGGCGAACATGCGCTGATGCGCGCCGCGACCGCAAGCTCGCACGTGCGGGCTACCGCACGGTTCGCGTCAGCGCCCAGCTTGTCGCCCGTGACCTAGCGGCGGTGGTCGCTGCAATCGCGGCGGCATGTCGCCAGGCTGATCTCTGAAACCGTATCAAGGAGCCGCGGGGCATGCCTGCGGCGGCGGGCGAGGTTGAGCTCCCGCCCCGTCACGCAAGAGCCGCGCGCGCTTCGCGCGATCGCGAACTGCAACGTGACGCCGGCAGGCCCCACGACAACCAGCGGCACCCATCAGGCGGCGTCCACCAAGACTACACGCAAGCGCGGGAGCGACCCTCGCTCACCGGCCGAAGGCGGGCTCCGCGGCGACGAGCCGACGAACCGCAACTGGTCCACACAAAGCCGAAACGGCCACCCGAGTACCCTCGGATGGCCGCTCCTCTCAGCTCACTCCCAACGCTGGGAGCGCGCTCTGTCTCACTCGTCGCCGACCGCCACCAACTCCGCCGGAGTAACCCGCACGAACGTCGGAGGCGCATACGTCGGGCTCTTCTCGTCCAGCACGACCTGCAGCCGCTTGTACGCCGGTAGACCCGTGCCCGCCGGGATGAGCCGACCCATGATGACGTTCTCCTTGATGCCGCGGAGATCGTCCGTCTTGCCGCAGATCGCCGCTTCCGTGAGCACCTTCGTGGTCTCCTGGAAGGACGATGCCGAGATGAAGGACTCGGTGGACAGCGACGCCTTCGTGATGCCCAAGAGCATCGGTTCGGCGACCGCCGGTTGACCACCGCGTTCCATCACGCGCGCGTTGTCGCGTTCGAACACGTACTTCTCGACCTGCTCGTCCACGAGGAAGCTGGTGTCGCCCACTTCTTTGATGCGCACGCGGCGCAGCATTTGGCGGACGATGGCCTCGATGTGCTTGTCGTTGATACCGACGCCCTGCAGGCGGTAAACCTGCTGGATTTCGTTCACGAGCCAAGCGGCCAGTTCCTTTTCGCCCTTGACGCGCAGGATGTCGTGCGGGTTCGCGGGTCCGTCCTGCAGGGGGTCGCCGGCGCGGACGTGATCGCCCGGTTGCACTTGGATGTGCTTGCCCTTGGGGATCAGGTATTCACGACCCTGATCCGGGAGCAGGCCACCGTCCATGCCGAACGGGGTGATGACGACCTTGCGCTTGCCCTTGGTGTCTTTGCCGAACGAAACGATGCCGTCGATCTCGCTGATGATGGCGTGATCTTTGGGCTTGCGCGCTTCGAACAGCTCGGCAACGCGGGGCAAACCACCGGTGATGTCCTGCACCTTGGTGGTGTCGCGCGGGATCTTGGCGATGGCTTCACCGGGGGTGATGCGTTCGCCTTCGCCGCACACGATGTTGGCGCCGACCGGCAGCAAGTAACGCGCGTCGAGGTCGGTGTTCGGCAGCTTCACCGGTTCGCCCGTTTCGGCGTCGATGATCGCGATGCGCGGGCGGAGATCCGCGGCGCGCGACTCGACCACGATCTTGCGGGACAGACCGGTCACTTCGTCGACCTTTTCGATCACGGTGACGCCTTCGACGAGATCGCCGAACTGCACCACACCACCGACCTCGGTCAGGATCGGAGACGCGAATGGATCCCATTCGGCCACGATCTGACCGGCTTCGACGCGACCGCCGTCTTGGGTCTTGAGCACCGCGCCGTACAGCAGGCGGTGATGCTCGCGCTCGCGACCGGTGTCGTCCATGACCACCAGCTCACCGTGGCGATTCATGACCACGACGCTGCCGTCTTGCTTCTTGGTCAGCTGGGCGTTCTTGAGGTGCACGGTGCCTTCAGTGCGCGTCTCGAGCGAGCTTTGCTCGATCTTGCCGCGCGCTGCCGCACCACCGATGTGGAACGTGCGCATCGTGAGCTGCGTGCCCGGCTCGCCGATCGATTGAGCAGCGATGATACCGACGGCCTCACCGATGTTGACGCGGTAGCCGCGGGCCAAATCGCGCCCGTAGCACAGCGAACACACGCCGCGGCGCGTCTGGCAGGTGAGCACGGAGCGGATGACGACCTCTTCGATGCCCGCGTTTTCGATCGAATCGACACGCGCCTCGTCGAGCTCGGTGTTGCCTTCGACGATGACCTCGCCCGTGAGCGGGTCGACGACATCTTCCAACACCACGCGACCGAGGATGCGGTCGCCGAGGGGTTGAATGACTTCGCCGGCCTCTTCCAGCTTGGTGACGCGGATGCCGTCGAGCGTGCCGCAATCGAACTCGGCCACCACGGCGTCCTGCGCGACGTCGACCAGGCGGCGCGTGAGGTAGCCGGAGTTTGCCGTCTTGAGCGCGGTGTCGGCGAGGCCCTTACGAGCGCCGTGCGTCGAGACGAAGTACTGCAGCACGGTCAGACCTTCACGGAAGTTCGCCGTGATGGGCGTCTCGATGATTTCGCCGGAGGGCTTGGCCATCAGACCGCGCATGGCAGCCAGCTGACGCATCTGCTGTGGGGAACCACGAGCACCGGAGTCAGCCATGATGTAGATCGGGTTGAAGCTCGAATCTTCGACCTGTTCGTTGGTCTCGGGATCGACGTTCACTTCCTTGCCGATGCCCGCCATCATCTCTTCGGCAACGCGGTCGGCGACGCCGGCCCAGATGTCGATGATCTTGTTGTAGCGCTCGCCGTCCGTGATCAGACCCTCTTGGTACTGATCGACGACCTTCTCGAGCTCGGCTTGCGCGGCGTCGACGAGATCCTTCTTCTTGGCCGGGATGACCATGTCATCCATGCACACCGAGATGCCGCCGCCGGTCGCGAACCCGAAGCCGAGCGTGCGCAGGCGGTCTGCGAGCAGCACGGTCTCCTTGTTGCGATGCTTGCGGTAGCAGATGTCGATCAAGGAGCTGAGGGCCTTCTTGTTCATCACCTTGTTCGCGTATTCGAAGGGCAGGCCCTGGGGCAGGACTTCGCCAATCAACACGCGACCCACGGTGGTCTGCACCAGCTTGGTGTCTTGGTTGCCGTCGTCGTCGACGTCGGTGATGCGCACCTTGATCGACGCGTGCAGGTCGAGCACGCCGTTGTCGTACGCCATGCGCACTTCTTCCGGCGAGGAGTAGACGCCGCGCAGATAACCGCTGAGCTGCTTCTCCTTCTCGTCGTACTTGAGTGTGTTCTCGCGGTGGCTGCCCTCCACGAAGCGGCGCATGCGCGTCGCGTAGTAGAGGCCGAGCACGATGTCCTGCGTCGGGTTGATGATCGGGCGACCGCTGGCCGGCGAGAGGATGTTGTTCGTGCTCATCATGAGCACGCGCGCTTCCATCTGCGCTTCGATCGAGAGCGGCACGTGCACGGCCATCTGGTCGCCGTCGAAGTCGGCGTTGAACGCCGCGCACACCAGCGGGTGCAGCTGGATTGCCTTGCCTTCGATCAGCACCGGCTCGAAGGCCTGAATGCCCAAGCGATGCAGCGTGGGAGCGCGGTTCAACAGCACCGGGTGCTCGCTGATCACCTCGTCCAAGATGTCCCACACTTCGGGACGCTCTTTTTCCACCATCTTCTTGGCGCTCTTGATGGTGTTGACGTAGCCGCGCTCTTCCAGCTTGTTGTAGATGAACGGCTTGAACAGCTCGAGCGCCATCTTCTTGGGCAGACCGCACTGGTGCAGCTTGAGCGTCGGACCGACGACGATCACCGAGCGACCCGAGTAGTCGACGCGCTTGCCGAGCAAGTTCTGGCGGAAACGCCCTTGCTTGCCCTTGAGCATGTCGGAGAGGCTCTTCAGCGGACGCTTGTTGGGACCGGTGATGGTCTTGCCGCGGCGGCCGTTGTCGAACAGGGCGTCGACCGCTTCTTGCAGCATGCGCCGCTCGTTGCGGATGATGATTTCCGGCGCGTTCAACTCCAGCAAGCGCTTGAGGCGGTTGTTGCGGTTGATCACGCGGCGGTACAGATCGTTCAGATCGGAGGTCGCGAAGCGGCCGCCGTCGAGCGGAACGAGCGGGCGCAGATCCGGCGGCAAAACCGGGATCACGCTCAGCATCATCCACTCCGGGCGGTTTCCGGAACCGCGGAACGCTTCCACCACCTTCAGGCGCTTGGCGTATTTCTTCCGCTTGGCTTCCGAGGTCGAGGTGCGCATGTCGGCGCGGAGTTGCTCGGCCAGCGAGTGGA
The DNA here is from genome assembly GCA_035688655.1 of Polyangiaceae bacterium. Lineage (GTDB taxonomy): Bacteria > Myxococcota_A > Polyangia > Polyangiales > Polyangiaceae > PMG-095. Next base: position 2,536 of record DASSMT010000409.1, on the reverse strand, counting down.
CGTCCACGCGCTTGAGCATCTCGATCACCGCTTCGCCGCCCATGCCGGCTTCGAAGCGCTCGTCGCCGTACTCTTCCAGCAGCTGCGCGTAGCGATCTTCGGTCAGCAATTCACCGCGCTCGAGGGGCGTCTCGCGCGGATCGATGACGATGTACGCCTCGCAGTACAGGACCTTTTCCAGATCCTTGAGCGTGATGTCGAGGATGTTGCCGATGCGCGACGGCAGGCTCTTCAAGAACCAGATGTGCGCGACCGGCGTGGCCAGGTTGATGTGGCCGAGGCGCTCACGGCGCACCTTCGACTGAATCACCTCGACGCCGCACTTTTCGCACACGATGCCGCGGTGCTTCATGCGCTTGTACTTGCCGCAGATGCACTCGTAGTCCTTCACCGGGCCAAAGATCTTGGCGCAGAACAGGCCGTCACGTTCCGGCTTGAACGTGCGGTAATTGATGGTCTCCGGCTTCTTGACTTCACCGTGCGACCACTCCCGGATCTTCTCCGGGCTGGCGAGCGAAATGCGCATGGCCGAAAAAGACAGCGGATCTTTCGGCTTCTCGAAAAAGGAGAAAATGTCACGCATCAGAGGGCTCCTCGTTTTTTACGGACGAGAGAAAAACTTGCTGGGGGTTGGTAGCCGTTGCGACTCACGCGACGTTAGTTTCGGGGATGGGGCCCCAAAACCTGGGGGTGGGGCCCCGCCGAATTCATTTCGGGGGGGCGGGGGCTGAGCCCCCGGAGACAGCCAGGCTGCGGAGGAGTGACCCTCCGCAGCAGGCGGAGGGTCAGTCTTCCGCTGCCGTCGCGGCTTCTTTGCCAGAAGCCTCGATCAGCTCGACGTTGAGGCAGAGCGATTGCAGCTCTTTGATCAAGACGTTGAAGCTCTCCGGCAACCCGGCCTCGAGCGCGTACTCACCCTTGACGATGGATTCGTACATGCGCGTGCGGCCTTGGACGTCGTCGCTCTTCACGGTCAGGAACTCCTGCAGCGCGTAGGCCGCGCCGTAGGCTTCCATCGCCCAGACTTCCATTTCACCCAAGCGCTGACCGCCGAACTGCGCTTTGCCGCCGAGCGGTTGCTGGGTAACCAGGGAGTATGGGCCGATCGAACGGGCGTGGATCTTGTCGTCGACCAAGTGGTGGAGCTTGAGCATGTACATCACGCCCACGGTCACATCCTGATCGAAGACATCGCCGGTACGACCGTCGAACAAGATCGACTGGCCGGACGTCGCGCGACCCGCGCGGGTGAGCATCTTCTTGATGTCGCTCTCCGCGGCGCCGTCGAACACGGGGGAGCCGAAGAAGAGGCCCTTCTTGAGCTTGCGAGCGAGGGCGAAGATCTCGTCCTCGTTCATGCTCTTGAGCAGCTTCACGAACGGCTTGTCATGGTCGTACACGTCGATGAAGCGCGCCCGGAATTTCTCCGCGTTGTACTTCTCCTCGAGCATGCTCTCGACCTGACGGCCGAGCTCACGTGCACCCCAACCGAGGTGCGTCTCCAGGATCTGCCCGACGTTCATGCGGCTCGGCACGCCCAGCGGGTTCAGCACGATGTCGACCGGAGTGCCGTCTTCGAGATACGGCATGTCCTCTTCCGGCAAGATGCGGCTGACCACACCCTTGTTGCCGTGACGACCGGCCATCTTGTCGCCGACCTGCAGCTTGCGCTTGATGGCGATGTACACCTTCACCATCTTGATGACGCCCGGGGGCAGCTCATCGCCACGGCTCAGGCGGTCGATCTTCTCGTGGAAGTGCTCTTCGCGTTCCTTGAGCAGCTTCTCGAGATCCGCGAGCAGGGTCTGCACCTCTTCCGCGCCGCTCTCCACCGGGATTTCGCCCCAATGCTTGCGCGGCACTTCTTCCAGCTGCGCGTCGTCGAGCACTACGCCCTTGTTCAAGAGCACCTTGCCCTTGTCGTCGACCAGCTTGCCCGCGGTGGTCTTGCCGCCGAGCACGCGCTTGATCTTGCGGAAGAACGAATCCCGCAGGATCTTGATCTCCTCGTCGCGTGAGCGCTCGAGCTTGGCGCGCTCCTGATCTTCGATGGCCTTGGCGCGCTCGTCTTTTTCCGTGCCTTTGCGCGAGAAAATCCGAGCGTTGATCACGATGCCGGTCACGCCAGGCGGGACCTTCAGCGAGCTATCGCGGACATCGCCGGCCTTTTCGCCGAAGATGGCGCGGAGCAGCTTCTCTTCCGGCGAGAGCTGACTCTCACCCTTCGGAGTGATCTTGCCGACCAGGATGTCGCCCGGCTTCACCTCGGCGCCAATGCGCACCACGCCCGCGTCGTCGAGGTCCTTCAGGGCCTCTTCGCCGACGTTCGGGATGTCCTTGGTGATCTCTTCCTTGCCCAGCTTGGTGTCGCGCGCGACGCACTCGAACTCCTCGATGTGAACCGAGGTGTAGATGTCCTCTTTGGCGATGCGCTCGCTGACGAGGATCGAGTCTTCGAAGTTGTAACCTTGCCAGGGCATGAACGCGACGACCACGTTTTGACCGAGCGCGAGCTCACCCATGTCGGTCGCGGGAC
>DASSMT010000244.1:0-9577 GCA_035688655.1 Polyangiaceae bacterium | reverse complement strand
TCCGACGTTCGACGGCGCGCTACCGACGCTCGATGGGGAGGTGGCGCTCGGGGGCGACACTGTTCCGGAACGACGACACTTCGACCAGCGCTCGTTCCAAATGGGCGCAAACCTCGACACCCTTTCGCCAATGGCACTGCTTGGCGTTTTCGCCGAAGCGAACGTGTGGGACCGAATCGCGCTGGGCGTGGGGGCGGGCGTCAGTTTCGGCGGGCCCGAGGCGCGCGCCTACGTGCGCTTTCGGCCCATCGTGTGGGGCGGCGAAGGGCAACGCCTGCTGAATGCGTTCACCCTGCGAAGCGAATACCGAGTGATGCGACAAGTCAGCCCCGACGCCCTCGACGTCTTCGGCGGCGCCGAGAGCGTCGGTGCTGAGTACGTGAGCCGCACTGCCCAATCTTGGGGGCTCAGCGCCGGCTTCGAGCACCAACTTTGGTCTGGTTGGACGATTCGCTACGACTTCGGCTTCGCGCGCGTGTTCTCCGCGACGCCCTGGCAGTGCAAACTCGGTTCCGAACCGGCGCCCTGTGAGGGCGAGCCACCGAGCAACGACCTGCTGATGACTTCGTTTGGCGTCAGCCACACGCTGTAGCCCCCTGTCAGCCGCTCGAGTTCGGCAAGAAGTTTGCCTCAGCCCGGTGAGCCAAGACCTACATTGGATTTTTTTCGCTGAACCGCCGCGGGACTCGGGCATTTTTTGGGGTTGCGCTGGCAGCAGCGGGACAAATGTTTCATGCTCGTGGCATCTGCGAGACTGGTTCCCACTCAGCGTTTCGCCGCTTTTTTCAGGATAAATTACGCATGAGCCTTCGTCTTTCCTCCGCTCTCGTGCTGACTTCGAGCTTGGCATTGGCCCTTGCTTGCAGCGCTGGCTCTTCGTCTCCGCCGACCGGCAGCCACCCGATCACCAATCCGAGCGGCGGCGGAAGCGGACCAATCTTCAGCAACGGCGGCAGCGGCAACGTGCTGTCCGTCGGCAACGACACGGGCGGGCAAACCACGTCGGATCCGAACGACAAGCGCGATATCCCGATGCGCGAGAAGATTTGCGACGCCACGGGCAAGTGCACTTGCTTGCATCTCGCGTTGCTCGGCACGCTCACTTCCGCCGCCGACGATCCGGACACCTCCGCCTTCACGACGTGGCTGAGCGAAAAGAGCGACGGCACCGCCACCGCTACCAACGTCCCGACCAAGCCCAATGTGGATGCCGCGTTCCTAGCGAACTACGACATCTTGCTGGTGGCCAACGTCAATGGTTGGAAGTTCAGCGCGGAAGAAAAGGCTGCCGTGCAAAAGTGGGTGGAAGCCGGCGGCGGCGTCATTACCCTGACCGGCTTCACCAGCACCGCGACGGAGTCCGCGGATACGAGCCAACTCATCTCGTTTGCGGGCCTGAGCTACAAAGGCACTACGCAAGCCGATTTCGCCGCGCCCAGCCAAGGCGAGAGTGAGCCGGTGTACTACAAGGGCGGCACTACCGACCTGAAGAAGTGCATGAATTGGAATGGCGGCACCACCACGCAGCACGCCCAACCCTTCATCACTACGCCCATCAAGTTCACGCCGCAGACCGGCACGCTGGAGAAGCTCACCACCAGCCTCGATTACGTGGGCGCGTTCATCGGTTGGCCGATCACCGCACCCGCCGACGCCACCATCGTCGCCAAAGATCCGGTGACCAAGGGCAACATGGCGGTCGCCAAAGAGATCAACGGCAAGGGCCGCATCTTCGTGTTCGGCGACGAATGGGTCACCTTCACCAATGAGTGGGAGCAGACCGGCACGCCTGCCAACCAACAACAGGACATGTACAACCCGTGTTGGGTGCCCGCGACGGACACCGCGGCCGGCTTCTTCCACTCGGTGAAGACGCTCTATCAAACGAAACAGTTTTGGTACAACGCGATCAACTGGGTGGCTCCGCCGAACGAGTGCTTCACGATCAAAGATCCGGACGTCATTCCGATCATCAAGTAGACGGTTAGGCATCGCGTAGTCATTTGTTTCGGGCCGCACCGGTCGCGCGTGCTGCTCTCTCGCTTTGGTTGACCCCGTCAGCGCGGTCTGGTTACCTCTGCGCCAAGGATCGTGAAACGCGAAGAAAGGGCCTGGTTTGGCCGATGGGGACTCGCATGCTCGCTGTTGGCCGTGCTGTGCAGCCCGATCCTCGGCTGCTCGTCCAGTGACGAACCGACACCTTTCGAGGCCTGCCAGCGGTTCGTGTCGAGCTATTGCGACAAGGCCGTCTCGTGCGCCCGCGAAACGGACCGAAACGACTTTGCCGAGCTGTGCGAGTTCTCGTTCCGAGTCTATCTCCCATGTGACCAGGTGACGAACGTCTGGCGCGACTCCCAGCCGTGCCAAGATCAGCTGGCGGCGATTCATTGCAGTGACGTGGAGCCCGGCTCGTTTCCCAGGACCCCCACGGCCTGCGAAGGGTTGTTCGGAATTCAATGAGACACGCGTCAGCCAGACTTTGGTTCCTGTGCCTGCTCTGCTCACTGCTGCTCGGTCTCTCCGCTTGTAGCGCCGACGATGCTGCTCCCGCGGAAGAGCCGGTGCACAGCTACGATCCGAGCTTCCTGGATAAGAGCGCAGAGCCATGCACTGATTTCTATCAATTCGCCTGCGGGACCTGGCTCGCTCAACACCCGTCCGACCCCGGCTACGAGGAAAGTCGCTATTTCACTGGAGACCAGCGGAACAGCGTCTATTACAGGTCTTTGGTCGAAGCGATGAACAGCACCGACAAGAGTCTGCGCAACGTCCGAGCCTACTATGGTAGTTGCCTTCGCGCGCGCCAGAACTCGAACGCTCCCGGTGAGCCGCTGCGACTCGCACTCGGTGAAATCGCAGCGGTCGACGCGATCGCCGGGTTGCCGCTTCTGCTCGCTCATCTGCACGGTTCTGGCGTCCGTGCACTGTTCCGTATCGACTCGGAGATCGACCCCGGCGATCCGACGCACTATGGGCTGGGCATCAGCGAAGGCGGCTGGAGCCTGCCTGCGCGCAGCTCATACGACGACCCCGCGCTCGCCGCCGCTTACCGCAAACACATGACGCTGTTGGCGAGCATCGTTCGAGCGCGCTTCCCTCTCGATCTCGATACGCAAGCGGTGTTCAATTTGGAGCACGCCGTCGCGCTGGCAGGCAGCGACGACCGCGATCCGCTGGCCAGATACAACCCGGTCGACGCAGCTGCGCTGGCAGCCGCCCTGCCCGGCTTCGATTGGTCGCAGTATTTCGTGCAGCTTGGTCTGACCGCCGAGCGCGTGAACCTGTACGAGCCGAAAGCTCTACCGGCGCTCACGCAACTGCTCGCGAACACTCCGCTCGACACGATCAAGCAATACCTCGCATGGCGAACGCTGGAGGCCTACGCGAGCGCGCTCGACAAGTCGACGATCGCCGAAGAATTTGCGTTTCACCGCGGTGTGATCGACGGTGCGCAGGAGCCCCCGTCGGACGAGTATGATTGTTTTCGGCAAACACGCTCGATTTTCGGCTTCGCCCTGGCTCGGCACTTCGTCGAAGAGTTCGTGCCCAGCACGCTCAAGCCAAAGGCAAGCTCGCTCGTCGGTCAGCTGCAAAGCGCGATGCGCGACAAACTGGCCCGTGTTTCGTGGCTCGATGATCCGACGCGTGCGCAGGCGCAAGCCAAGCTCGATCTGTTACTGGCCAAAGTCGGCTACCCCGAGCGTTGGCCCGACGACACGCGCAGCATCGACGCGACCCAAACATATCTCGAGCAACGCGTCGCCCTCTGGCACTACTATATGCAAGAACTAGCCACCACGCTCTCGAATGAAGTGGACCGCGGCGAGTTCTGGGCCTCGCCAGATACCACGAATGCCTTCTACAACGACCAGCTAAACGACATCACGATCCCCGTCGCCGTGCTGTCCGACCCATTTTTCCGAGAAGACCGTCCGGGCGCATTCAACTTCGGTGTGCTGGGCAGCGTGGTCGGTCACGAGCTCACGCACGCCTTCGACAGCGGCGGACGCCATTTCGACGGGCAGGGCGCGTTGGTCGACTGGTGGAGCGAGGACACCGCGGCGGAGTTCGAGCGCAGGGCGCAGTGCCTGGTGGATCAGTTCGACCGCTACGAAGCCCTGCCCGGCCTGACCGTCGATGGCCAACGCACGCTCGACGAAAACATTGCTGATTTAGGCGGGCTCGGTTTGGCCTTCGCGGCCTTTCACGCGCAAACGACGAACGGCTCCGAACAGGCGCCCTTCAGCGCCGAGCAGCAATTCTTCCTCGCTTACGCGCAGTCTCGGTGCGAAACCGCCAGCGACGGCATTGCCGCGCGACGGCTCGCCACTGATGGGCACGCGCCGAGCAAATTTCGCGTCAACGGGAGCCTGCGCAACCTGCCCGAGTTCGCGGAAGCTTTTGCGTGCGCCCCGGGCAGCGAGCTCGCGCCGACAGACCGCTGTCAGCTTTGGTGAGGTTCTGGCCCGGTTCGTGCAGCTGACGGGGGCATGAAAATGCCTGCCTTCGACCTGTCTCATCCGCTCGAAACCTTTGGCGCCGCGCGCGAGCAAATGCGCTTGAATCTGCACCTGCTGAGCCTCGATGCCCGCCAAAAGTGGAGCGAGCTCGAGACGAAAATCCTGAATTTGGAGAGCAAGATCGGGCAAGAAGCCGAGAGCCTGAGCGAAGCCACGGCCAACGCAGCGATTGACCTGTCTGGTTCGGTGAAAGATTTCGTGGACGCCCACGTGCGCCACATCGAGCACTGATTCGTGCGCTGAATCGCCACGCGAGGCGCTTTGACACAGCGAGTGGTGAGCCCGCGCGGATATCGCGCACGGCCGACGATTCGTCACTTTCTTTCCGGAGGTTGCCCACGTGCGGGAGCGTTTGCCTGCGGCAGCGCGGTGCGCCAACGTCAGTGGCAGCGCGTCCTGAGGCGTTGACGGCGCAGAGATGTGGTCTCGACGTTGAGCGTAGACAGCAGTGACACGGCGCGGCGCGGGGGGGCGGCGGATAGCGGGGGGCGGGAACCGTCAAGCCCCTTGCAGGCGACGCTCGCGTGAATCCCCAGTTCGAGGGTGAACGACTCATTCCTTGGGCTGTTACGAGCCCACGTTCAAGCCGCCCGCGAGCTGTCGAGTGAGCGGGACTTGCGGACGCATACCGGCCGCCCTCGCACCGCTGGCCGCGGTTCTCGAGTGAACGGCACCCCATGCACGGATATGATCTTCTATCGTCGGAACCGGTACCTGCGCCCCTCGCTGAGCTAGCCGGTCTCGAACCCTGAGTGCCGGCAATAGTGCGCGCTGTGAGGTGCGTGGCTGGATTGGGAGCGCCCACTCTCTCGATCTCGATAGCGAACTCACGCCAAATCTCAGAGCGCGCCCACGTGGTCGAGCAATAGTACCGGTCGCCGCTCGTCGGCGGAGCGCCGCAAATCGATGCGACCGCGCACGACGTATTCGCTCACCTCGTCGCCGACCAAGATCGATTGGGTGACGACCCAGTATTCGTCTTCTTTGACGATTTCGGTGTTGGTCGGGCTGCGCCCTTGTGCGTCGAGGCGAATGCTCGAGCCCTCTTCGAAGAACGGGCGCATGGCGCGTTCGAGCTCGATGGCTCCGCCGGCGAACGCGCCGATTTCTGCGAGATCCAGCACGGTTTCGTAGTCGCGTTCCGAGAGCGCCCGCAGCACCGAGAACAAGAGATTGCGGATCAGCGCGGTGAAGACGCGGGTATTCTGGGTGATGTCTTCATGCGGGATGGCCACTTCATCCGTGACCGCCGCGACGTAGGCCGGGTTCTTCAGGCGTTCCCACTCGTCGAGCAAGCTCGAATCGACACCGCGCACCAGCGTACCCAGGGTTTCGATCAGCTCTTCGAGCTCGGGCGTGCGCGACAGCTCGGGGATGCTTTGGACCAGGGTTTTGTAGACCTCTGACAGGTAGCGCAAGAGCGAGCCTTCGGAACGCGAGAGTCCGTATTCCTTGATGTAGCCGCTGAAGGACTGCAGACTCTCCAGCATCTCGCGCGCGATTGACTTGGGCTTGAGCTCTTCACGCGACACCCACGGATGATCCTTGGCGAAGGCGGCGAAGCTTTCGTTCAAGAATTCGAGATTTGGTTTGGGGTGCTCGACCTTGTCGAGCTCGATCATGCGCTCTTCGTACTCGACGCCCGCGGCCTTCAATTCGGCGACTTTTTGGCCTTTCAGCTTGTCGACCTGAGCGCGCAGAATGACCTCGGGGTCTTCCACGATGGCTTCTACCAGCGTCAGCACGTCGAGCGCGTAGCTCGGGCTGTCTTGTGCCAGGCGTTCGACGGCATCGACGACGTACAGGCCGAGTGCTTGCAAGAGCGAGAAGTTGTCCTGAAGCTCCTCGTTCAGTCGGATGCCGCCGCCCTCGGCGGCGCTACGAAATTCGATCACGCCCGCTTGCCACAGTGAACGCAGCAGCTCGAGCGCGTGTTTCTTGTGTTTGCGCTTTTGAGGCGGGGGCTCCAGGCTGTCTTTGACCAGTGATTTCATGGCCGAGCAGCCGCCTCGGGGGCGGCCCAGCACGGCCAGCAACATGCCGTGACTGATTTGGAAGCGAGCCACCAAGGGTTCTGGCGGGGAGCTCAGCAAGCGCTCGAAGATCGCTTTGTCCCAGTGGACGTAGCCCCACTCGGGCGGCTTTTTGCGCACGAATTTCTTTTTGTTTTGGGAGTTCGCCTTGGCCTCCAGGCGCAGGTTCTCCACCGCGTGCTCCGGCGCGAGCGCGACCACGTAGCCCGCCTCGTCGAAGCCTTTGCGTCCGGCGCGTCCCGCGATCTGCTGAAAATCACGCACGCTCAGGATGCGCACTTTCTCGCCGTCGTATTTGCACAACTTGGTGAACAGCACCGTGCGAATAGGCACGTTGACGCCCACGCCCAAGGTATCCGTGCCGCAGATCAATTTCAGTAGCCCGCGCTGGGCCAGCTTCTCGACCAGTAGGCGATAACGCGGCAAGAGTCCCGCGTGGTGAATGCCGATGCCATGGCGTAGCAGCTTGAGCATCTCTTTGCCGTTCGGGCTGCGAAAGCTCTCCCCCTGCACCGCCTCGGCGATCGCCTTTTTCTCCTCTTTGCTACAAAAGTCTAGGCTGAGCAGGCTTTGCGCCGCTTCGGCTGCGCCGCGTTGCGTGAAGTTGACGATGTATACCGGCGCGCGGCCCTGATTGATCAGGGTCTGGGTGGCCTCTTGCAGCAGCTTTTCTTGGTATTCGAAGTAGAGCGGCACGGGCCGTTCGCCCGAGCGCACGGTCACGACTTCGCCCCCGGTGCGCTCCGCGAGCAGCTTCTCGTAGGCGCTCACGTCGCCCAGCGTGGCGCTCATCAGGATGAAGCGCGCTCCGGGCAGCGTGAGCAGCGGCACCTGCCAGGCCACGCCCCGCTCTTTGTCGGAGATGTAATGGAACTCGTCCATCACGACGTAGTCGACGTCCGCCTCTCCGCCATTGCGCAGCGCGATGTTGGCCAAGATCTCGGCCGTGCAGCAGATCACGGGCGCGTCGCGGTTGACCGTGGCATCGCCGGTCATCATCCCCACTTGGTCTGGCCCGAGCTCACGACACAAGTCGAAGAATTTTTCGCTGACGAGCGCCTTGATCGGGGAGGTGTAAAACGAACGCCGACCTTCGCTGATGGCCTTGAAGTGCACCGCCGCGGCGATCAGAGATTTGCCGGAGCCGGTCGGTGTGTGCACGATCACGTTGCTGTCGCTCATCACCGCCAAGATGGCTTCTTCTTGATGGGGGTAGAGCGTGAGACCGGCTTGGGATGCGTATTCGAGAAAGCCCTCGAGCGCCGCATCGGCGTCCGCACCCGGCGGCGGTAGGCAGGCAAACAGCGGCGGAACAGCGGACGGAGCGGACATCGCGGGCGGGGCATGTCACGGCCCGGGGCGGGCGGCTAGCGCTTCGAGTCGGACTCATGCCGGCGGCGGAGCGGGAATGACGAGCCGCCTCGACGACCGGCCACATTTGCGCAAAAGTGCCGGCTGTTGTCCGCCGTTCAGCCAGCAATTCCCGCATTCGCCGACGTCGAAGCTTGGGCCGAGCACTATGTCCGGACGGACGATCTGCGCTTCAAGCTGCAGCCGCCACAGGCTCCTGGCCGCTTCCGCGATGCGCCAACACCGCTGCGCCTGAGCGAGCCGGGTCGACCCGCACAATTTCGCTCGGCGCGCCGCACCGAGCGCACGCCGCGGCTCGAAGCCCTGAAAGAGCCGCAGTATCGCGCCCGCGCGCTGCATGCGTTCTTTCATCACGAGTTGCAGGCGGCCGAATTGATGTGTTGGGCGCTCTTGGCATTTGCCGATGCAGAGCTCGAATTTCGCAAAGGGCTGCTCGGCATTTGCCTGGACGAAATCCGGCACATGAACCTATATCGCGAGCACATCCAGCAACTCGGCTGGAAGATCGGGGACTTTGGCGTTCGGGAATGGTTTTGGAAGCGCGTGCCGAGCTGCCCGAACAAGCTCGCCTTCGTGTCGGTCATGGGCATGGGCCTAGAAGCCGCCAACCTGGAATACGCGGCCGACTTCGCGGCTCGTTTTCGCAGCGTCGGTGACGAGCCCGGTGCTCTGATCCAAGAGCGGATCGCCAAAGAAGAGATCGCGCACGTGGCGTTTGCCACGCGCTGGTTCGCACGCTGGACAGGTGGCTGTGACTTCGAGACCTGGGCGGCTGCACTGCCGCCGCCACTTTCACCTTGGGTCATGCACGGCACACCGCTGGCCGAAACTGCACGTCAGAAAGCCGGCATGAGCGCGGAGTTCATCCAGGCGTTGGCCGCGTACGTTCCCGAGCCCAAGGGGCGCAAGCTGCCCGCCGTCAGCGCGCCATGAGGTTTGCTTGGGTGCTCAATCTGGACGCAGAGCTCGAGCTCGCGCGCCTGAACTTCGAATACGTGCCGCGCAGCAAGCTACTGCAGCAGCTTTTGACCTACGGCCAGGGCTCGCGCGCATTGCTCGGCCCCGAAGATGTGTTGCTGGAGCCCGGCGCAAGCTTGAACGCGGCCGAGTTCGTCGGGCGCGCCTGGTGTCCGACTCCGCGGGCGCTCAGTCGTTTGGCAGCGACCGGAGTCCGCCCGGAGCCGCACCCGGAGGCGGCAGTGCTGCGGCGCGTGAACCACCGCTTGTTCGCACACCAAGCCGGCGGTGGACTCCCCGAGCAACGCTACTTCACGGAACGCGCGCCGCTCGAGCAACTGCTGCGCCGCGCGGAACGACCTTGGCTGTTGAAGCGACCGCTGTCGTTCGCAGGCCGTGGGCAAATGCGCTTCTACGGCGCGATCAGTGACAAACAGTGGTCGTGGCTCGAGGTCTCGTTGGCCCGCGATGGTCTGATCGCCGAGCCGCTCGTCACGCCCACGCTCGAAGTGAGCGTACACGGTTTCGTCTGGCAGGACGGACACCACGAGCTCGGGCGTGCCTGCGTGCAGGAGGTCAGCGAGCGCGGAGTGTTTCGTGGCGTGCGCTTGGCGCTCGGCACCGAGCTCGAGCCCGCCGAGTCGACGAGCTTGTTCGAACGCGCGACGCGCGTGGCCGGCTTGCTGCACGAGGCCG
>DASSMT010000228.1:0-15104 GCA_035688655.1 Polyangiaceae bacterium | reverse complement strand
GTGTAGAGCGTGTGCCCAGTCAGAAGCGTCACCTATCTTCCCGGTCTGCACCGTTGCAAAGGAATTTTTTCTACGACAAGCGCCGTACTGAAGGAACCCCAATTCCCTCTCCCTCTTCTGGCGTCTTGGCGTCTTGGCGGTTAGTCCCTTCGCCCAAAGCCGAGAACATCGCCGCGCTTCGAGGTGCGATGCGGGAGCGCGAGCGCCCCCTCAGGCTTCCGTCACTTCGCGCGCGCGGCGTGAACGAGTGGGCTCAGTTCGCTTTGGCGCGTTCGGCCATGTAGTTTTCGACGGTGCGGGTGGTCATGCTGCCGTCGACGACTTCGGGCAGGCGCAAGAGCTGTTTGTGCAAGTCGATGTTGGTGCGAATGCCGGCGATGATGTACTCGTCGAGCGCGCCGAGCATACGGCCGAGCGCGCGTTCGCGCGTGGGCGCGTGCACGATCACCTTGGAGAGCAGCGAATCGTAGTGCGCGGGCACGGTCCAGCCGCCGAACACGCCCGAGTCCACGCGCACGCCGGTTCCACCCGGCGGGTGATATTCCGTGATTTTGCCGGGCCAGGGCGCGAACGTGCGCGGATCTTCGGCCATGATTCGGCATTCGATGGCGTGGCCGCGCAGCTTCCAGGCGCTGGTATCGGGCAGGCTCAGCTTCTCGCCCGCCGCCGCTCGAATTTGCTCCACGACCAGATCGACGCCCGTGACCATCTCGGTCACTGGGTGTTCGACCTGCACGCGTGTATTCATTTCCATGAAATAGAGCGAGCGATCGTCGTCCATCAGGAACTCGAGCGTGCCGAGCGAAGTGTAGCCCGTGGCCAAGATGGCACGGCGAATCACCTCGCCCATCTTGGCGCGTAGCTCATCGGTCATGGAGGGGCTGGGCGATTCTTCGACCAGCTTCTGATTTTTGCGTTGTAGCGAGCACTCGCGTTCGCCGAGCGTCCAAACCTGGCCGTGCTTGTCCGCCAGCGCTTGGAATTCGATGTGCTTCGGCCGCTCGACGAAGCGCTCCAGATACAGCTCCGGGTTCTTGAACGCGCTCATCGCCTCGGCCGTTGCCGACTCGAACGCGCGGCGAACATCAGCCAGGTTGCGCACGATGCGCATGCCGCGTCCGCCACCACCGCCGCGAGCCTTGATCATCACCGGGAAGCCGACCCGCGAGGCCTCCGACTCGGCGTGCTCGAAGCTGGTCAAGGCCACGCTGCCCGGCAAGAGCGGCAACCCGAAACGCTGCGCCACTTCACGTGCGCGGAGCTTGTCGCCCCACTGCGCCATCGCCTCCGAGGAAGGTCCGATGAAATTCAGCCCGCAGCGCTCGACGACCTGTGCGAACTTGGTGCTCTCCGAGAGAAAACCGTAGCCCGGGTGAATCGCGTCTGCGGCGGTGATTTCCGCGGCGCTGATCAGCGCCGGGATGTTCAGGTAGCTCAGCGCGGCGGACGCCGGCCCGATGCACACTGCCTCGTCGGCGAAACGCACGTGCAGCGCGCCCGCGTCGGCCTCGGAGTGCACGGCGACGGTGGCGATGCCGAGCTCACGGCAGGCGCGGATCACGCGGATGGCAATCTCACCGCGGTTTGCGATCAGTACTTTTCGAAACATGGTCGTGGTCGAGGCTCAGCTCTTCTGGATCTTGAACAGCTTCTGGCCGAACTCGACGCTCTTACCGCTATCGACGAGCACTTCGAGCACGGTTCCGGCAAACTCCGCCTCAATCTCGTTCATCAACTTCATGGCTTCGATGATGCAGAGCGTCTGGCCCTTCTTGACCGTGCCGTTGACCGCGACGAACGGATCCGACTCGGGAGAGGGCGCGCGGTAGAAAGTGCCGACGAACGGCGAAGTCACGAACACCACGTTCGGATCCGCGGATTCGGCACGGGCAGCAGCGGCCGCCGGCGTGGCAGCGACTGGCGCTGCCGCCAGCACCGGAGCTGCGCTGACGCTGGTGACGATCGGCGCTTGGCCGCGCGCCATGGCCACCTTCACGCGGACTTTGTCGTCTTCGTATTCGAACTCGGACGCGCCGCCTTCATCGAGCGTTTTGAGCAGGCTCTGGAGTTGATCAAGCGGAAGCTGCATGTGAATTTTCCTATGCCGAAGGGGCCACGCGGAGCGGGCGATGGCGCGACAGGAGGGTCTGTGCGCTCGAGGGGAGCGGGAAGTTACTCACACGCATCGCGCCTGACAACTCACTCGTGCGGGCCAAATACCTTTGAGCGCGCCGCGAAATGTTGTGCGCGGTTTCGACGCGCTGCGACATCGCCAAACGGACTCAGGCACTCTTGGCAGCCGAATCCGGCTCGGCTCGCACCGGCTCACAATGAATCGAGGAGATTGCTAGGCCGATTTACTGTGAGCCCTGCAAGCGATCCAGTAGACCCGTCAGGGCGAGCGTGTACGAGGCAGCGCCAAAACCTGCCACTTTGCCGACACACGCCGGTGCCACGAGTGAGTCCTTGCGAAACGCCTCACGCGCCTCCGGATTCGAAATGTGAACCTCGATCGTGGGCAAGCTCGACGCTTTGAGCGCGTCATAGAGCGCGTACGACGTGTGCGTGAGCGCGCCGGCATTGAGCAGGATGCCGGAGAAGCCGTCGTCAGAGGCCGAGCCGATCCAATCGATCAGGGCGCCTTCGTGATTGCTCTGCCGGCAATCGACCACGGCTTTGCGCTGTGCGGCTGCAGCCGCGATTTGCTCGTGAATCTCGGCCAGCGTGGTTTTGCCGTAGATGGCAGGTTCACGCTTGCCGAGGCGATCGAGGTTCGGGCCGCTGAGCACGAGCACGCGCAAAGCCGAGCGCAGGCGCACCTTGGGCGCGGTGTTCGGGACCACCGACAGCGTCGCGCTGCGCGACTTTCGCTTGGCTTCTGCCACTCAGGCCGCGAGTTCTGCCGCCAGCTTGGGCGCGAGCAAGCGAAGCAGGTAGCGCCCCTTGCCCAAGTTTGCATCGGGGGTGAGCGTCAATGCGACGAAGTAGCCATCATTCACCACGCGAATCAGCGTGATCATTTTATCGCTCTTGAACGACACTTCGCGGGTCGCGCCCGCATCGAGCATTTCCGTTGCGCGTTGGATGCCCTTCACGACCACGCTCACTTCGGCGCCCACGGTTTCGATGTCGATCACGGCTCCCGCCTTGGCGTAGCTCTCCAGGGGGATGCCCTCGAAATCCATGAGTAGACCCGCGATGCCGCCGTCCGTACCGTCGACGACGCTCTGCAACGCCTCTTTGAACATGGCCGCAGGTTAGCCCGAAATCCTCGACTCCAGTGAATTTTCAAAGAGAAACCCTGCGCCCGATCCAGAAAAAGCCGAAGCAATTCACACTGGCCCAATGGCCGACCCCGGGGGCAGGGCGCGCGCAATCGGGCTCGAGGACCGAACGTGACTTGCGGCCGCGATAAAGCCGGGTGATCGCCGTCCAGGCGGGGCGCCGTGTCGCCGTCCTTGACCCTGCTTGGGGGCAGCGGCTACTTTCCACGCCACTCCGATGCGTGCGCGAGCGGGGGATCCGCCCCGCACCATGACCCAAAAAATCCTCGCCGGGCGCGCGGATGATCCAAACCTGAACGGCGATCTCGTTCGGGTGAAGGTCGACCAAGTCGTTCTGGCGAGAGAACCCGATCGAACACTCGCCGAACCGGTGCTCGTGGGCGCGAAGAAGTGTGCCGTGGAAGTGGGCATCGCTTACGACACGCGCTGCGTGACCGCGCTCTCCGACACGTCACCGGGCTTGAGCCTGCGCGGCCTGAAGGACGCGCTCAACTTGGGCATGCTGATCGCGCGCCCGGGCATCGGCTTCCCCGCTGCGGTGCATCTCGAGCGCTTCGGCAGCCCAGCGCGCCTCGCGCTCACCGACGAGCCACGCCTGGCCTCGGTCGGCGGAGCGGGCATGCTCACGCTGGTCGTACCGCCGTCGCAGCTGGCCGAGGCGTTGCTCACCGGAAGCGTGCTCGTCCGTCCGCCGCGCAGCGTGCAAGTGCTGCTCTCCGGCCGCGTCCGCCCCTTCGTCTGCGTGCGCGACGTGGGGCTCGAGTTGATTCGCCGAGGCCTCGGCGACGCGATTCGCCGCGTCGACACCGAATATCGAGCGCCGGTGGTGATCGAATTCGCCGGACCGAGCGCGCGGCTCTTGTCCGTGTCCGATCGCGCGGTGCTGGCCGCGCTCGCGCCGCAACTCGGCGCGTCTGCCGCGGTGTTCGTCAGCGACGAAAAGACCGAGGTATATCTGCGCGACCAACGCCGCTCCAAAGCGCACCGCGGTCTTTTGCCCGATCCGGGTGCGCCGTGTGACGACGTGATCAGCGTCGATCTGTCCGCCGTCGATCCGCTCGTGCTCGACGAAGACGGCGTGGTCAAGCCGGTGCGAGAAATTGCCGGCAAGCCGGTGAGTCAGGTGATCCTCGGTGGCGACTCCGGCGCTTCTCTGCGCGATCTGCTCGCCGCAGCTGCCTTGCTCAAGAGCAAGCGCGTGCCACCCAAGTTGGATCTACTGGTCGCCCCGCCCTCGCGCCAAGCACTCGAAGTGCTCGCTCAATCGGGCGCCCTGGTCGATCTCGTGGCCACGGGCGCACGCTTGCTGGAGCCCGACCCGCGGCTGGTCACGGGCGAGCTGTACCCGCCTCCGGACGACGGCGGTGTTTCGCTGCGCACCTTCGACCCGGAACCGAGTTTCCCGGCGAGCGCGCAGCGCTTCGTGGTCGCCTCGGGCGAAACGTTGGCGTTCTCCGTGGCGAGCGGCACCGTCGGCGATCCTCGTTCGTTCAAGCGACCGGTGCGCGTGACCGTGCCACGCACGCTGCCGACCGACGACGTCCTCATCGTGCGCAAGGCCAAGAGCAAATCGAAGGAAGCCGACGGCCAAAAGCCGGTCGCCATCGAGGCGCCCAAAGCGCATCCGTTCGCGGATGCGGTAACGTTGCCGGTGGTCGTGAAGCGCGGACGGCCTGCGGCCGAGAGCGTGCTCGTGCTCGACTCGCTCGACGACGTGCGCTGGTTCGCGCGTCGCGCGCCGGAGCTCAGCGACACGGTGCGCGCAATCGTGGCTCCCTACATCCCGAGCGGCATCGTGCCCATGCTCGCCGGCCTGGGCATCTTGGCGTTGGTCAGTGACGAGAGCGGCGTCGACAAGCTGCGCGCCGAAGCAACGCTCGCCCTGCCCGCCCCGAGCGCGTTCAACGCCGAGAACCAAGTGACGCTCGGCGCGAGCGCCGGGCCCGTCACCCTGAAATGGGTCGCCCTCGGCTGCGAGCGCGAATGGACGAGCGCCGGCACGGCCCGTACCGGGAAGCGCTGACCCCGCAGCGCGCGTAGCGGATTTCTGCCGTTTGCCGAGGGGTAAGCCTCGGCGGGATGGCGAGCGCGGGCGAGATCGTTTATGTTCGCAGCCTTGAAAGCTCGAAGTTTTTGGCTGTTCTTGGCGCTCTTGAGCTCACTTTCTCTGCCTGCTCGGGCAGCCGATCCGGCAGCGGACGCTGACCCGGACAAGCAAGCGGAGGAGGCGCCGGCAAAGTCCAAGGAAGAAACCAAGGACGAGCCGAAGAAGGACGAATCCGCGCCCGCGGAAGACAAGACCTTCGCCCACCACGGGCAGTTCGGGCTGCGCGTCGGCTTGGTCGGCGGCTACAACATGATCTTCCGCTACGATCAGTCGCCGCTGTGCCACGAGTACGACCCGACCAAGTCGCTCCAGGATCAGCAGAAGTTCTGCGGGCACGGCGCTCCCTTTGCGCTCGATCTCGCGGCTTCCTACGCGCTCTTGGACTTCCTCGAGCCGTATCTGTTCATGCGACTCGGGCTCTCGGGTGAATCGCAAACCAACACGGCGCCGGTCAAGATCTTGGGCGCCGGCGTGCGCCTGTACACGATGAGCGATTCCGCCTTCAAAATCTTCATCGAGCCCGCGCTGGCGTACGAGTTCGAGGGCAGCGCTGGGACCGTGAGCATCCCGGGCTACGCCCCGCAATACAAGAAGGATCTGCTGTTTCATCTGGCAGCCGGGCCGCACTTCGACGTCGCACGCTACGTCGGTTTCTACGTCGATGCCGGGTTGACCGTCGGGATCTTGCGAGCCCTTCGCACACAACTCGAGCTGCAAGGCGGCGTTCAAGCGCGCTTCCCCTGAAATTGCCATGAGCGCGCGCCCGTTTCGCATCCTCGGCGTTCAGCAGATCGCGATCGGCGCACTCGACAAGCAACCGCTGCTGAACCTTTGGGTCGATTTGCTCGGGCTGCCGCTGAGCGGAGGTTTCGAGAGCGCGAGCGAGAATGTCAGCGAGGCAATCCTGGAGCTCGGCGTGGGCGCAGCTCGGGTGGAGCTCGACCTGATGCAGCCGCTCGATGCGACCCGCAAGCCCAAGATTCACGAGCCCGCGTTGAATCACATCGGGCTGTGGGTAGATGACTTGCCCGCAGCCTACCGTTGGTTGAGCGAGCAAGGAATGCGCTTTGGCGCAGGCGGCATTCGCAAGGGCGCCAGCGGACACGACATCTGCTTTTTGCATCCGAAGCCGAGCGAGCAAGCTCCTCGCTCGGGCGAAGGCGTGCTGATCGAGTTGGTGCAAGCGCCAGCGGAGGTGATCGCCGCCTTCGCTACGCTCGCGCGCTGAGCCTGCCAGCCACACCTTGCTGGCACGGGCGGTGCTTCGTCCCGGGCCAGGAGAGAAGGCACATGGTGAACACCGACGCAATCAGGCCCCACATGCCCGTGGTCTGTTCCAAGAACAAGCAATTCGCGACCGTCGATCACGTCGAGGGAACAGCGGCCATCAAGCTCAGGAAGGACGAACGTGGCGAACACCATTTCATCCCGATGAGCTGGGTCACCTCCGTCGATGAACAAGTACATGTCGACCGCCCGGGTGACCAGGCCATGCGCGAGTGGACGACGACCCTGCCCGGTGCGTGACGCATCGCTCGGGGCGTTGTGGCGCGTCAGCGGGGGCAGCTGTGGGCTTTTGCCCTGTTCTCCGCTGGCGCGCCCCGGCTCGGCCGGCCATTGCCGCCGGGTTAGTCCGATGGGTCCGATGAAGTCATCGTCAAACGTGGGCACGCCAAGCGTTGGCACGCCAAGTGCTTCACCAAACGTCCACGGAAACGCTCAGACCCATCGTTTTTCAACCGTTCGGCAAAACCATGATCCCTCACCCAAACCCCGACTTTCCCCCGCCCGACTTCGTGACGTTTTTGGCACAGCGTTGCGGCTTGTCCGAAGAGGCCGCGGAGCATCGCCTCGAGGACTGGCTCGACGAGTACTTCGCCAAAGCGAAGCGGCGCGGCGGCTCGACGAGCGGGGCGCGCGCGTCACTCGCGCTCTGAAGCAGGCAGTGCCGGCAGCAGTGTAGCGAGGAGCCGCTGAGCGGCTTCCCAGGGTGACGAAATGCCCTCGCGAACGCTGCGTTCGGCCGCCTGGCGCGCGAGCATCGCCCCCGGCCGCTGCGCAAGCGCCTCACGAATTGCCTCATCCAGCGCCGCTTCGAACCATTGCCCGCGTTGCCGAGCACGCCGCTCGCGGAACGCAGCAGAGCCAGCCTGAGCCAGAACGTCGGATAGCTCGTGCCAGAGTTCGGGCACGCCGGCGCCGTGCAGCGCACTCACGACGAACACCGGTGGGACCCGCTCGTGATGGCTGACGCTCAAGCTCGCGCGCAAAGCCGCCGCGTCCCGGGCCACGTCGGCCGCGCGCTCGCCCTCGGCTTTGTTGAAGGCGATCACGTTGGCAACCTCCAGCACGCCCCGTTTCAAGTTGGAGATCTCGTCGCCCGCGCCCGCAAGCAGCACCAAGAGCACGCAATCTACCAGCGTGGCCACTTGTTCTTCCGACTGACCGACGCCAACGGTCTCGACGAATGTCAGGTCGTAACCCGCGGCTTCGCAGAGTGAAATCAGTTCGCGCGTGCGCGCCGCGACCCCGCCCAGCGCGCCCAAGGTGGGGCTCGGCCGCACGAACGCCGCAGGTTCTGCAGCCAAACGCGACATGCGCGTTTTATCGCCGAGCACACTGCCACCACTTTGCCGACTCGACGGGTCGACCGCCAGCACGGCAACCCGCCGCCCGGCGAGGATCGCTTCGCGACCGAGCGCGTCGATCAGCGTGCTCTTGCCCGCGCCGGGCACCCCGGTCACGCCCACGCGCAGCGTGTCCGCGCGTTCGGCACCGAGCAAGCCGAGCAGCTCGCGGGCAGCGGCACGGTCGGCGGCGCGGGTGCTCTCGACCAGCGTCATGGCCTTCGCCAACGCTCGACGGTCACCCAAGGTCAGCGCTTGCGCCAACTCCACGACGGGGGTCACATTCGCTCCAGCAGATCCAACAACTGCTTGGCCATTTCCGGGAGCCGCGTGGCCGGCCCAAAGATCAACGCCACACCGGCAGCGAACAGCGCAGCCTCCTCGCTGCCGGGAATGATCCCGCCGCAGACCACGCGCACATCCGCTGCGCCCAGCCGCCCGAGCTCACGCACGAGCTCGGGCACGAGCGTGGCATGAGCGCCAGCTTGGCTGGATATGCCGACCAGGTGAACGTCGTTCTCAATCGCCTGACGCGCCACTTCTTCCGGCGTCTGAAACATCGGCCCGAGGTCGACGTCGAAGCCCAAGTCTGCCAAGGCGCTGGCCACGACCTTGGCGCCGCGGTCATGACCGTCTTGGCCCAATTTGGCGATCAGGATGCGCGGATTTCGCCCGTGCGCGGCGCGGAATGCAGCCACGCGCGCGCGCAGCGCGGTCCACTCGGCATCGGCCTGATAGTAGCTCCCGTACACGCCGGTGACAGTATGGCTCGCGGCGTCGTGGCGACCAAAGACTTCGGCCAAGACCGCGCTGATTTCCCCCACGGTCGCGCGTGCTCGCACCGCGACCAAGCTGGCTTCGAGCAAGTTGCCGACGCCGGATTCGGCCCGCGCGCGCAGTGCCTCGAGCGACGCCGCGACGTCCTGTGCGACCCGATTTTTTCTGAGCTCTGCGAGGCGCGCGCGCTGGAGCTCCAGTACGGCGCGACCGTCGACGATGCGCACGTCGAGCGCCGGCTGGTCGGGAGCGAGAAAGCGATTCACGCCCACGATCACGTCCTCACCGCGATCGATGCGCGCTTGGCGACGGGTCGCGGCTTCTTCGATGCGACGTTTGGGCAACCCCTGCTCGATCGCGCGCGCCATGCCACCGAGCGCCTCGACCTCGTCGATCACCGCGCGGGCGCGCTCGGTCAGATCTCGAGTGAGCGCCTCCATGAAGTACGAACCACCCCACGGGTCGACGACTTTGGTCAAGCCAGCTTCGTGCTGCAAGATCAGCTGCGTATTGCGCGCCACGCGGGCGGACAGCTCACTCGGCAGGGCCAGCGCTTCGTCGTAGGCGTTCGTGTGCAAGCTCTGGGTGCCACCCAAGACCGATGCCAGCGCTTCGATCGTCGTACGCACGACGTTGTTCAAAGGATCCTGCGCAGTCAGACTGACGCCGGACGTTTGACAATGCGTGCGCAGCTCGAGGGAACGCGAATCAGACGGCGCAAAGCGCTCGCGCACGAGCTCTGCCCACAGCCCGCGCGCCGCACGCAACTTCGCGATCTCCATGAAGAAATTCATGCCGGTCGCAAAGAAAAAGGAGAGCCGCGGCGCGAACTCGTCGATCGACAGACCGCGCGCCAAGGCCGCGCGAATGTATTCGAGTCCATCCGCCAGCGTGAACCCGAGCTCGAGCTCGAGCGTCGCACCGGCTTCTTGCATGTGATAGCCGGAGATCGAGATCGAGTTGTAGCGCGGCATGTGCCGACTGGTGTACTCGATGATATCGGCGACGATTCGCAGGGAGGGCGCGGGCGGATAGATGAAGGTGTTCCGCACCATGAACTCTTTGAGAATGTCGTTTTGAATCGTGCCGCTGAGCGCCACAGGTTCGACCCCTTGCTCCTCGGCTGCCACGATGTAACAGGCGAGGATCGGCAGCACCGCGCCGTTCATCGTCATCGAGACGCTGGTCGAGCCCAGCGGGATGCCGTCGAACAGGCGCTTCATGTCCTCGATGGAGTCGATCGCGACACCCGCTTTGCCGACGTCTCCCGAAACTCGCGGATGGTCACTGTCGTAGCCGCGATGGGTGGCCAGATCGAAGGCGACACTCAAGCCGCGCTGGCCAGCCGCGAGGCTCTGCTTGTAGAACGCGTTGCTCTCCTCGGCCGTCGAAAAGCCGGCATATTGGCGGATCGTCCAGGGGCGCTCGGTGTACATGGTCGCACGCGGCCCGCGCCGATAGGGATAGGCGCCTGGGCTCTCGTCCAAGTGCGAAATGCCCTGCAAGTCTTCGGCCGTATACAGCGCCCGCAGCTCGATCCCCTCGAGCGTCTGGCTGTTCAGCGAGTCCGGATCGCGTCCTTTCAGCTCCGCCCGCGCGAGCTTTCGAAACGATTCACGGGCGCTCGGTTTTGATTCATGGGCCACGTCAACCCCGCTTCCGTGTGCGAACGATCCGTTCCAAAGCGCTGCCTGCCGCGCGTGCCAAGACGTCGGCACGCCGCGTCGCTTCGGTCGACTCGCTGAACCCGACCATGAGCACGATCAAGCTCGGACGTCCCGAGACATTGACGGTCCGCGCATAGCAATCGCTGCCGGCAGGGGCGGACCATTTGCCCTCCAGAGAACTCAACGCAGAGATGACGGCGAACGGCCCGAGAAAGAAGCCGACCCGGGTGGCCGTGTCGAGCAGCCCGCCACTTTCCATCGGCACGCTGAGCAAACGCAGGTCTGCGGGCGCGCCCAACCCCGCACTGCCCCCGCGCACGTCGAAACTCGAGTTGCGCACCGCAAGCACCAGTGCGCGCACCGGACTCAGCCCTTCACACAAGCTGCTCACCACGCGCTCGGGCGTATCCGCCGCATCGAGCTCCCTGACCGCGGCTTCGAACTCCAGTGTCCAAGGCGGCCCGACCGGCTCGTACTCCGGCACGAATGGCTTGGGCCGGCCCAAGCTCAGCACGGGCTCGTTCAGCGCCTCATCACCATCCAACGCCGGTGGCTCGACAATCGAGAACGCAGGAACGTCGGCGACCCAATTGGGATTCGGCGCCAACGATCGACGGATCGGTGGCACGGAAGGCTCGTTCACCGGCAGGGCGCGCAGCGAGGCCGCTGGCGGCGGCTCGACGCTCGTCGGCCCGCGATTCGCCGCGCGGATCTTGGACAGCCCGGGGAGAAAGATACCGGACGCATGTAAGTTCTCCAGCGCCGTGACCATCTCCGTGAACGGCGCGCGCAGCACGCGCACCGGGACGCGCAGATGGTACGCAAATTCGTTGGCAACATGACCATCGAGCGCGTCCACCGAGGCGACGTCGATGCGCTCGCTGCGCGAGTCGCGATGGACCGGCAGCGACAGCAAACGCTCGCACATGCCGACGGGCAGCGAGCGAACCACGTCGGGTAAGGGGCGAACGGTATGGACCGCAGGAAAATCGCTGCGATCCAAGCCCCGCTCGAGCAAATCCACCAGCTCGGGGTAGAGTTCGTTGACCGCCTGGGTCAGTGATATCCCGCGAGTGACGGCCTCGAACAGCGCCGCCTCCACCTGTGCGGGCATTGCTCCACTGTGAACCAGGCGGCGGGCTAGCTCTGCTGACACCGGCTCGATGCTACCGGGCGCCGGGCCTCGGCTTCAATGGCGCTGCGTGGCTGCGTCGCTCGGTTTGGGGTCAAAAATCTGACCCAGGGCGTGTCAGTCGTGAAATTGGAAGACGACCTCGGTGCGGCGAACCAGGCCGAGCTCGTCCCGGGCCGCCCGTTCCACGGCCGCCGGATCGTCTTTGATTCGGGCCACTTCAGCGCGAAGCTCCCAAATCTGCTGGGACAAGCGGGAGACCTCCTCGTCGGCACGGACTTTTTCCTCGCGCAGGCCTTTCAACCGGGGCAAACCGGTCGCCGACAGCATCATCATGGGGACCGAAATCGCGGCAATGGCAAGGACCGCCAAAGGCATGACCCGTTGCACGAAGAGAGAGCCCGAACTCACCGCCGGAAGCTCTCACAGGGCGCGAATCAGGGCCAGAAATCGGCTATGGTTCCGCCCATTCGCCTCGCCCAGGCGGGGGGCCACCCGGCCGGCGGCGAGGCCCCCGACCGCTGCGAGACACAACAACAATCATGATCGAGACGGAAATCCTGCGTGCAGAGCTCGAGCGCCTGTTCGAGCTCCCCGACCTGCTTTCGCTGAGCCGAGACGTTCTGGGGTTCGAGCCGGAGAGCGTGGGCGGGATGGCCGCCAAGGCGTCTTTCGCCGGGGCACTGACCGCCCATTGCCTCGAGCACGACGCCATCGAAGCGCTGTGCGACGCGCTCTTGGCTACCCGAGGCGAGGTCAACGAAAGAGTCTTGGATCTGCGCGTCAGCGGCGTGGCGCTGGACGAAGAGCTGAAGGTCGGTTCCGAGTTCGGCCCGTACGTGATCCTACGGAAGCTCGGTGAAGGCCGCCTCGCGCTCTCGTACGTGGCGCGCAAAGACGGCAGCGAGTATCGAATCAAGGTACTGCGCCGCGAGGCGACTCGCGACCAACGCGGCCTCCAGCGCTTTCTGACGGTCACGCGCTTGATCGCGCAAATCAGCCATGGCGGCCTGCCGCAGCAGTTGAGCGCCGAAAGAGTCGGCGATCGCTACCTGGTCGCCCATGCGCACCGCGAAGCGGTGCCGCTTTCCCTGCGTATTTCGCGCTCCGGCCCGATGTCCCTGAATGAAGCCAAAGCGGTCATCCGCGGCATCTTGGAGCCGCTCGCGGCGCTGCACGGCCGGCGCATCGCGCACGGCGATCTGCGGCTCGACAACGTGCTCCTGGTGCGCGAGGCCGATGGCTCGCAGCGCTTCCTCTTGGTCGACGCCGGCACGGATCGACTGCGCGCACGCGCGCGCGTCGTGAAGCGGCGCAACGAGTTGTTTTCGACCGTGGGCTCGCCGCGCACGGTCGCGCCCGAACAGATCCGCGGACTTTACGCGGACCCCGCCAGTGACGTCTATTCCTTCGGCGCGATGCTGTACGAAGTGGTCAGCGGCAAGCCATTGTTCGGCGACAAGTCCGCGCTCGAGGCGGCCTTCGCGCATCTCACGCTCGAGCCCGCTCCGCCGAGCAGCGTCGCACCTCCCGGCTTCGTGTCGAAAGACCTGGACGAGCTGATCCTGCGCTTGCTGGCGAAGGACCCGGAGCGCCGTCCCCGGAGCGCGAGCGAGGTTTTGACCTTGTTCGAAAAGGCCGGGCACGCCTCGATCCGGCCGCCTGCGCTCACCGTCACGAACGCCCAAGTCGACGTCAAAATCGAGGCGCTGCTGAAAGATCCGAGCAGCGACGACGCGGCCTTGGATCTGGAAGCCAGCGTGGACGCCGGCGCGGACGCGCAGCGAGTGACCGACGCTTTGCTCTCGGCCGCGTCCGCAATCGACGCGGACGACGCCAAAGAGACCAAGAAGAGCTTGCTCTTTCGAGCCGCGCGCCTGTGCACGGACGGAGCGCGCGATCTGGCCAAGGCAGAGACGCTGTATTTGCAACTGACGGAGCTGGACCCCGACGACCAGGTCGCCTGGACCGGGCTCGAGGACACTCGGCGTCGTCTCGGCCGATTCGAGGAGGTCGTGGAGATGCTGCTCGCGCGCAGCGAGCAGGCCGACAGCGCCGGTGATCGCGCTCGCGCGATGTTCGAGATCGGCAAGCTGTACGCGAGTGAACTGAGAGACAGCGAGCAGGCCTTGGTCGCCTTCACCCAGGCGTTGTGTGAAGACCCGAGCCAGTCCCAGGTGGTCAGTGAAATCGAGCGCATTGCCGGCAACGACCAGGAAGCCTGGGCCGAAGTGCTGTCGAATTGCGCGAGCAGCGCGGGCGACGAAGACCTCGATGTCGACACCAGCAACGCGATCTGGAATCGCATGGGACATTGGTACGTAGAAAAGCTGAGGCGGCCGGATCTGGCCCTGCCCTGCTTTCAGTCGGTCGTCGAGCGTGAACCCGCCGACGAGGTCGCCTTGGAGGGCATGACCGAAATCTATCGCAAGGCACAACAGTGGTCCGAGCTCGGCATGGTGCTCACGCGCCGCGCCGACGCCGCGGCCTCTCCCGCGCAAGCGCGCGAGCTGCGCGCCGAAGCTGCCGAGCTCCTGGAGCTGCGCCTGAACGATACGGACAGCGCACGCGCGCTATACGAGCAGATCGTGAGTGAAGATCCGGGGCAGCTCAAGGCCAGTGAAGCACTGGCGCGCCTATATGAGCGGACGCGAGACTTCCAGAGTCTGTTGAAGCTGCTCGAAGCTCGCGAAAAAGCGCAGCGCGGCGACGACAAGCAGAAGACGTTGTGTCGCATCGCCGAGATCTACGAAACCGATTTGCACGACGACAGCGAGGCGTTGAAACGCTTCCAAGATGCGTGTGAGCTGGACCCCACGAGTGTCGAGGCCCTGCGCGGCCTCGATCGCCTCTATTCCAAGCTCGGTCGCTTCCAAGATTTGCTGGAAAACTTGGCCCAGCAGGTGGAGGTGGCGGCCACGCCTCGCCAAAAAGTGGCGTTGTGGGAGCGCATTGCCGCGCTCTACGACGAAGAGTTCCTGAACCACGAAAAGGCGGCCGAAGCGCTGGAGCGGCTGCTCGCGCTCGACTCTGCCAACGACGGCGCGCTCACCACCTTGATCCGCCACTACCGGGCGCTCGATCGTTGGGACAACGTGGCCGCTCTGTACGAACGCCAGCTCAAGCTGGTGACCGAGGGTCCGCGCCGGCTCGCGCTGCTGCTGCAACAGGGCAAAGTGCTGGCCGAACAGATTGGCTCGCCGGAACGCGCCATGGTCGCCTATGACGCGGTGCTCGAGCTCGACCCGCAGCACGCCGGCGCGCTCGAGGCCTTGGCGCACCTGCGTCAGTCGACGGGTGACGCGGATGCCGCGCTCGCCGCGCTCGATGCCTTGGCGGGCCGGGCGACGACCCCCGAAGCAAAAGCCGAGCAATACCTGCGGGCCGCGAAGCTACTCGAAGGGCGCGGTGATCGCGACGGCGCCATCGAGCGCTACAAGCGCGCGCTCGACGCCAATCCGAAAGACGCCGCGTCCGCAGCAGCGCTGCGCGAGGCGTACACGGCGCGCG
>DASSMT010000197.1:0-5125 GCA_035688655.1 Polyangiaceae bacterium | reverse complement strand
AAAAGGAGCGCGCTCAGGCCATTTACTAGGGCAAATTGCAGTAGCCCCAAGAGCGAAGCCAGGAGCACGGCCGCGAACAACAGGTCGGTCCGGAGCTGCCGGTAGGCCGAAAGCACGGTGATGCCCAACCCGGCACTGCCTTCGGCAAAGCCGGCCACGAACTCACCGACGATGGCCCCGATCACCGACAGACCCGACGCCACCTTGAGCCCCGTCATCATGCTCGGAACCGCAGTCGGCAGCCGCAGCTTGAGCAGCGTGTCGGGCAAGTTCGCGCCGTAGAGTCGAAACAAATCGGACAGCCGCGGATCGACGCTGCGCAATCCCGCCAGGGTGTTGGCGATGATCGGAAATACGGAGACGATGAACGCGGACACCGCCACCGCGCGCAACCCCGGACCGAACCACAGCACCAAGAGCGGCGCGACCGCGACGATGGGCACCGTCTGCAGAAACAATGCGTACGGATACAAGCCGCGCTCGAGCCAGCGCGACAACGAAAAAGCCAAGCCGACCGTGGTGCCGAGGCTGGCACTGAGCAAAAAGCCGAGCACTGCGCCTTGCGTGGTGGTGAACAGGGCGGAAAAAAGCGACGCTCGCTCGCTCCAGGCTGCAGCGAGCACGTCGGAAGGCGGCGGCACCAAGAAGCGCGGCACCGCGAGCGCGCGTACGATTACTTCCCAGAGCACGCTCACGATCACGAACGTGAGTGCGGGTGGCAGCGCCGAGGGCAAGAGCTCGCGCACGAGCGTGGGTCTGCGCGGCGCTCGCTTCATGCCTCGCCCCCGAGCGGCGGAAGCGACGCCTCGTCCAGCGCGCCGTGCTGCTGCAACGCGCGATACAGCAGTGCGGTTTGGGCCACGAACTCGCTCTCCGTGCGCAGATCCAAGGGGCGATCGTGCGGCAGCTGCAAGTGATGATCGAGCACGATCCGCCCGGGACGGCGCGACATGACCAGCGCGCGCTCCGCGAGAAACGCGGCCTCGGCCAGCGCGTGCGTCACGAAAATCACCGTCATGCGCCGCGCTTGCCACAGCCTCCGCAAGCGTTCGTCCAAGCGCTGCCGAGTCAGCTCGTCGAGCGCCGCAAACGGTTCATCGAGCAGCAACACCGAAGGCTCGGTGACCAACGCGCGCGCGATCGACACCCGCATGCGCATGCCCCCCGAGAGCTGATCCGGAAAGCGCTCGTGCACGTCACTCAGCTCGACCTCCGCGAGCGGACCACGCGCGCGCTCGCGAGCCTGCGCGCGACTCAGCCCCTGAAGCTCGAGCGGAAGCGCGACGTTGTCGAGCACCGATCGCCAGGGCAAGAGCTGCGCATCTTGAAACACGAATGCCAGCTTCGTCCGCGCAGTCGCCGCGCTCTCGTCCGCGCCCGACGCGACCGACGAGATCGAGATGGATCCCGCAGCAGGCCGATCCAAACCCGAGATGAAACGCAGCAAGGTCGACTTGCCGCAGCCGGATGGCCCGAGCAACGCCACGAACGACCCCGCCTCGATCACCAGATCGATGTCCTGCAGCACCGGACCTCCGGAACTGAAAGCGTGACTCACATGGCTGATGGCGACTCGGCTACTGATGACGACACTCCCGGCGACGCGCCGAGCTTCGCTCAGCGCACAGAGCTTCGCTCAACGCAGAGAGACCCCGCAATCGCAAGCGCCATCGGCCACCAGGCCAAAGCGGCACTCACGCCAGCGCACGCGCGCATTTCACCGCGTGAAAACAGCGCAATCGGCGCACGAGCCGCACTTGCTCCGGCGATCGCCAACGCGGCCGCCCACGCCGCACAGTTCCAGCTTTTTCTTGGGGGCCACGCTGAAACGGGCGCGCTGATTCGTCAGTCCTGCACGAAGTGTTCTGCCTGATCTGCCCCTGACGCCCCTGCAGCCGCGCCTGCCCTCGCTGAAACGGGACAGCGCAGCACGTGTACACAACGCATGTCGTAAACCGCCAGGGTGGTGACAACTCTCGATCGTCGTCCAAAGAATCGAAGTCTCCGAACGAAGTCGACTCGATGTCGCCATCCACTGCGCGCCGTTCGATCTGACTCGCTCAATCCAAACCCCGCACGACTCAGCTTCGCGTCCCTGCGCGCGTCCGCCGCGCGGCGCGCAGCATGATAGCCGCCATCCACCTCGACGACGAGCCGCGCAGACGGCGCGAAAAAGTCCACGATGAAACCGAGCACGGGCACCTGGCGCCGAAACGCGACGCCAAGCTGCGTCGCGCGGAGTGCGCGCCAGAGCTTGGCCTCCGAATCGGTCGGCGCGTAACGCAGGTGGTGAGCGTGAGTGGCAAGGACTGAATGACGATCGCGCAACAGAGCCTCCTTTTTCCGGCTCGCGGCCGGACGAAGCCCTCACGCGCAGGATCTGTGACGTGCGCCAGCTCAGGTCACTGCGCGCGGAGTTGATCAGCATGAGTCTTTGCGTCCCACGCCAGCGCACGGCACAGAGCGTGCGCGCTCTCGCGAAGACCGGCCGCTAGCCGGAAAAAGGAGGCGCTGCGATCATGGTTCTCGTGGCGTCGTCACTGCTTCGCGTTCACCCCAACAGTCGCGAGCGGAGGCGATCGTCTGGGCCCCCACGTCCGGCGCAGCCGGCGTTTGGGGGCCCCTGGCGCGCGCAGCGCGAAGCGCGAGCACGCCAGGACGTGTAGCGACGCTCACCGGCGGGGCAGCACCAGCCCGAGCACGACCGTCCACCACAGGACGCCCCCGCGGGAGCAGCCAATCACGCCACTGCACGCGGCGCTTCACGCGGTGAGAACAGCGCGATCGGCGCGCCCACTGGCGCAGGCTTTGCCACGACGGCACGGCGCTTCGTCACGCGGCGGGCACGCAGTGCCGTCGCCACCGCCAGTCCCGGCAAAGTCAGCCGCAAGCGCTGAGCATCGAGCAATCCCAAGCGATCGAGCTCACTGAGTGCCCGATTGAGTTCCGCGGACGACGCCTCGAGACGGCGTTCGAGCCGCGGCCGAGTGAGCGCTCCGCCGGCGGAGCTGAGCGAGAAAACGAGTCGAAGGACGCGACGAGCGAGAGCTGTGATCTGCATGTCGGTTCAGTACCGAACCACTGAACAGAAGGCTAGAAAACGGCAGGAGTTGCTTTCACTTCGATAAGGATTAACACGTAAGTTATTGATTTTACTATAAACACAGAAACAACGGCGCCAGCCAGTGCGCCTAAACAGCCGATCAGGTAGCCCCGCTCCGGGGTGCGATCTCTCCTCCACCATCATGTTCGTGCACGAACATGATGCTTCACTGCACGGGGCGGTCTCGGAGCAGACCGCTCGGCAGCTAGGCAATGGCTACGAATATTTCCATCCAGCTTCCCGGCATTGGCATCGTCGCGACGATTGACGACGCAATCAGCCGCGGAGAAGCGGGTCTGGCATCGAGAAAAGGCACCCGATATGAAGGTCGATTGACCGACGAGCGGATTCCCGCAGCAATGCTCGACGCGCTGCAAGAGTATCGTGAGATCGCCGACGATGGGATTCTGAGTCTGCTCGATGACGCGCTCTCGCGAGTGCTGGCGTTCAAACCATTTGCGCGCGTGAATCCAGAGGGGAAGACGGGAATGATCACCGATCTTCAGCTGTACGACGGCAGAGCGGTCGTGGTGGTGAATTTTCAGGCTCCCGCGCCAGAGCAATAGCATCGCTTGCAAAGCGGCCGAGCACGACCGGTAGTAACGCGACGCCCCGCGCGGGAGCAGCCATGCCCTACTCCGTCAGCAACCGTGCGCTAAGCTGAGCTGAATGGCGCGCTCGAAATCGAGATGGCTGAGCGCTGTGCTCTTGGTCGGAAGCGCGCTCGTACTTGCTCTCGGACCCGTCGCGCGCCCGGTGCGTGCGAGCGACGGCGCACGCAGTCTCTGCCCGTTGGAGATGGCGTTCACCGCGGGCGTTTGCATGGATCGCTACGAAGCGCGCTTGCTCGAGCGGGGCACGGACGGCGCGCTCAGTCCGTTTCCGCATTTCGAGCGGCCGAAGCAGGGGGTGTTCGTGGCGGAGTCACGCGCAGGTGTGCGGCCTCAGGGATACATCAGTCAGATCGAAGCGGCGAGCGCATGTCAGAACGCGGGCAAACGCTTGTGCTCGCTGAGCGAGTGGTATCGCGCTTGCCGGGGAGAGCGCGATGCGCGCTATCCGTACGGTGCGGAGTACGTACGGGGGCGCTGCAACGTCGGCAAACCGCATCTGTTGTCGCTGCTCCATGGCAGCGAGCCGCGCGCTTGGAGCTACGAAGGGGCGTTCAACGATCCGGAGCTCGATCGACGCGCGGGCTTTCTCGCCGAAACCGGCGCGTACTCGGGCTGTGTGACGAACGCTGGCGTCTTCGATCTGGTCGGCAACCTCCACGAGTGGGTTGCCGATCGCGTGGACGCGTCAATCGAGAAGAAGCTGCCGCTCCAGGCCGGCATTCGCGCGCGCATCGGGCGCAACCTCGGTAAGGGCGTTTTCATGGGCGGCTTCTTCGGCACCACGAACGAACACGGCTCGGGCTGTGAGTTCGTCACCATGGCCCACGAGCGCAGTTATCACGACTACTCGACCGGGTTTCGCTGTTGCAAGGATCCGTAGCCCAAACCTGCTTCAGCGCTTCGTACCACCACCTGCGTCCCGCTGACGAAAGCAGTCTTCGCCTGGGTACGGAATCGGTTGACTGGCGCTCCGCGGACACGTGTGACTCCGACGCCACGGAACGGATTCAGACACTCGCCTGGGTTTTCGCAGAAACTGCCCTGAAAAGCGTGGCGCATCGCTTGCTGGAGCACGCCCGAGCGCTTTTCGGTACGGCGTTCGAATCCTGGGGACAGGGCGCATTTTCGTGCTCGGTCTGTCTTGGGTGGAGGAGTGTTTCGATGATTCGATTGAGCTTGGGGGCTAGTGTTCTTCTGGCTTTCGTGACGATGGCGGGCGTTTCACGCGCGGAGGAGGGAAACGACGCGGAAACGCCAGTGCGCACCACGGCGCCTCCCGCCGCAGAGCAGGCGCATGAAGAACCCGCGAGTGATGGGCATGCCACGGGTCTGATGATTCAGGCGCGCGTGCAAAGTCAAAGTGGTCTCTTGTCGCTCGCTGGCGGTGGGACTGGGTTCCTCGTCGGCT
>DASSMT010000152.1:0-11884 GCA_035688655.1 Polyangiaceae bacterium | reverse complement strand
CCTCGCGCCCGCAGCGTCGAACAATCTACACCAGCCAGCACCGAGAGGGGCGGCGCTCAATCCGTCGCTCGCGATCATGGCAATGGGCGGCGACGCGAGCCGAGTCCGATCGTGACGGGAAAAGCGCTTCGCGTGGAAATGCCCAGCGAGCTCTTCGTACTCCGGGCAACGCGACGAGCACGGAGCCCTCGGTTGCAGACCTGAAGGGGTCGCGCCCGCACGGCAATTCTTATCCACATAGAGAGAGCGAGTCGAGCGCTCAAAGCGGGTCTGCCCTCGTGCACTTGCCCAAGATCTAACAAACCATGCTGATGGAGTGTTCCTCCTGCCGCACTCTTGAAGCAGCCACCTGTGCACCGAGTCTGTTCGAGCCACGTGGCTTTGGCGTCACACGCGCACATTTACCCCCTATCGTCTTCGCTGGCGCAAGTCTTGCTCAGCTGAAACAGGGCCCATTTAAAAGACTTATGTCTGTTATAGAAAACCGGCCCGCCGCGCGCGGCTGGCCCAACCAATGCCGCGCGACCTCCTGTGAACAGGCTAAAGACCATTCAGCCCGAAAGAGTCTGCCCAGCATGGGCTCGTTGGCTCGGCTCAGAACTTCTAACGCGGACGACTGTCTTCTAAAAACCACAGACTCTCAGTACAGACAACTCCCACTTATGGTGTCAGGCGAATCGAAATGATGGATTCTTTGGCTTCTTCGGTTATGCGATCTTCGTCCGGTTCCAATACGATTCTCCCCAAAACTGCGCGGACCCTGCGCTCGCTGACGACGCTCGCCACACTGGGCGTTGGGCTGATGATCTCGTCGCTGGCCAGCGCTCAGCAGACGCCACCCGCGCCCGCTCCGGCCCCGCAAGAGCCCGCTCAACAACCAGCGGCGCCTCCGGCGGCTCCGCCTTCGACTGCGCCCGCGGCGCCGCCGAATGCCGAGCAGACCCCTCCCCCTCCGAGCGAGCAGGCCCCCCCTCCGAGCGGTGAGCAGCCTCCCCCGCCGGATGCTCAGCAACCGACGCCACGCCAGGATCAACCCCCGCCCGCCCCTCCTCCGGACGGCGCGCAGCCGACCGAACGTGCGGATGACTCACAGCTAGAGGGTGTGGTCGTTGCCGCTGAAAAAATTACCGAGGCCGATCTGACAAGAGCCAAACAGCAAGAGATCGGCGGCACCACCAGCATCGTGACGTCCGAAGAAGTCGACAAGGGGCGCAAAGCCACGGCAGCGGACGTGCTCCAAAGGCAGCCGGGTGTGTATGTGGAACAGGTGGGCGGCAGTGATGCCGTCAAGATTTCCATTCGCGGCTCAGGCATCAACAACGGGCCCGGGTTCTTCCGTCAGGGCATCAACTTTCTGTTCGACGGTTTGAGCATTACGGGCGCGGGCGGTACGTCCTACGAAATGCTGAACGGGCAGGCGCTCGACTATGTGGAGGTGCTGAACGGAGCCAACGCCTTTGAGTACGGTGCACTCGGGCTGGGCGGTGCGATCAACTTTCACACGCAAAATGGTCTCACGACCCCGGGCTTGAATCTGCGCGTTGAAACCGGGAGCTACGGCTATCAGCGACAAACGGCGAGCTACGGCGGCAAGCTCGGACGACTCGACTATTACGTCAATCTGTCGAACTACAGAAACACTGGCTATCAGGACTACGCGCTTGCCAAGAGTGCCGGCGCGGTGCTCAACATCGGCTACCAGTTCTCTGACAGGCTCTCCACACGGTTGATCGGACGCTATACCGAAGAGTGGCATCAAACGAATGGCCCGTTGACCAAACAACAACTGGAGTCGGACCCCACTCAGTTCGGCGGTACGGTGAAGTCAGGCTCTGGCAGCGAGCGTCCCGGGGCGATTTGGGTTGGCGATACCACGACCTACCGCTTTGGTGATGGCTCGCAAGTGAGCGGCGGTCTGGCCGTTTATCACTACGAGCACATCAACGGTCGCAACGGGACCAACCCCGGTTGGTGGAACTGGACAGATCTCAACGTCTCGCTGCGCTACTCGCGCGATGATTCGTGGTGGGGCCATCAAGCCAAGTCCTATATCGCCTACAATCAAACGCAGCACTTGGCAACTGCAGAAGTCCGGAGCTACACGCAACCACTGTGGACTGACAAGGGCGGACCGCAGACGGGTTGGCAACGCTACTCGTACTCCTGGAACCGCGCGCTCACTGCCGGTCTTGATTTTGCCGTGACTCCGCAGCTATGGCTGACCGCAGGCTTGGGCGTGGCGAGCATTCGCCGCAATGTCAAAATCGAGCAGAGTCGATTCGCGATCACCGGAGACCCGTACGAGGATCTACGTTTTTGGAAAGTGGCTCCACGTGTGGGCTTGCGCTACGGCATCACGCCTAAAGTCAATGCCTTCGCTAGCTATACGCGCACCTATGACCCGGAATCCGACTGGAACCATGTCGGCACGGGTGGCGCCGTGATCGACGGCAAGGCTGTCAGCACCCAGTTCGTCAAGGCGCTCGTGCCCCAGCAGGCTGATACCTTCGAAATCGGCGTGAAGGGCCAAGCGAGCATTTTCGATGGCAGCCTCGCGTTGTATCGCGCCAACATCAAAGACGAGTTGCTCAGCGCACAGGTTGCCCCGCAGGGTTGGGACGGCAAACCCGATACGCCTGCTTTGAGAAGCTCGTTCAACGCGCCGACACCCACGGTTCATCAGGGTATCGAGGTTGGCCTCAGTACCCGCTTGTGGGAGGGTCCAAAGCCGGGCGACGGGGTGGTTTTCTACCAGTCCTATACGCTCAATGACTTCCACTATAAGAGTGATCCGGAGTTTGGAAGCAACGCATTACCAGGCCAGCCACTCCACATCTACAACGGAGACCTGCAACTGCAACTGGCCGGTTTCTATGTCGGGCCGAATGTGCGCGCGGTGAGCAAGACACCGGTGGACTATGCCAACACGCTGTACAGCGACGGCTACGCCCTCGTGGGTGCCAAGGCAGGCTATGTCGCACGCGATAAGAAGTGGTCTTTTTACGTCGATTTGCGCAATCTTGCCAATGTTCACCACGCGAACGCCGTGGCTACCACAGCTACCGCAGTCACCGACCCGAACCAGCAAAAGTACTTCTACGCGGGTGACGGTCGCGGCATTTACTTCGGCCTGAACGCGCATCCGTTCTGAATCTCGACAGACTCTGATCAAGCCGGCCGTATTCGTTCGGTCTGACCACAGAGGTCAGGCCGAACGGACCGAGCGCGCGCGGGCCGCAGGGGAGGCAGAATCCGGGTTTGGCATGGAGAAGCGAGCCGGCTGCATTAGTGCACTCCCTCGTCGTCGAGCACGTAAGAGACGGCTGCGTGAAGCTCACGCCCGAGCTCTGCCGCGTGCGTCAGCCAAATGTTGTGAGCGGCACCGGAAATTTCCACATAGCGAGCCCTGGAGATGAGCTCGGCCAACTGCTCGGTGGGCCAGTTCGGGCGAATGTCTTGCTCCGCGTTGATGAAGACACACGGCGCGCGCAACGCGGCGAGCTCTCGGAGCAGGCTGGGCCGTCGGCAGAACTCGCACCAGCTGGCATTTCCCTGGGAATTTACCGCCGGATCGGCGTGATACTGCTTTCCGCCGTGGTCCTCGCCTCTTTCCGCGCGGCGCTGGTGGTAAGTTTCGCTCCAATTGCGATCGTCGACCACCTTGCCGCCCGCGATCCCGATCACTCCGAGCACACGCGTGGGGTGTCGCAATGCATACGCCAGCGCTACGTTCGGTCCGGCGCTGTGCCCGGCGACGATCCAGCGTTCGAAACCGTAAGCGTCGCGGATGGCGTCTGCGTCGGAAAGCAGCGTATCCAGATCGTACTTGCCGTCCCAAGTCGAGCGGCCGCAGCCCCTGGGCTCGAAGCGAACGACCGTGCAGCGATCTTCGATCAAGCGCGCGACGGGCGCGAGGTAGTCGTCACAACCCGGCCCGCCATTGAAGAGCACGAGCGGAACTCCGCTGCCGCTCATGGCCGACCAGAGGCTTCCCCCCGGCACGGGCACGAATCGTTCGGCTTCACGGGGGATACTGAATGAGTCGCTCATGTTCCTCGAGCCTGCATGATCTTTCGGACCGCGCGACGAGACCTGTTCGCTCGGTACCATGACCGCACGTCGAACATCTGGTATACGGGAACGAACCGAGCGGTCGAGGTTGCGTCGCGAATGCCGACACCGACCTCGGCTTCGGTCGAGGTATCAGCGTAGCGCTCCGTAGACATCTGCAGCTTGCGTCTCTCATGAGAGACATGTAAACAACAGAGCGAGCGGTATCACTCGGCCGCGATCACACAGGGACAACAGGAGCCTCGCGTGACCGATACCGGCGCCCATGGCGATTACATCGCTCCCGTTTTCGCGCCGCAGAACGGCGCGCTCGCCGAAGCCGATCGTGAACAACTGCTCCTCGCCGACAACACGCGACGCGGTGCCTTGAATTCGGAGGACAGCGGTCCCAAGCGTTACGACGCCGCGGTGGCCGTGAGCGCGGAGCTCACGACGGTGGTGATCCCGGTGTTTCGGCAGGGCGGGATCGACGGCCTGACCGTCTCCGTTCGCAAGCGGCTCGGCAGTCCGTGACGCTGGAGGGAGCGCGACAATCCGCCTCTGCGGCGCAGCGCACAGATGATTCGCGGCGCTCGGCAGGCAAGCTCGGCGTGCTGATTGCGCTGTATTTCGTGCAAGGAATGCCCTTCGGCTTTCAGGCCACAGCGTTGCCCACGTACCTGCGCAAGCAGGGGGTCTCCGTAGCTGCGATTGGGTTTCTCGGGGTACTGTCGATGCCTTGGCTGTTCAAGGCGCTCTGGGCGCCGCTCGTCGATCGTTACGGCTCGTTGCGGTTCGGGCGGCGAAAGTCGTGGATCGCGCCGCTTCAAGCCTTGCAGGCGCTGGTTTGTATCGCTGCCGGCTGCGTTTCCGTGCCGAATGCTCTGCCTTTCTTGCTCGCGCTCGTCTTCGCCATGAACCTGCTGGCCGCGACACAAGACATCGCGGTCGATGGCTGGGCTGTCGACACGCTGCAGCACGTCGAGCTCGGTCTCGCGAATGCCGTGCAGGTTGCCGGCTTCAAGCTCGGCATGCTGACAGGCGGCGGGTTACTCGTCTGGGCGAGCCGTTACATTGGCTGGAGCGGGCTATTTTTCTCCATGGCGGTGATCAACCTGCTCATTTTGGGCGTGGCGCTCGCCGCGCGCGAGCCTCCCCCCGCCGCGCCAGCGGGCGTGAACGGCGCCGGCAAGCGCGAACTCGGACTCGTGCTCCGTGATCTCATCGAGGCGCTGCGAGTGCCGAACACCGCGTGGCTCTTCGTCTTCATTGCCACTTACAAGTTCGGGGAATCGCTGTCCGACCTGCTGTACAAGCCGTTTTTGGTCGACGCCGGCATTGCGCCCGAACGGATTGGGCTCTGGGTCGGCACGTGGGGAATGCTTGCGTCGCTAGTCGGCACGGTCTCGGGTGGCTTGCTCGCGTCCGGCATTTCGCTGCTCAGGGCCGTCGGCATCGCCGCCTTGCTGCGCGTTTTCCCGCTCCTGGCGCGGGTGTGGCTCGCGTCTTCGCCAATCAGCGAGGCTCGCTTCATTGGCGTCACGCTGAGCGAAGAATTCTTCGGAGGCGCCCTCACGACCGCCGTGTTTGCATTCATGATGTCGCGTGTCGATCGCAAAGTGAGCGCCAGTCACTACACGCTTCTCGCCAGCGTCGAAGTCGCTGGGAAGCTTCCCGGCGGGCCGATCGGCGGCCTCCTCGTCGGAAGCGCGCATTGGTCGTACGCGCAAAGCTTCCTCCTCGGCGCAGTGCTCTCCGTGCTCTTCCTTCTGCTGCTCTGGCCCCTCAGATCGGCAAGCCTTGCGTCGGAGGTACGACCGAGTTGAGGCGGCGCTAACGCGGCACGCGGCTCGGCGCGTCCGTGGGCAAACGACTGCCTTCGCCTTTTCAGCGATCCAGCCAAGCCGACGTGAAAACGATAGTATTGTGGGAAGTATCGTACAGCACGCCCTTCACGTCGTTCTTGCGCGCCGTGAGCGTGTAGTTCTCATGTAGTG
The DNA here is from genome assembly GCA_035688655.1 of Polyangiaceae bacterium. Lineage (GTDB taxonomy): Bacteria > Myxococcota_A > Polyangia > Polyangiales > Polyangiaceae > PMG-095. Next base: position 5,837 of record DASSMT010000152.1, on the reverse strand, counting down.
GAATTGCCGGCACCAGCTCAGTCAGCCTTTTTTGGGCCGCGCTGTACAGGCTGCGGCGCTCGTCATCGGATTGTGAAGCGCGCGCCTGAGCCAATAGTTTGTCGAGCTCCGCATCGGACAGACGCGAAATATTCTGTCCGACTCGCTTGTCGGACGTGATTTCGTTGCTGTCGTAGACGATGTAGAGCCCATCCGGCGTGTTGGTGTGCCAGACGCCCGCGCCCATTGCCTGGTAGTCTCCGGTGCGACGACGATCGGTCAGTTCTGGCGCAGGCCGCTGTGCCAGCTTCAATTCAACGCCCACCTTCTTCGCATCCGCTTGGAGCGCGACGACGACCGGCGACGGCGTTTGGGCATTGTTCAACAACACCTCGGCCGACAGACGCTTGCCCTCCTTGTTGGTGCGAATCCCTTCGGCATCACGCCCGGTGAAACCCGCTGCGTCCAGCAAGCGATTGGCTTCCGGCACATCCTGCTTCAATGCATCTTTGTAAGCTGGATCGTAGTAGCGGGTATTGGCTGCGAGAAAATCCGCCTTCGGCTCGTATTCGCCGAAGCCAGTAACACGCACGATGCCTTCCCGATCCATTGCTAGGGCGATGGCCCTACGCACGCGCACATCCTCGAATGGGAATTTAGCGGTGTTGAAGGCAAGCGCGCGACTGGGATTGCCCTGACGAATGCGGCTGTCGAACACTAGACGCGCATCGGCGCGGATTGCCGCAGCATTCTGCGCTGGCGCATCGATGGTGAGGTCGTATTGGCCCGCGGCCAGTGAGCTGAAGCGAACCAGCGGCTCGGCCACGAAATCGAGATCGATGTGCTCGAGCAAGGCCGGACCTCGATGTTTGATGAAATCCGGAGCCCAGTGATAATCGGGACGGCGCACCAGCTTGATGCCCTGCTGGCGGGTATAGCTCTCGACCACGAATGGACCGGACCCGACCGGTGCCGCACCGAAACCCTTTGGATTGTCCGTGAGGGCTTTGGCTGACTCCATCGCCAGCCAGGACTGCGCCAGCACACTGAGGAAGGGTGCGTAGGACTCGTGCAGATGCGCGCGGAAGGTGTATTCGTCCATGATCTCGCCCTTGTCGTACGGCGCGACATAGGCCGCCGCGAGCGGTGATTTGGTCGCCGGATCGCGCATGTGTTCGAGATTGACGCGGACGGCCTCCGCATTGAACTTGCTGCCGTCGCTGAAGCTCACGTCGTTCCGGAGATGGAAGGTGTAAGTCTTACCATCCCCCGTGATTTCCCAAGATTTGGCGAGCCATGGCGTCGGCTGTCCTTGGTCGTCGAGATAAACGAGATTGTCGTAAATCAGGCGACCAAGCCATTGCGCGTTGGTGTGGGAGATGGCGTGCAGGTCCAGCGTGCCGGTGTCAGAACTCACCGATACCTTGAGGTTGCCTCCTGGCTTGCCAGGCGACTGCTCGAAGTAGTCAGTCGGGGAATACAGAAATTTCTGAGCTGGCTTTGGCGTTGGGGTCGACGAGGCAGCGGCGCTCTTCTTGGAGCAGGCCGAGAGCGACACGCAGGCAGCAAGCAAAGAAATGCTCGCGACGGTCGAAACAAGGCGCGACAGCTGGCGCTTGGATTGGCTGCAATCAGGCATGGAACGAGAACCACAAAAGATGCGACAGCGCGCGGCGGCCCAGTAAAACTCCGGGCTGAGGGCGCGCTATTGTTTGGGGGGATTGGTGGAACCAGCGGCTGCGGCAAGTTCTTTCTGACGTGCCTCGCCGCCCCATTCGTCGGGAACCGCACCGTTCAGGAGGTAGTCCCCGATCTGTCGTTCTCGCTGGATCGCGGGGTTGTGCGAGGCCGCAGTGCGGGCATTACGCCAGTGGCGATCGAGTTGGCGGCCTTGGCTGGTGGCGGATGCGCCGCCGACGTCGAAGATCTGGGTGGTGGCTTCGAGCACCGTGGGGATCACGATCTGCTGCGTCTGAAACGCCTTGATTTCGGTCGCCACGAAGTCGGCATCGAAAGCCTTCCCACGTTGGGCCAGTTGATAGAGATCCTCGAGGTGATGCGCGAGCGCGAGCACGTGGGTCTCAGCGGAGTAGACGAGGCTCGAGACCTTGCCGATCACGCGCTGGACGAGCGGATCGTCCTTCGGCAAAGGGCGGCCATTGCCGGCGGGTAAGTTGAAAGTGCGCGCGCGAGGAAGTACGAAGGCGATGCCTTCGCGCAAGGCTGCCTTGGCGGCGCCAGCCATGCTGGTGAGCAGAACCAACTGCAGGAACGATTTGTTGTACGATTGCTTGTCCCCCCAACCCCAGCCAAAAGTGGGAGGATCCTCAGGAGCAGCGGCGGCAGCAGGCGCATTCACCGCACGAGCAACCGTGTCGGAGTTGGGTGCCGCGTCGGCGGGCGGCGGGGCCGAAGCAGGGCCTCCCAAGCGACGATTGCGATGATGGATGATCTGATCCTCGCTGATCTTGACGCGGTCGAACTTGGTCGTTCCGCTGCCGGTCATGCGTTGGCCAAAACCGTCCCAGTCATCGATGCGCGTCACGCCGGGTGCGTCGGTCCGAACGGCGACGCTCACGCCGCGGTTCTCGCCGTCCGCAAGTGCGACGATTATCCAGTCAGCGTAGATCGTGCCGGTGCTGTAGTATTTGGTGCCGTCGATGAACAGCTCGCCGTTCTCGCGGATCAAGCGCGCGTTGCCGGCTTGGTCCGCCCGCTCAGCCATGGCGTAGCCCAAGATGGCCCCTTTGGCGACCTCCGGAAACCAACGCGCGTGCACTTCCGGCTGGGGTTGATTGAGCCGCGCTTCGAGAAACGCGAAGTGACCGCGGAAGAGGTGGGAGACGTTCGAGTCGGCTTCTGCGAGCTCGAGCAACAAACGGAAGAACTGCGACGCAGTGGCGCCGAGTCCACCATAGGCCTTGGGAATGCGCACGGCGCCGAACTTCGCTTCGCGCAGCCAGGTGACGGCTTCGTAGGCGAGCTCGCGCTTCTTCTCACGTTCGATCGCGCCCTCGGCAATGCGGGCAAAGATCGGTCGGAAGCGCGCCGCCAGCTCCTCCCACGCGGGCGCGTCAACCGCGCTGATGTGCGCGTCCGGTGCGACCTCGATGGGGATCGGCGCGGGCACGGGTGTCGGCGTGGGCACCGGTGTCGGCACCGGCTCGAGGACTGCGGTCGCGCCCGCGTGGGACGCTGCGGGGCGTGGGGACGCGGGTGCGTCGAGAACGAATTGGGCTTGTGAGAGGTGCATTTTGAAACTCACCGACGCTTTTCGAGCCAGTGCCTGCAACAAGCATGAGCCGTGCCCGCCCAGCCCCTTCGGAATCGCCACGTGCACGCATCGGGCCTGCGTGTCCTGAGGCACCGTTCGCGCAATCGGTGCCCGCCAGGCAACAGACGGCGCGACGTGTTGGCCCCGGCCCACGGGATGCCACGGTTCAGGCCGGTCATTCGCCGCCGCCCGCGCCACCGCTATCGGCGCCGGCCTCCGCTGAGCCGGCGTGTCCCAAACCCGAACCAGCGGTCCCCGCCACGCCACCAACGGCGGGCCCAGTATAGATTTCGTAGGAGGATGTTTCGTGGCAGCTCGCGACTGTAATGCCAATCAGCACAGCAAACACCAATACAGCACGCCCGAGGGAGGGCTGCGAAATGGGCTTAGCATCGGGCGAGTGCTGAGGAGGCTCAGAAGGGAGGGGTTCGACGGACATTATCTGCTTACCAGTCTTCATTAGGGGTTTTCGTCTTTGCTGAGCCTGAATGACAGACCGCCCGTTACGCTGAAGCCGTCGCCAGGCAGGAAGTTGCGACCTGGCACGCCCGCCGAGTTGTAGGCATTGGTCGTCGCAGTGACATACGTCTTGTCCGTGATGTTCCGAAAATCCACGAACACCGCCAAGCGAGAGCGTGGACTCTGCCAGCCTAGTTTACCGCCCCAGATCGCGTAGGAAGGCGCCTTCACGGTGTTGGCGAAGTCCACATAATAGTTGGACGAGATGCGTGTACTCAATGCGGCATAGATGCCGAAAGCGTGTTGGAAGAACAGCTCGCCCTGGTACAAGAAAGTCGGCAGACCCGGCAGCTTGTTGTTGCCGAAATCGCGATCATCTTCGTAGAAGAAGTCGTTCAACGTGAATGACTGACGGAAGTTGAGCACGCCCGCTCTGCCGTCGCGTTGCCGCTCGCCCTCCCAGAAAAAGATGTTGAGGCCTGCCTCGATGCCCTGATGGATGGTGGGGCTCGCGTTCATGCGCACGCCGGGGACGGTCGGGTCGGGATCCGTGCGCACCAAGAGCAGCTCGTGTTTGAGCCACGAGCGGTAGAGCGCGAGGCTACCGTCGAACGGACCCACTCGGCCGCGACTGCCGACTTCTGCGCTGATGCCCTGCTGCGGAGCGAGATCCGTGATGTACGGATTGGTCGTGCTGCCGTAATACCAGGTGACGGGACCGTCCACCGCGGTGCCCACGTTGGCGAAGACTTGAAAGGCGGGGCGCGGTTCGAAACGCAACCCGGCGCGGGGCAGGATATAACGATCCACGCGCTCGATGCCGGTCGGGTTCGTCGTGGCGTTGGGAACGAGCGAGTACAGGATATGTACGTCGCGAACGAGCTCCGTGTAGGACAGCCCGGTACTGAGCGTCAGTTTGTCGATGAACTCCCAATCATTGGTCACCGAGAGGACCGTGTCGCGCGAGCCCGTATACTTGGTGAATTGATTGATTACCTGCGGGGTGCCGTCTTTGCCCTTGTAGCCCGTGACGTTGGCCTTCACGAGCCGGCTGTCGTTGAACGCGACTACGGTTCGACTCGGTCGACCGAGCACCTTGTCTTGCTCGCGCAGGTAGCGCAAAGAAGTGTTGATGTTGTGCGAAACCCAATCTTGCGGGGTGGCAGAGTAGAGCCAGCCGTTGTGCAGGGGATATGTGTTGTAGCCGATGCCGAACTCGACGCGTGACCCCTCATCCACGTTGAAGGTGGTCTTGCTCAGGAGCAAATGCGTGCCGGGCTTGAGTCGCCCCGAGAGCGTCGGGTTTTGCTTCGGGTTCGCATACAGCTCGTCAAGGGTCAGCGCACTGCCATTGCGAGTCTCCTCGTCGCGATAGCGGTAGATCAGGCGCGTCTCCACCCGATCGCCGAAGCGATGCCCGAGGTTGGCAATGATGTCGTTGCCGGCGTTTGAGGTGTTGTCTTGAAATCCCTCGCGCGAGTTGTGCAACACCGAGAAGTAATAATCGGTCTTACCCGTCACGCCGCCATAGGACAGTTGGTACTTCTGATAGCCGTAGCTGCCGCCCTCGGCGCGGCCATACAAACCCGGCGAGCTGCGGCCGGTGTGCGTCGCGAAGTTGATTGCGCCGCCTAGAGAAGTAGCCGCGTATTTGAAGGCGTTGGTGCCATTGAGCACTTCGGTGTAGTCGACGGCCGAGCCGTTGAGCAAATCCTCCTGAGTGCCGCCTGGGCCACCAATCGGGATCCCGTCGTAAAGGAACTTCACGCCCAAGACATAGCCCTGGTAGAACGTGTTGAGACCCGAGCCGCGCACGGAGATCTTGCCGCCCGCCGTGCCGCTGGTCGACGCAGCAAAGACGCCGGGGACGTAGGCCAGAGTGTCTTCGATGTTCGCGGAACGGCCGAGTTCGACGGTAGCATTGTCGACCACGGTGACCCCGCCCGGGATCTCGTCCAGCTGCGACTTGGCGATCTCCTCGTCTTTGAGTGCGCTCGCCTGCACCACGACGCCAGCAATCTCCTTGTCCTCTTCGTTCGCTTCAGCGGGGCCCGGATTCGCCCCCGCGAGTGGACCGGGCGCAGTAGCAGCGGATGCTGCCGGTGGAGACGGAGCGGGAGGCGCG
>DASSMT010000139.1:0-14229 GCA_035688655.1 Polyangiaceae bacterium | reverse complement strand
GCCATGCTAGGGTTTCCGCAACATTTCTCGCGGCTAGGGATCAGTTGAGGATTTGGCCATGGGTATCGACGGTATCGGCAAGCCTCCGGGCTCAGGCATCGCTGGCGTGGGTAGCGCGCCCAGCACGGAGGTCACACGCGCGGCAGAACCGTTCCAGGTCGATCCGAGCGCATCTCTGACCCCGGGCGCCAAGGTGAGCTCCGCGCTCGCCAAGTTGCAACGGGGTGAGCTCTCGCTCGACCAATACCTGGACGGCCGCGTCAGCGACGCCACCAGCCACCTGGTCGGCAAGCTCAGTCCAGATCAATTGGAGTTCGTGAAGCAATCCCTGCGCGATCAAATGGCGACCGATCCGGTGTTGATCGATCTGGTGCAACGCACGACGGGCACTGTTCCCGCCTCCGAACTCCGTTGACCAGTTCTCGCGCACCCGTCGCCGCGGCTGAGCTGCGTATCCTGGGTGAGTACCGTGGGTTGCTCTTCGTCGATAAACCTGCAGGGTTACAAACCGAGCCAGACGCGCGCACGACCGACACGCTGCTTTCGCGCTTGGCTACGCAGCTGCGCGTGCCCATCGCGCGCTTGCACGCGCTCTCGCGGCTGGACACCGGGGTGAGCGGGGTGGTGACGCTCGGGCTCAGCCCGGATGCCCGCAAGTTGGTGCAAGGCTGGCGGGAGCAGGGGCGTTTTCGCCGTCGCTACTTGGGCCTGGCCACGAACGGGCTGGGCGCTTTCGGCGCCCCGGACGCCAGCGTCGGGGCGTGGTCCGAGAGCATCGGTCGAGCCTCTGGGAGTCTGCGCGTGGTCGGCGGCCGTCACCCGGAGTCCGCTCACACCGACTACGCGCGAATCGCCAGCGCGTCGCTCGCGCGCGCCACGCCGAGCGCGTTGCATTTGCTCGCGCTCTCGCCGCGCACGGGCCGCACGCATCAGTTGCGCGTGCACTGTACCGCACACGGCTTGCCGCTCTTGGGTGACCGCGCCTATGGCGGCGTGTCGCGCTTCATCTCCGATAGCGGCGCGGTCAGCGCGCTCGATCGGATCGCGCTGCACGCGGCCTGGGTCGAGCTGCCGCTGTCCGCGCCGTTTCGGATCGAAGCGCCGACCCCCGCCTTCTTGCTCGACATTTGGCGCACCTTTGCCGGTCACACGCACGCCTTCGAGGAAGCGCGCCGGGTGCCGCTGCCCGCCGCGCAGGCCGCGTCGCTCACCGTCGCTCCCGAGCAGCAAGATTGAGCCGCGCGCGGCCGCAGCTGCGAGCCGAAACAGCTCGCGCCGATCGCCGCGGGCACCGCCGGCTGCTATAGCCGGTGCCGTGAAGCTCGCCCGCGTCGGTCTGGTCGTTTTCGTGCTCGCCGCCTGTGCTGGAGGGCACTACGCGACCGTCGATCCCGGCCACCCGGCTTTCGTCGTGCCGCACCACGTTGCAGAGGGGAAGGGTGAAGGCTCGGACGCGCCGCTCGACGCGGACGGCGGAGCCCGCGCGCCCTTGTCGCCGCCGGCACCAGCGCCGTCAGCAACACCGTCACCGGGGCCAGGGGCGCCGCCTCTGTCCGGGTCTGCGCCGGATCCACAGCCGCTGTCGATGGCCGAGCAGTGGCAGTTTCAGCTCTTGTTCGAGCATGGTGCGCCCCGCATCGAGCAGGTCGAAAAGCAGACCTTGCCCAAGCCCGTGCCGACGCCGCGGCGGATGGGTCGCTTCGCGCTCGAGCTGTGGATCGGGCGCGAGCTGATCGATCGCGTGCGCTTCGACTTCCCGCTGATCGCGGCGGAGGAAACCCCGGGCGTCACGCGCAGGCCGTTGCACGATGCTCCGAGCCTGGTGCCGAACGCGATCGCGCGCGTTCGCGTGTCGTTGCCCGCGAGCCCACGTGCCACGCGCATGCTGCTCGTCGATCGCGCGACCGAGAAAAGCCAAGAATTTCCCTGGCCGCCGGACCAAATCCCGACCCAAGCGGCGCCCGTTGCGTCTGCTTCGGCGAAAAGCGGCACAACGCTGCCGGCGCCGTCCGCGTCCGCCACTTCGCCGTCACGACTCGCGCCGAGTGCCCCACAAACTCCTACCGCCAAGTAGTGCGCGCGAAGGCGATCTCCGCGCCTGGCCTAGCGTTCTCGGGCTACATCGGATACCCCTGTCATTCCGATGAAATGTGAAGCTTGCCAGCACCAGAACATCGACGGCGCTCGCTTCTGCGCAAACTGCGGCGCGTTGATGCCGACGCTCGGCGAGGCCGGGGCGGATCCGCTGATCGGTCAACTGATCGGCGGTCGCTACCGCGTGACCGGTGTGCTCGGCGAAGGCGGCATGGGCGTCGTGTACGTGGGCGAGCAGCAGATGGGCTCGACCGTGCGCAAAGTCGCGATCAAGACCTTGCACGCGCACTTGTCGAAGGACCCCTCGGTCATCGCGCGTTTTCATCGTGAGTGCGGCACCGTCGCGCAGCTCGAACACCCGAACACGATCAAGTTCTACGACTTCGGCTCCACTGCGGACGGCACCTTGTACATCGCCATGGAGTTCGTGGCGGGTAAGCCGCTGGCGGACGTGCTCCAACACGGGCAGCTGTCGGTCGAGCGCACGATCAAGATCATGCGCCAAGTCTGTGGTGCTTTGGACGAAGCCCACATGCAGGGCATCATTCACCGCGATCTGAAGCCGGACAACGTGATCTTGACCGATCGCGCGGGCGAGACTGATTTCGTGAAGTTGCTCGATTTCGGTATCGCGGCCCGCACCGAATCTGCCGACGCGCAGAAAGAGCAGAAGCTCACTCAGCAGGGCATGGTGCTCGGCACGCCTCCGTATATGAGCCCCGAGCAATTCACGGGCAAAGCGCTCGACGCGCGCAGCGACATCTATTCGCTGGGCGTGATGACCTACGAGATGCTCGCTGGGCGTTTGCCCTTCGACGCCGACACGCCGTGGCAGTGGGCGACTCAGCACATGAGCGTGCAACCCATTCCGTTCGAGGTCTCGGCGCCCTCGAAGAACATCCCCGAGAGCATGCGCAAGGCCATCTTGCGCGCGCTCTCCAAGAACAAGGGCGATCGCCAGCCGACCGCACGCGAATATTTCGCCGAGCTGTCGGATGGCGGGCGCATGACGGTCGAGTCGCACCCGGACGTGGGTGGCTCCACCGGCACCGCGGCCATGGAGCAAGTGCCGGATTTTTCTGCGCCGGCTGCGGCTCCGATGGCTCCGATGGCGCCAATGGCGATGAACCCACCGAACCGAGGTGGCGGCATGCCGGTGGCGGCCGGCTTCCCGCCTCCGCCCGTGACCAGCGGTCGGGCCAACAAGAGTGGGGGCGGAAAAGGCCTGATCATCGGCTTGGCGGCCGTGGGAGGCATTCTGCTGATCTCGATCGCCGTGCTCGCTGCTCGCTCCCTCGGCGGTGGGCACGAGGACGCGCCGATCACGCCGATCACTGCCGCCCCAATCCCGACCGCCCCGCCCGACACCGCGATCAAACCGATTGCCGAGGCCCCGACGTCTCCGCCTGCCTCGAGCTCGGGGGCGCCCACTTCGGGTGATGGGCTGCCGCCGGTGGCTCCGGTCCAGCAAGTTAGCAACACCAATAGCGGCACCGGCACCGGCACCAACACCGGCACCGGCAAAACGACGACGACGACCACGACGACGAAGCCGCCCGCAACCGGCGCGGGCGCGTGCGATGCGTGCATCGCTGCCGCGAACGGCGGCAATGCGTCCGGCGCGATGAGCAATTTTTCGCGCTGTGACGACGCCGCCAAGAAGGCCGAGTGCACCCGGGCCGTGCGCAACAATGCGCCCGCGGCCGCCCAGAGGGCAGCGCTCAATGGCAACTGTCAGTTGGCAAAAACCATCATTGGCGCGGCGCAATCGATGGGCGCTGCGAGTCCAAAGCTTAATTCCGCTCTTGCTGGATCGAGCTGCAAGTAAATTTGCTAATGATTCCAGTGGCTTGGAATAGTGCCACTTACGCCACGCCGCGTTTTGGCCGTCAGCTTGACGACCGGGTTAAGACGTATTTAGATGCAGAGGCGTCCCGGTGACGTTTGGCCCCGCGCCAAGTGACGAGTTCGAAGCAGAGGGGAGTTCTCCCGCGAGGGAAGTACTCAGTGAAAGTAAGACCCCCAAGCATGTCGACACGGATGACCTGGCCTGAGTTCTGTAGGTCGAATGAATTCAAAGGCCGATGGGTAGCAATCGATAACTGTCGATACGATCAGTCGACTCGGCAACCGGTCGAGGGCGACGTCGTGGATTCCGACGCGGAATTGTCGGAGCTTTGTGCGCGAATGCGCGAAGCCGGCAACAGCGCCTGTACGATCGTTTTCTGCGAGAGCGACGTATTCATCGAGGGGCCGCGCTCCTCGGTGCAGCGTCAAAGCGATCGCAGCCGTCCCGCAAACTGAAGGGCGCCGATGTGGGCGTGGCCCACACAATCGGCGCGCGAGTAGCAGCTCGAACTCGCTCTAGCGCACGATCGGTTTGAGGACGGCTTTGCCGTCCTTGATCACGACGTCGAAGTCGATTTTTCGATTCTTGTGCTGCTCGCGCAGCTTGGCCTCAGTTGCCTTCATCGATTTGGCCAGGCCTTCCACGCTCACGGCCACCGCGTCTTGCGTTTGCCGCTTGGCCTCGACCAAGCGCGCGTGCAGCTCGCGGACTCGCTCGTCGATCGCGGGCGAAGATGCGGCGGCCGACGCACTTGCAGCAGCGGGCTTTGCAGCAGCGGGTTTCGCCGCGGCGGGCTTCGCCGCCGCCGGCTTGGGCGGGGTGGTGCCCGGAATGATCGGTCCGAGGGGTCGAGCTGCGGGCGGTGGTGGGGCGGGTTCCGCCGCCAGTGGCTTGCTGATCGGAGGTGGAGGTGCTGCGGCTGGGCGCGGTGGAATCGTGACCGGCTTGGGTGGCGGCGCAGACGGAATGCGTGGGGTGACCGGGGCGCTCGGCGCGGGCTTTGGCGCTGCTTGCCGCGGCGCGCCGCTGACGGCCGGCGTTGGTGGCGTGCTCATCGGGCGCGAGAGCGGTTTGCCGAACGGTCGCGCCGGTCCTTCCGCCGCGCGCTTCTTGTTGATGGCGGCGGCGGGGTCCCAGTCGCCGAGGAAGTCCATATCGAGATCGAGGCTCTCGAAAGCAGGGCGAACCGTGGGCGGGCGACGAGGCGGAGTCGCGGAAGCGGGAGCCGAAGCCGCGGGAGCGGGAGCCGAAGTGATCGCAGCCGGGGTCCCCGCGCTCGCGGCTGCCGCCGGCGGAGCGACCGCGGGCCGCCCGGGCTTGGGCGGCGGGATGGGCTTTGGGGGTGGCGCGACGCGCTGGGCACTGGGCGCGGGTGCGCTGCGCGGCGAACTGCGCGGCGCGCCGGGAACGGCGCTGGGCGGTGCGCTCGGGGCGGCACTCGGCGGTGCGCTCGGGGCGGCACCCGGCGGTGCGCTCGGGGCGCCCGTTTCGCCGCCTTCGGCGCTTGGCTCCATTGCTTCGAGGGCCGCTCGACCGAGGCGCTTGCGCGCGGCGATGGTCAGGATTTGACCGGGGGCGATGCGCTCGGCGCGGATCACGTGGCGCTTGTAGGTGCCGTTTTCGATCTCGCGGCAGATGCGCTGCCAATACTGCTGAAACGTGTTGTAGCGCGAGATGATCGTTTGCAGCTTGAAGCGCTTGGCGGTGTTCCGGATCTTCTCGCGCCGCAGCACGTAGATGCGGCGATCGATGTCCTTGCGCGGGATCGCGGGTTCGATCCGCTCGATGCCCATGAAGTACTGCTCGTAGAGTGCGCGCAGCCGCTCGAGGCGAGTCTCGAGCTCCTCTAGTGCGACTTCGAGCTCAGCGTTCTCCACTCGATCAACTCTTCAGGGGGGTGATGGTGAGGTTGTCGAAGCAGGCCGGAACTTCCCAGTCGTTGAAGGCGAAATGGTCGTGGCCGTCACCGCTCAAGGGGCTTGGGTCTTTGAAGCTCAAGATCTCGGTCTCGTCCACGAAGTAACGGACGGTTTTGCCGTCGGTACGCTCTATTTTGAAGCGGTACGCGCGATCGGGAAGCACCGGCTGCGCGCGTGGGTCGCTTTCGCCGGGCTCGACGCGGATCGCTTGGCGATCCGTGCCGTGCTCGTCCAGCCGAGCCAGGGCGTGCAGGGAGTTCTTCCAACCTCCGAAGATGATCAGGTAGCTGGTGGCGTTGGTATAGGAATTTCCACTGGCGGCGCTCTGCCCATCCCCCCACGCCTCTACTTTGAGATCGCCGTCGGGGGACGCGCTGGTGGCTTCGAATTCGATGCGCGCGTTCGCCGGCAGGCGGCGGCGCAGCCAGGCAGGGTGGTTGTGTGCGTTGCTCACGCACAAGCGGCCGTCTTTGACGGCCCAGCCCCCGCCGCGGACGTTCCAGTCCGCCCCGAGCCCAGCGCGCTCGAAGGTGTCCACGAAACGCCGCTCGATCAGCGGGTCGGCCAGTGGCGCGCGAACACCGTCCGTCGGCGAGTCCACCAAATGCTGCACGGCGTTGCCATTGGGTCGGGCGCTCGCGGATGCACCAGGCCGCTCGGGCCGTTCATCGGGCACGCAACCGGCCACGAGCCCTCCGGCAAGCACGGACCAAAATACGAACACCCTGAGTCGCACAGCGCGGCATGCTACCACGCCCATCTCGCGACGCGGCCGCGCCCTTCCAGTTCATGCATCCGGTCCTGTTCAAAATCCCGCTTCCTGCCTGGTCAATGCCGCTCGGGCCGAGCCTGTTCGCGCTTTCGGGGCTGGGTCTTGGCCTCGGCCTGTTCGCGCTGCGTCGTCGCGCGCTCGACCTGCTCGTGATCGGGCTGCTCGCGCTGTTCGCGGGGCTCATCGGTGGCTGGCTGTTCCGCGGGCAACGCTACACCCTCGAATCGCTGCCGGTTTACAGCTACGGCGCGATGCTGTGCAGCTCGCTCGTCGTCGGCTGGTTCCTCACGCTCGAGCTCGGCGCACGCAGTGGCCTCACGCGTGAGCTGCTCGCGAATTGCTACTTCGCGACCGCGATCGCCGCCGTGATCGGCGCGCGTCTCTTGTACGTGCTCACGAACTTGCACGAGTTTCACACGCTGTGGGACGTACTGGCGTTGCGTCGCGGCGGCTTGGTCGCATACGGCGGTTTCTTGGGTGGGTTCGCGGGCTCGTGGTGGTACTTGCGAAAGCGGGGCGTCGCGCTCTTGCCCTGGGCCGACGCCGCGGTGCCCAGCCTCGCCAGCGGGCTGTTGTTGACGCGCATCGGTTGCTACCTATTCGGGTGTGATTTCGGCAAACCGCTGCCGTCGGCCGCGCCCACTTGGCTCAAGCGCCTCGGCACCTTCCCGCGCTGGCCGAGCGACTTGTTGGATGGCGCGGGTTCGCCGGCCTGGTTGCAGCATGTCGATCAGCGCGGCTTGTCGGTGAGCTCACAGGCGTCATTACCGGTGCACCCGACCGAGTTGTACGAGTCCTTGGTTGGCGGCCTGCTATTGCTACTGCTCTGGCGACTGGCCAAAAAGCGTCGTTTCGCTGGCGAATCGTTGCTCGCGTTCGGCTTCGGTTACGGCTACCTGCGCTTCGTGCTCGAGCTCTTCCGCGACGACCTCGAGCGCGGCAGCTTTGGTCCCGCGCTGCCCGAGCAGCTGCTGATGCCGGCGCTGCTGCTCTTGTTCGCGGGCGCCTTCGCCTATGGCCCGGCGGGGAGTATCGAGCGGCGCTGGCTCCGTCGTTGCGCGTGCGCGTGCGGCGTGCTGCTCGCGCTGGCTGGCTACTGGCTGCTGCGGCCGCGGGGACACGCGCCGAGCACGGTGACGTCGCTATCCACTTCGCAATGGATCGGGCTCATCACTGGGCTCGCTGCCAGCGTGGCCTGGCGCAAACTGCAGGCTTCGCCGATCGCACTTGAGCCTCAGCCGCGGCCCCTCAGCTCGACCTGATAGCGCACGGGCTCGGCGCCCGCGACGCGCACCACCAAGCGCCGCTCGTCGAGATCCACGACCGCGTGTGCGGCGGCTGCCCGCCCTGGTGCATCGTCGTCCAAATTCTCGATCAGGCTTTGCAGCGTGATGTAGGGCACGCCCGAGATCACGTCGAAATGATTCCAATGCACGTGACCGTTGAACACCGCGACTACGCGCGGCGCTTCGCTCACCACGCGCTGAAAGGCGCGCCGCTCGGCCACGCGGCACACGTGCGGGCGCTTCTCGAACCAGCGATTGCCGTCGAGCCGCATCTCGCTCGCAGGGTGATGCATCAGCACCACACTCGGCAATGAGCTGAGCGCGAGATCCGCGCGCAGCCATTCGATTTGTGCTTCGGGCAAGTGAATCGCGACGTCCGTGACCTCGAGCGTTCGCAGCACGCTGAAGTGCACGCCGGCCACGTCTCGACTGTAGTGCAGCTCACCGCGATGATCCCAGAGGCGACGCAGATCGTCGTCGCTCAGGTTCACTTGGTCGTGATTGCCGGCGACGTGCAAAACTGGGCACTTCAGCTTGGACAAGATCGAGACGAATTGTCCGTAGTGTTCGAGATCGGCGCTGCGCGATTCGTCTTCGATCACGTCGCCCAAATTCACGACCAAATCAGGCAGGACATCTTCGTTCATGCGCGCGACGAACGCCTCACACAGCTTGCCCGCTTGTGCCGTGAGCTTGCGCAGCTTGCCTTGAAAGTAGGCAGTCGGGCCAAAATGCTCGTCGGAGATCAGGGCGAAACGCATGCTGATGAGCGTAACCCGGTATTGAACGGCTCAGGCGAGCGGAGTAGCGTGCCTCGGCGAGACTTCGATTTTTCCGCACCCAGGAGCTTCATTCATGACGCACAAGACCCTCTGCCTGACGTTCGCTGGTCCGCTCGTGCTGCTCGCGGCCATCGCTTGCAAGAAGCAGGACGAACCGGCCGCGACCGCGGGTTATCAAGCAGGCACACCGGGCGCGGCAGGTGCACCCGCAACCGGCGTTCCGGTCACGCCTGCTCCCTCGGCTGCGACGCCCGTGGTGACCGCGCCGCCTCCAGCGCCCAGTGCGAGCGCACCGGTGCCAGTCGATCCCGCGCTGGCCGCGGCAGTCACTCCGATGCTCACGCAGCTCGGCGCTTCGCAAACCGTGGCCGGCTCGAAGCCGCTCGGCACGGCCCTGGTCGGCAACGTGGGCGGCGCGCAGACCCTCGAGCAGCAGATCACGCTGCAACCCAACAAGTGCTACAGCGTGGTCGCCGCGGGCATGCCCCCGATCGGCGAGCTGAACGTGCAGTTTCTGGCGGTGACCGTCATCCCGGGGATGGCGCCGGTATTGGCGATCGACCAAGACACGGGCCCGACGGCGACGCTGGGCAAGAAGCCGAACTGCTACAAATGGGCGCTTCCTCTGCCGACCCCCGTGAAGGTCGTGGTCAGCGCCAGCGCCGGCCAGGGCCTCGCCGGCGCGCAGGTTTACGAGAAGTGATGGCTGACGCGGGCTCGATGAGTTGGCACGTGCCAGCAGCCGAGCCCGTGCTCGCGTGCTATTTGGCGACTTTCTTCACGGTGCCCGACGTCGCATCGGTGAAGTACACGAACTTGTCGTCGAGCGCGATGAAGCCCGCATTTTGGCCGCTTGCGATGACGACGGTTTGGTTGCCGCTGAGCGACGTGCGCTTCAAGTCACCGTCGTCCCAGTAGATGCCGCTCGCATCCACGGCGAGCGCTGGAGTGACCGCGAGCCCCGACGCGATCGGAGTCTCGGTCCCGCTACCGCCCGCGGCGATCTTCGAGATTTGGCTATTACCTGGAGTGGTCGTCTGAGGCGTGCTGGCGCCCCCGGTGCTCCAATAGACGACGTTTTGATACGCCGCGATTTGCGCGACGCGCGGCGCGCTCGAAGCCCCGATCGCTTTGGTGATCACGCGTTGACCGCCGTTGAGCGTGGCTTGGAAGATGCCGCCGTTGGTGACACCCCAGTATCCGGTTTGGCCGTCGATGGCGAGAAACCCATAGTAGTTGACGCCTCCGTTCGTGCCCGAGTGAGCCGTGGTGGGCGATTCCGTCGGTGGCGTGGCGCTCTCGGCCACCTTGAACACGCATTCCCATTGTTGGTCGAGCCAATACACCGTGCCGCCACTGACCACCGTCCCAAAGGGGGCGCTGATATTGCTGCTCGACTTCGCGAACTCGATCGGTGAGCCACCGCCGCTGCTCGGCACCTGCATGATGGCGTACTGGTAGTTGATGATGTTGGTGTTGGTGGCGGAGGTGTTGGACCAGTAAACTTTGGTCGCGGTCGCGCTGATCGCACCCGGATCGGAGACGAAGCCCGTGGTCGCGAGCTTCGACACGACTCCGCCATTGAGCGATACCGCGAGGATCTCGGTCTTTTCGGTCCAATACACGCCGCTGCTGTTCACCGCGATCGCCCACGGTGCGGTTCGGCCCGATGCCAGCGTGATGGTCGCGCATTTGCCAGCAGCGCAAGTGGAGCCGTTGCAGGTGTGGCCGCAAGAGCCGCAGTTCACCGGATCCGTTTGCAGATCGACGCAGGTCGCGCTGCAGCCGTCCGGTTTGGCTGCCGGGCAAACGCAGGCCAAGTTGCTGCACACCGCGCCGCCCGTGCACGCCGGGTCGCAGGTTGCTGCGCCTGCTTTGCCTGCCGAGCCCGCTTGGCCAGCGTTGCCCGCGGTTCCGCCTTGGCCCGTGCTTCCGGCATGGCCGGCTGTGCCGGTTTGCCCGGCCGTGCCGGTTTGCCCGGCCGTGCCGCCGTGGCCCGCGAATCCGCCCGAGTTCGCGCTGCCTCCCGCGCCGGATTGGGTGGGCTCGCCGGCTTCGCCCGCCAGACCTCCCGTAGCGGAAACTCCACTCGAACCGCCTTCGGCAGCCTCCCCGCCTTCCGCGCTGCCCGCGACTGCGGGGGACCCGCCGGTTCCGCCCGTGACTCGGCCGGCGCCGCCTGCGCCATTGTCATCGGTGCCGGAGCTGCCCCCCAATGGCGGCGTGCCGAGCTCATGATCCGAAATTCCGAGCAGTGAGTTGCAGCCGAACGCGAGCCACAGCAGCGCCGCGCTCGAGCCGTGGCGCGCGGAGCGCGAAGTCAAAATCTGCCTCTGAGTTGCAGCGCGCCTGGCCCGACTCCGAGCCCGACGCTTGCTGAGGTCTCGGGCTTCGCGGTGAACCACAGCACCGCGCCCGCGGCGAGGCCAACGCCGCCCACGATGAACGCCACCGTCGACACGTTGCCCGCCTGTTGTGCCGAGTTCCATTTGTCCACGGACGGTTGATCGGGACACACGTCTGGACACGACTTTTCCGCGTCGTTTTTGCGGTTGATGGCAAGCACCCCGAACACACTGCCGACGATCACGCCCGCGACACCAACCCCGCCGGAGACCAATGCCGCCGTGCGCTGGGGTCCGATTCCGCGGCTTTGCTCTGGGGCAGGGGGTTCGCTCTTGGGCGAGGCGGCCGCCGCGGGCACAGCGGGTACGGGAGTCGGGGCGGCGCCGATAGTGACCCGTTCACGCCGCCCGCGCTCGCCTTCGCGAATCACCAAATCGAGTCGAGTCGTTCCGGAGCTGGTCTCGAAGGTGAAGCTGTGGGGACCGGGATCGAGCTCGAGCGCCGAGCCGTCCAAGCGATCCACGAGCGGCTGCCCATCGGAGGTCACCTTCACTTCACTCAGATCCTTGCCCGCGCCGTCCTTTGCTTCGAACACGATGCTCGGCAAGAGTGCATTCAGCTCGGACAGCGCGTTGACGCAATCCACGCGCACGAGCTTGGGGCAGGCGTCGTCCGCGCAAACGAGCAATGCTTCGCGCGCGCCGAGCAGCTTCTTCGAACGACGCAGATCTTGGGCGCGCGTGTAGCTATCGACGCATTGATCCTTGCTCGGTGCGGCTTGCGCGCTTCGGAGCAACGAGAGCTGCGCGGAAAGCGCCATCAGCCAGCAACTCCGACGAATCCACGGACTTTTCATAGGCAGGCCTTCTTGAAAATCTTGTTGCCCTTGGCATCGTAAGAATAGGGAATGTCGCAGTCGACCTTCGGCGCAGGCAGCGCTGGCGGGCGTGGCGGCGCGACAGCCGAGGTGACGTTTGGCGGATGCGTCGCGACCGGCGTCGGCTTGGGCGGAGCAACGCTGGCCGAAGGCAGCGGGGCCGTGTGGCTTTCGACTGGCGGCGGGATTGCGGCTGGTTCAGGCGCGGCCACCGCGACCTTCGGCGGAGGCGTCTCGCTCGGCGCCACCGCGATCGAGCTCGCCGCTGCCAGAGTTCGCGCGCGGTGAGCGGCAGCCAAGCCCAGCGTCGCCGCCACCCCGACGACCACGAGCAACGCGAGCAGCGCGAAGAGCCCAATGCGACGCTTCGGGCGCGGAGGGCTCTTGGTGCGCCCGAACTCGCCCATCGTTCGCGGTTCGCCACCGGCGATGCCCTGCTCGGGCGGGCCCAACGCGCGCGCAGGCTCGGCCAGCGTGGACTCGACCGGCGCGGACTCGGCCAGCGTCGGCTCGGCCAGCGTGGAGGCGCTGACGCGAGTGGCCGTGGGCGGCGGCGCTTGTGCTGCGCCGGGCGGTGCACTGGGCGCCGACACTCGTGCCAAGCGTTCGATGCGCTCGACCGAGAGCTGTGAGCGCGGCGGACCGAATGGTGCGAGCGCGCGCGCCAGCTCGGCCAAATTCGCCAGCCGCAGATTTCTGTCTTTTTCGAGGCAACGCGAGATCGCCGCCTCGAGCGCGGCAGGCGCGCTGGCCAGCAAGCTGCGCAGCGCGAGCGGCTCGGACATGTTGATGGCCATGCACAACTGCGGCAAGGTCGCGGCGCTGAACGGCGTCTTGCCGGTCAAGAGCTGAAAGCAAATCACGCCCAGAGCCCAGATGTCCGTGCGCGAGTCGATGTCGCGGGCGGACATCAATTGCTCGGGCGACATGTACAGAGGCGAGCCGAGGATGGCCATGGTTGCAGTCACGGCCTGATCCCCCGACCCGCGCGCGGACATCTTCGAAATCCCGAAATCGAGCACCTTGACGCAGGGCGAGCCGTCGGCGCGGTGGGTCAGGAACAAATTCTGCGGCTTCAGATCGCGATGCACGATGCCGAGTTGATGAGCTTCGGCGATCGCTTCGCCCGCTTGCAGCACGTAGTCTACGACATCTTGAACGGGGAGCGGCCCGCGTTGCTCGAGCAGCTGTCCCAGGTCCAAGCCCCGTAGCAACTCCATCACCATGTACGGCTCGCCCGTCTCCAGACGCCCCACGTCGAAGACCCGCGCGACGTGCTCGCTGCGGATCTTGACCGCGGCTCGCGCCTCCCGCTCGAAGCGAGCGATGGTCTCCGCGCTCTGCAGCGCTTCCGGCAGCAGGAACTTGAGCGCGACGGGTTCGTCCAACTCGAGATGGTGCGCCGCCACCACGAGGCCCATGCCGCCGCGCCCGAGCACGCGTTCGGCTCGGTACTTCCCGAGCAGCAGTTGACCCTCGCGAATGTTCATGCCGCTTTCGCCCAAGCTACTACGGGCATGCCGTGGCTGAAACCGCAGCGGAGCGGCTACTGCAAAAGCTGCATCAGGCGACTCATAGTCATTTGTTCGCCGGCGCAGACTGGCAATCTTCGCGAAATCTAGGTCCGCGAAATCCGGCGGCGCGCGGCGGCCTTTGCTGGCTTGCTCGCGCGTCGCGCGCTGAACGCAGTGAACAGCAGTCCCAGCGCTGCCCAAGTCATCGCGAGCGGCACTCGCGAGGCGGCGGCGCTCTGCGCCAGGCGACAGCCGCAGCCGGCGGCTTGGCTGACCGATGCCAGCTGACACGGCGGATGCTCACCGACCGGGATTTGGCACATGTCGTACGCGGGGCCGCGCGCCGGGCCGCAGCTCAGCGCTGGGCCTGGGGGATAGACCGCGCAGATCGCCGCCACGTCGTCGGCGGCGATCAAGTTGCTGCTGACTGGTCGGCTTTGGTACGCGAGCGACATCACCGAGTCGCTCACCGGGCTGTGAGCGAGGCCGAGGAAATGACCGAGCTCGTGGGTCAACACGTAGCGCAGCGAAGTCGGCATGCCGTTCGGCCCGCTGTCGAAATGATAATCTTGCGAGTTGATTTCGACGTCGGCGTCGACGATCAGGCCCGACTCTTTGCCGCCGGTGGGAGTGGTCACACCGATGTGTGTCACGCCGTCATGCCAGCCCGTATCGTGGAACATGATCACGTTGTCGTTTTTGTCTGCGCTTTCACAGATCGCTTCGCGGCGATTGCAACTCACGTAGCCTTCGAACTGCACGTCGAAGCGTGGGGAACCGCCGCCCGGAC
>DASSMT010000022.1:0-6406 GCA_035688655.1 Polyangiaceae bacterium | reverse complement strand
TTCGCGAGCGTGCCCGAGGCACCCGTAGACGAAAGACCGGATCGCAGCGCGCGCCACAACGTGGCCGCGGACTGAGCGCGACAGCCAAGTAACCATTGGCCTAACCGGCCGGATGCCGACTGCCCCTCGACATTTGGGGCGACCGTGCTCAGATTCACCCGGTACTTCATGCCGCCCAATGAGCGAGTGAATCCGGACCGCGATGACGGCCTCGCCATCGCTGAACGGCCGAAAACCAAACGCCCCCGCAAGTATGTGGTCGTTTTCCACAACGACGACTACACCACGATGGAATTCGTGGTCCACGTGCTGATGAAGTTTTTTCATCTGGACGAAACGGGCGCCACGACGGTGATGCTCAATATCCATCGCAAGGGCTGGGGCGTAGCGGGCATATTCACCCGCGATATCGCCGAAACCAAAGCGGCGCTGGTGATGGACTATGCGAAAGAGCATGGCCACCCGCTCAAGTGCACTGCAGAACCAGAAGGCTTCGGAGGGTCCGAGTGAAAGTCAGCGCTGAGGTCGAAGCAGCCTGCGCGTTCGCGCAGAGTGAAGCCATCCGTCGCCGTCACGACGTGATGACCGTCGAGCACCTGCTCTACGGGCTCTTGCAAGATCCCGCCACGGCGCGCGCCGCCAAGGCCGCCGGCGGCAACGTAGACAAGCTCAAACGCGCCTTGGATCGCTTTCTGGATGAAGAAGTGAGCCGCGTGCCCGAACCGCAGGAGCTCGACCTGAGCGCCTCCCGCGGCTTTCAGCGGGTGCTGAGCCGCGCTGCGATCAACGTGCAAAACAGCGGCAAGGAAGAGCTCAAAGGGCACAACGTCCTGATCGCGATCTTCAGTGAGCTGGACTCCCCCGCGGTCGCCGCGCTGACCGAAGCTGGGCTCACTCGCTATGATTTGGTCAATTTCGTCTCGCATGGCGTGACCAAAGACGGTGACGACGAAGACGCCCTCACGTCCGGCGAGCGCGCCGCCGAAAACGACGAAGACAGCGACGCTGCGCCACCCGCCGATGCCCTCGCCAAGTTCGCCATCAACCTGAACGAGCAGGCCAAGGCCGGCAATATCGAGCCCCTGGTCGGCCGCGACAAAGAGCTGCGCCGCGCGATCCAAGTGCTGTGCCGCAGGCGCAAGAACAACCCGATGTTCGTCGGCGACGCCGGCGTCGGCAAGACCGCGATCGTGGAAGGCCTGGCGGCCAAAATCGTGGCCAAGGACATCCCGGCGCCGCTGGCAAAAGTCGTGATTTATGCGCTGGATATGGGCGCGCTCGTGGCTGGTACGCGCTTTCGCGGTGATTTCGAGAACCGCGTCAAGGCCGTGCTCAAACAACTCGAGAGCCTGCCGCACGCAGTGCTGTTCGTCGACGAGATCCACACCATGGTCGGCGCCGGCGCGGCCAGCGGTGGCACGCTCGATGCGGCCAACCTGCTGAAGCCCGCCTTGGCCAACGGCAAGCTACGCTGCATCGGTGCCACGACCTTCGAGGAGTTCCGCTCACACTTCGAAAAAGATCGCGCGCTCGCTCGCCGCTTCCAAAAGATCGACGTGCTCGAGCCGAGCCTGAGCGAGACGATTCAAATCCTCAAGGGCCTGCGCGCTCGCTATGAAGAGTTCCATGGCGTCGCCTATACCGACGCCGCGCTGGAAGCGGCGGCGACGCTCGCCGACCGCCATCTGCGCGACAAGAAGATGCCGGACAAGGCCATCGATTTGATGGACGAAGCCGGAGCCGACGCCAAGCTGGAAGCCGCGATCGACGCCGAAACGGTGATCGTCGACGTCGACCGCATCGAAGCCGTGCTCGCCCGCATGGCGCAAATCCCGCCGCGTCAGGTCACGACCGACGCCAAGTCGGCACTCAAGAATCTCGAGTCGGATTTGCAGAAGGCCGTGTTCGGCCAAGATCGCGCGCTCGCCGAGCTGGCCTCGGCGATCAAGCTTTCGCGCGCCGGGCTGCGGCCGAAGGAAAAACCGATCGGCTCGTACCTGTTCACCGGCCCGACCGGCGTCGGCAAGACCGAAGCCGCTCGCCAACTGGCCAAGACCCTGGGCATCGAGCTGATTCGCTTCGACATGAGCGAGTACATGGAGCGACACACCGTGTCGCGGTTGATCGGCGCGCCTCCGGGCTACGTCGGTTACGATCGCGGTGGGCTGCTGACTGAAGCGGTCGCCAAGACTCCGCACGCGGTGCTCTTGCTGGACGAGATCGAGAAAGCGCACCCGGACGTGTTCAACGTGCTACTGCAGGTGATGGACCACGGGACCCTCACCGACAACAACGGAAAACAGGGTGATTTCCGACACGTGGTGTTGATCATGACCAGTAACGTGGGCGCGCAAGACATGGCCCGCGGCCTGGTGGGCTTCGGCAACCGCGACGCGCAAGGCAATGATTCTCTCGCGCTGCGCAACACCTTCAGCCCCGAGTTCCGGAACCGCTTGGACGCGCGGATCGCTTTCGATCCGCTGTCGCCGGCGGTGATGGGCCGCGTGGTCGACAAGTTCATCCGTGAGCTCGGCGATCAACTGGCCGATCGCGACGTCACGATCGAGCTCGCCGAATCGGCCCGCACTTACCTGGCGGATAAGGGTTACGACAAATCGAACGGTGCCCGACCCCTGGGTCGGTTGATCCAAGACGAGATCAAGAAGCCGCTCGGCGATGAGCTCCTGTTCGGTCAGCTCGAGCACGGTGGGCACGTGATCGTCCGCGCGGAAAATGGCGCGCTCACGTTCGACCTGCGCGGCGTCGATGCTCAGGGTGTTCCGCATCCGCGGCTCTTGAACTAGCCGGCGTACGGCGGCTCCGAGCTTTGGACTTCTTCATCGACCGCGGTGGCACGTTCACCGATTGCTTGGGGGTCGACGAACGCGGGACGGTGCGCCTGGCCAAGGTGTTGTCGTCGGATCGCGCGCCGCTCGAGGGCATTCGTCAGTTGCTCGGCCTGGGTGCAGATCAGCCCATCCCCGCCTGCCGAATCCGCATGGGCACGACGCTCGCGACCAATGCGTTACTCGAGCGCAAGGGCGAGCGCTTCGCGCTCTTGATCACGCGCGGCTTCCGCGATCTGCTGCGCATCGGCACGCAAGCAAGGCCCGACCTGTTCGAGCTCGCGATTCGCAAGCCGAGCATCTTGTACGACGAGGTGCTGGAGGTCGACGCGCGCTGCGACCGCGCAGGTAACCCGCTCGAGCGGCCCGACCCCGCGCGGCTCGGGCAGGAGCTCTCGGCGCTGCGAGCGCGCGGGATTGACAGCGTGGCCGTGGTGGTGCTCGGTGATCACCGGCGCGGCGCGCTAGAACGCGAGCTCGGTGAGCTTTGCCGCGCCGCGGGCATCGCTGAGGTGTCGCTCTCGCACGAGCTTGCTCCACGCATTGGGCTGCTCCTGCGCGGAGATACCGCCTGCGTCGATGCCTATCTGACGCCACGCCTTTCGCGCTACCTGAACACGCTGCGCGCCGAGCTGCCCGGGAGCACGCTGCACTTGATGCAATCGAGCGGTGGCCTGTGCGACGCCGAGCACTTTCGCGGCCCGAACGCCTTGCTCTCCGGTCCAGCAGCGGGCACGGTGGCTCTTTCGCACATTGGGCGCAGCTTGGGCCTCGAGCAGGTGCTCGGGTTCGACATGGGCGGGACTTCGACCGATGTCTCTCGCTACGCCGGCGAATTCGAGCGTCGCTACGAGCGAGAGCTGGCGGGCGTGCGCGTGGTCGCCCCGATGCTCTCAATCCACACCGTTGCCGCGGGCGGCGGCTCGATTTGCAGCCTGCGCGACGGGCGCCTCACGGTCGGCCCCGAGAGCGCCGGGTCCGATCCCGGGCCACTCTGTTACGGCCGCCCAGCAGCTCGCGATTTGACCGTGAGCGACGTCAACTTGGCCCTCGGGCGCTTGGCCACGCATCGCTTCCCGTTCCCGCTCGAGCGCGCGCCGGCCCTGACCGCCTTGGAGCAAATCGCCGCCCAGCTCCGCGGAAGCGGCCACGATGCCGACCTCTACCGCGTGGCCCAGGGCTTCTTCGAGATCGCCAATCACAACATGGCCGAAGCGCTGCGTCAGGTTTCGGTCGCGCGCGGCTTCGACGTGCGCGAGCACGCCTTGGTCGTGTTCGGCGGCGCCGGCGGACAGCATGCCTGCGAGCTCGCGCGCCTGCTCGGGATCGGCAGCATCGTGTTTCATCCGCTTGCGGGCGTGCTGTCTGCGTACGGCATGGCGTTGGCTGATTTGAGCCACCACCTTTCGCTGGACGCCGGCGCGCGCCCCTTGAGCGAGCCGCTTTTGGCTTCTTTCGAGGCCAATTTCGCGGACCTCGAGCAGCGAGCGCGGGAAATCGTGACGGCGCAGGCGGGCACGACGGGTGCCGGGTGCGTTCGCCGTCTCGATCTTCGCTACGCGGGCAGCGAGACGACCCTGACTTTGCCGTGGCTGGACGGTGCGAGCCGTGCGAGTGAGCTGCGCCAGCGCTTCGAGGCGCTGCACGCCCAAAGCTTCGGGCACGCCCGACCGGACGCAGAGCTCGAGGTGACCGCGCTGCGCGTGGAAGCGCGCGTCCCTGAAAGCCTTGGCAGCGCCGCCCTGACCGCCTTGCCGAGCGGGCCTCCGCCCGAGCCCAGTCGCCATACTGCGCTCTTTCATCACGGCCAGCGTCATGCACAAGTGCCGGTCTTCGAGCGCGAAGCGCTGACGGCGGGAGCCAAGATCCGGGGCCCAGCGCTGATCGCCGAAGCCATCGCGACGATCGTGGTCGATCCGGGCTTCGAGCTCGAGTGCCGCCCCGACGGCATCTTGCTCGCGCGTTCCATTGCCGAACACCCAAGCGAGCTCGAAAGCGCACAATCTCGAGACCAAGAGCGCGGCAGCCCGCCCGATCCGGTCACGCTGGAGGTGATGAGCAACGCCTTCATGTCCATCGCGGAGCAGATGGGGCATACCTTGCAACGCACGGCTCAAAGCACGAACATCCGCGAACGCCTGGATTTCTCGTGCGCCATCTTCGACGCGCAGGGCGGCCTGGTCGCGAATGCACCGCACATCCCAGTACACCTGGGCGCAATGAGTGAATCGGTGCGCGCCGTTCTCGCAGCGCACCCGGTGCTCCGCGCAGGCGATGCCTTCGTGACCAATGCTCCGGATGCGGGGGGTTCGCACTTGCCGGACATGACCGTGGTCCTGCCGGTGCACGACGCGGCAGGTGAGCTGCGGTTCTTCAGCGCGACGCGCGGGCATCACTCGGACATCGGCGGCATCACGCCCGGCTCGATGCCGGCATTTTCGAGCCACCTGGCCGAAGAAGGCTGCGTTTTCAGCGCGCTCGCGCTCGCTCGCGAGGGGGCGCTCGATCGCGCGCTGATCCTCGAAAAGCTCGCCCAGGGTCCGTATCCTGCGCGGCACCCGCGGCAGAATTTGGCTGACTTGGAGGCACAGCTCGCGGCCGCTCGCACCGGGGAGCGGTTACTGCATCAACTGGTTCGGGAGCGCGGGCAGGCTCAGGTTGCGCGTTACATGCACGCCGTCCAGGAGCTGGCGGGCGACAGCGTGGCGCGCGTGATTCGCGAGCTGCCCGAAGGCCAATACAGCTTTCGCGACGCGCTCGACGACGGCACGCCGATCGCCGTCAACTTACGCGCGGCGAACGGCAAGCTCGTCATCGACTTTGCCGACAGCGGCGCGGAGTCGCCGGGGAACCTGAATGCGCCACGCGCCGTGACGTTGGCAGCGGTCCTCTATGTGCTGCGCGCACTGGTGGGACGCGCCATCCCGCTCAACAGCGGCTGCTTGCGTGACGTCAGCGTGCACATTCCGGAACGCAGCATCTTGAATCCGTCGTCCGGTCGGGCAGTGGCCGGTGGCAACGTCGAGACTTCGCAGCGCGTGGTGGACGTGCTGCTTGGCGCTCTGGGTCGCGCCGCCGCCAGCCAGGGCACCATGAACAACGTCAGCTTCGGTCGAGCTGACTTCGGCTACTACGAGACCATCGCCGGCGGCGCGGGCGCAGGCCCCGGTTTCCGCGGAGCCAGCGCCGTGCACACGCACATGACCAACACGCGCATCACCGATCCGGAGATCATCGAGCAGCGTTTTCCGGTCCGCATTCGCGAGTTCTCGGTGCGGCATGGTTCGGGCGGCCAAGGCGTGTACCCGGGTGGTGACGGAGCTTGTCGCGAATACGAGTTCTTGGAACCGCTCACCGTGTCTCTGCTCGGCGAGCGCCGCCAGAGCGCGCCCTTCGGGCTCGCCGGCGGTCAGCCTGGTCTGCCCGCGCGAAACTTCCACAATGGTCTGCCGGTACCGGGCCACGCCGTGTTCGAGGTGAAGCTCGGTGATCGCCTGCGGATCGAAACCCCGGGCGGCGGGGGTTACGGCGCGGCCTGAGCCGGCTCGCGCGCCAGAGCT
>DASSMT010000432.1:0-4174 GCA_035688655.1 Polyangiaceae bacterium | reverse complement strand
GAAGTGAGCTACTGCGCTCTTGTCAGCGGACATCGTCAAGTTACAGGTGGCGACGGTGCCCGTGCAGTCGCCACCCCAGCCCCCGAATAGTGCGGTGCCACTACCAGTCGCCGTGATCGCCACGGCCTGCCCCTGCGGGTAGGACAAACAACCCGTGCCACAGCTAGTCCCGACCGGACTGGCCTGTGCAGTGCCTTGGGCGCCAGCAATCCCAGTAGTGCTCAGCAGCAGTTTAAACGGGGTGGCCGCGGGCATGCCTCCGATCCCCGCGCCGCCCGCGACCATACCGCCGGTTCCGGCCCCGCCGTTGCCTGCACCACCACTCCCAGCACCGCCCGCTCCTCCGCGCCCAGCAGCGCCGCTCGCGCTCGCGCCGCCCCCTGCCGTGTACGCGCCGCTGCTGCCTGAGATGCCACTTCCCCCCGAAGTGTCGCTGCTGCCACCAGCGGCCGCGGGGGCTCCACCAAAGGCGGCTCCGCTGGTCGCAGTCTGTTCAGACGCGCCGGACTGCGCAGACGCGCCGGATTGCCCAGATGCCCCGGATTGCCCAGACGCGCCGAATCGCCCGGACGCGCCAGATTGCGCAGGCGCGCCAGATTGCGCAGACGCACCGCCTCCTGCGGCATTGAAATTTCTCGTAGGCCCGCTGCACGCTGAGGCGATCCACACGAGCCCCACCCCCGCCCTGGATAGTCGGATCATGTTGTTTGGTCTCTCATGATTCGTGGTGCGGCTCAAGCAAAGCGCCGCGAATGGCTCCGCCGCCGCGCGCAGCCGCGAGCCAGGTGAGGCAGCGAGGAGCCCACTTCCGCTTCGGAAGGGGTGGCCTACGAGACGAGGGCACCCGGAACCTCGGCTGCCCGCGCTGCCCAACCCATTGCTTGTCTCGGCGTCGCGACTACCGCTCGCATTGATAGACCCGCTCTGGCTCGTACTCGACAGTTTGCGGCAAGCCTTCGCGGCTCACTCGCGATGGTGGGAGTTCGAGAGACGGCCTGCGTGCAGAAGCTGGCCTAATGGGCAATATTGCGCCGCGTCCCGCTGGTGCGACGTGGAGCGGGCACGGGCAGGGAAGGCTCGGCCCAAGAGGGACGTAGGCACAGCTGACCAACGAGGTGGATCATGAAGTCGAGGGAATGCGAAAGAGGACGGTTGGAGATGGTAGGGCTCAAGGCGAGTTTGCTCCTCGCGCTCACGGCCGCGGGTGCCGCTTGTAGCCCCCAGGACGCGGATACGGGATCCGGCGTAGGCGGCACTGCCGCGAGCGCAGGCACGAGCCCGAGCGCTTCGGGGGGTTCGGGGGCTTCCGGGGGCTCGGGGGGCTCGGGGGCCTCGGGCGGGAGCGGCGGGAGCGCGGCGGTCGGGACATCGGGGCCCGCGCTCTGGGTGATCGACTACCTGACGCTGCGGGAGGTCGATCTAGCCACCGGCAAGGGCAGAATCGCGGCCAATTTGCTGAACATACAGGGCGACATTTACGACCTCGTGCCCGGCCCCCAGCAGGTTTGGCTGACGACCTCTAAAGGGGCCGTGGCGGTTCTCGATCGCGAAGCGGGCACGACGCAAGTGCTGCCCATCGACACGGTGGAGACGTGGGGCATTAGTGCGCTCGCGCTCGGCCCCGACTCAGCCTACATCGCGAGCGGAGCCAAGCCGATGGGCGACAATCCCATGGGACCGCCGCTCGTACGGGTCGATGCGAAGAGCCTCCGCGAACGCGCGCGAGTGGACATATTCGGTGAGGACGTCGGCGAAAGCGCGCAACGGATGTTCGTGAATTCGGACGCGGTCTGGCTGCTTCGCTCTGACGGGTTCGCCGTCATGAAACTCGACCCGGAGACGCTCGCCGTAGAGGACACCATCGTGCTGGGCGAAGATCCGGCCAACGTGACTGGCCCCCGCAAGGATCTCTCTGGCTACGGGGATATGGCCCAGGTCAAAAATACTCTGTGGATCTTCGATGAATCGAAGAAGCGACTTCCTCTCTTGAAGCTGGACGAATCGAGCCATGAAGCCGTCTACGTCCGCGCCCTCAGCGATGAATTCGGTGACGGGGCCGGCGACTGCATGAGCGTCGTCGCCAATCAGGACAGCGTGTTCGTGCTGTTCTGCAACGAGGAGGTGAACGCGATCGCCAAGCTCGACGGAAAAACGGGCGCGACGCTCAGGACCTACGCTCTCGGCCCGGGCGGCGCCCTGATGATGGCGGAACAGAACGGCAAGCTGTACGTGGACTCGTCGACCGCAGACAACTCGCAGATCTCGGAAATCGACGAGCAGAGCGGGACCTCACGCGTCGTCTACGAGGCAACCGGACTGATCGGCGGCATTGCGACCGAAGTGCCGATCGCCGGGGCTCCCTAGACTATCCGCGCGTGGGTCGAACGGGAACGAGGGTTCGCACGGAGCCGAACCTCGTCCCTGCTCACCCCGAGATCTCTTCCTCGAGCCACGGTCCCCCTCACGGCTGAAGCGCCATCTTACGCGGCGCATTGCCGATCGCGATCGTGTCAATCACGCGCTTGCTGGCGAGGTCGACGGCGACCACGTTGTTGTCGCCTTCGTTGGTCACGTAGGCGCCCGTGCCATCGCTGAAGAGGGTGATCCAGTGGGCGAGTTTGCCGGTAGGCACGCTGGTGGCAACGGTGTCCGAGGCTCGATCGATGAGCTCCAAGTCGCCGGCGGTCTGGCTGACGACCAACTCGAACTTGCCGTCGGCGGTGGGGCGCAGATCGTGGGGCGAACCGCCGCTGGCGATCGGTGTGCCGAGGGTGCCAGTTGTCGGGTCCATGAGCTCGACGGCATCGAGTCCGACCACGGTGAAGTAGATCTCGTTCGACGTGCAGGATAGCGCGCGTGGCGATTTGTCGACTGGGAACGACCGAGGCGCGGTGTCTCCAATGAGATCGATGCGGACGATCGCGGGTGCGCTCGTCGCCTGCGAGCCGACGTAGGCCCAGCGTCCATCCGCGGTGATGCAACTCGAATGCGCTGCTGCGACCGAAACGCGCTTCAGTACCGAGTCCGTGCTGGTATCGATGATCACTGCTTCGTCAGCACCCGCCACCGAGACCAGTACGCGCATGCCATCCGGCGTGACCGCGATCCCCGCCGGCTTTGCACCGACGTCGATAGACGCGGTGATGGTGTCGTCGTGAGTGCCAACGACTTTCACGCTGCCAGAGTCGCCACTCGAGACGTACACTTTTTGACCGTCCGGAGTCACGATCAGGCCATCTGGCGCAGTGACCGGGATGGTTTTGAGCACTCGTTTGCTCACGGTGTCGAGCACCGCTACGGCTTGATCGCCGAACAGACCAACGTAGGCTTTGCGCGCCGGAGCCGGAATTGCCGCGGGGGGAGAGGCCGCGTCGGAGCTCGACGAGCAGGCTGCACACCAAGAGAAGAGAATGACAGCAGCGACGGTTCGTTCATACATGTGGTGGACCTCCGAGCAACTCAACGAACCGCGGCTGGCGATCGTTCCATCACCGTGCTCGAGGAACCTTTCGCCGAGCGCGACGTTGATAGCCCCATGAATCGAGCGCTGATTGCCGTGAGTCTGCTTCTGGGTTTGTCGATTGTCGCGTGTGGCGCTTCTCCGGATGCCGCGACGACCGCTGGCACGACGCCTGAATCCATACCGCCCAGCGACGCAGGACCAGCGCCGAGCTATGGCGAGCTCTTCGCTACGTATTTCGCACCTGGCACCCCGGGCCACTGTGCGACGATGGGCTGTCACGCCGACCCCGGGCACAACGTGTGGCGCTGCGGTCCGACCAAGGACGAGTGCTATGAGGGGATGCTGGAGGTCGGCCTGATCGACCCGGCTCGGCCCTCCCGCTCGATGATCGCGGACGCGCACCGCTCACCGCTCACCTGGATCAATCCCGATGGTGGAAACATGCCACTCGATGCGCAGCTCGAAAACGCCGCCGGTCGCGACGCGATCATCGCCTGGGTAGCCGCGGGCGCTCGAAACGACTGACGCGGATCAGCAAGTCCCGAGTGATCATCGAAACAGCGCACAAACTTCGGAACCATCGACGCGAGCGCCGCGTTGGTCCTGGGCAAGCAAAAACAAGGCGCGCGGCGCGCCCAGGAGCAGCGGATGAACTACGAAAGACGCGATATTTTGAGGTTGTTTGGCGTGGGTGGGGTCACCTTCAGCTCC
>DASSMT010000358.1:0-40839 GCA_035688655.1 Polyangiaceae bacterium | reverse complement strand
CTGATGCCACCGGTGCCGCCGCCGCTGATGCCACCGATGCCGCCGATGCCGCCGCCGCCGCCGCTGATGCCACCGGAGCCGCCGCCGCTGGTGCCGCCGCCGCTGATGCCGCCGCCGCTGATGCCACCGATGCCGCCGGTGCCGCCGCCGCTGATGCCGCCGGTGCCGCCTGCGCCACTGCCTGCTCCGCTACTTCCGGCCGTCCCGCTGCTGCCGGTCGTGCCACCGCCACTGTTGCCGCTGGTGCCGCTACTGGTATCCCCGCCAAAGCCGCCGAGGTGACTTGGTTCGCCGCCATGGTTGGCTCCCGCGTGCGACGTGGACCCGCCACTCATCGGCGCTTCACCCGCTGAGCCGGCGTCATCTTTCGTCCCGGCGTCGCCGGCGGAAGCACTCGTGCCGGCACTGCCCTTGTCGAGCGGATAGTCGTCATCGGAGCAGCCAGCGGTGAGGCTGCTCGCCAACAACGCGCTCAACATGACAGCTGCAAAATATTTCGAGCTAACGCGTGCGGGTAAGCCCATGGCTGACCTCCTCTTTGAATTCCAGCTTGCGACCCCAAGCACTATACCCATTTCGGGGAACGGATCGGGACCGAATGCAAGGGATACCCCATCCCGGGTCCGGTCATCGGGCGAACGCGGTGGCAATCGGGTCTGCGAGCCAAGAGCCCCAGACCGGCACGATTTGTAGTCATTTGAACGGGCCGCTCGAACCAAGATTGACGACCAAGAGCGGAGCTGGAACCGTTCACGTCGGGTCGCGGAGCGCGGAGGAGTCGAAGATGACGATTAGTATAGGTTGTAATGCAGCGCCGTTCGCTGGGCAGAAAGCACGCAAGCTGTTGGTACCACTTCACATCAATGTGCCCCCGGCGCCGGGCATTTCCGCGACACAGGCCCAGGTGCGTGTGCGATTCCTGGACACGACGTCTCCGACCGCTGCTTTTGCGATTCAAGAGATTCCCGGCGTTTGGAACGCCGTGCCCACGACCCCGTTCGTCGTATCAGCGACCCCGGCCTTCGATCCCCGCACGACCCCGGAGCTTTTCTTCACGGCCTACGCCTCGTTCTCGGATTTCTTCGACCCGACCGGAGCTAGTCTGCCGCCAGCGCCCAGCTACAGCGCGCGCTATCGGATTGAAGTGTTTGATCCGACGGCGGCACCGACCGCCCCCCCGTTGGATTTTCTCGAGTTCACCCTTACCGGTAATGCGAGTCCCGAGCAATCGAAGGATGTCATTTTCGCCCTCGATTTCGGTTCTTCCATGCTCACTGCCGACAACCCGAATCACCTCGCCCGGCTCCAGTCAGCCTTCCCGCGTGTAGTCGCGCTGTTTCGCAGTGACGACACACTCGGCGTCAGCAGCTTCAGCGATAACAACACGACCATTCCATCTCAAAATTTCCCGCATGCCGATCGCGGCGGCGCGAACCAGACGCAGCGGGACCACGCCAACGCCGTGATCCCCCTCCTCGTTCCTGATCCCAACGCGCCCGCAAACAAATCAATCCAATCGGCACTCAACGGTGCCCGCAATTTGACCGTGCCCTCGTCGACCGCGACGGTCGTGCTGGTGACCGACGGGCAA
Organism: Polyangiaceae bacterium; assembly: GCA_035688655.1. Taxonomy (GTDB): domain Bacteria; phylum Myxococcota_A; class Polyangia; order Polyangiales; family Polyangiaceae; genus PMG-095. The sequence goes on along the minus strand of DASSMT010000358.1, from coordinate 39,248 downwards.
AACCAAGGTCGAATTGCCAAACCAACCAATCCGACCTCCGCCTTGTTCATCGTCGACGATGGGACGACTTCGGTCATCAATTCCGACAGGATGGTATCTACGGGCGGTTACACCATGTTTGCGACGCAGGCCCTCGGCGACTTCAAGGTCGAAAAATTGCTCACCCAGTTGTTGATCGACGTCAGCGCCAGCTCCTTCATTACCGATCCCGAAGGCTCATTGGCGCCGGGTCAAAAGCTGACTTTTCCGGTTCACGTGACTGAAGCAGACACTGAACTCGAGGTGATCGTTTTTTCGAATCGAGCGACGCTCCTTCAGATCGGCGTGAAGGATCTGCCGGTCGCGCCGAGCCCTTCTGATGGGCATCATCCGCAGGATGGGGGCAACGAACATCATGGGCATGATGAGCACTACGGGCATCACGGGCATCACGGGCATCACGGGCATCATCGACGATGCGGCAACGGGTCCGAAGATCAGGATGTCAGCGGCAACGGATTCGTGATCGCACGTCGCACTGTCCTCCTGGAACAACCGAAGCCTGATGAGGTTCGTGTGCCCACAGTCACCGTTTCCCGTGGCCTGGTCGATGCTTCGTCCGATGATGCTCCTGTTCACTTCAATCTGATGGTGGTCGCAAAGACGGACCTCCGGCTCGACGCGCAACTCACGGCGTCGGGGCTCACAGTCGGGTCCGATCTCCTATTCTCGGTCGCGCTGAGCGAGTACGGGCAAACGTGGGATCACACAGGGGTCAGCGTGCACGTCGAGCTGACTCATCCCGACGGCGGAAAGCAAACGCTCCATCTCACCAAGACCGCGCCCGGGCGTTACCAAAAAGACCTGCGCAGCTTCCGAATCGGTGTTTACACCGCGCACTTCATTGTAACCGGGAAGTCACTGGTCCAGCGTCGCCCGTTCCGGCGGGAATGCCTACGATCGATCGCAATCTTTCCCCGGAACGATTGCTGCCAGGAGCCCGCCCCCTAACTCGAACGGTGAGCACTCGTTGAACTGGCGCTCAGGATACACGGCGGCTCGTACGCAGCTTGCGCCGAGCCGCGACGGCGCACAGAACTGATGCCAGAGCGACCAGCGGAAGCCGAGAATGCACGGGTTTTCTCGTCATGCCGCAGGCCGGGAGCGCGCCCGCCGGAAAAGGAATTGCCTCCACGCAGCGGTGCTCCAACGGGTGGCAATAATAACCGCCCGCGCAGTCGCCTTTGCTCGTCTGGCAGGACGTTCGACATTCGCCTACCGTCGTGTCGCAGCGGTAGCCTGTTTCGTTACAAGCGTTCTCGTCGCACTGCAGGCATTTGCCCCCGTGGCAATGGTAGCCCTCGCCAACGCAGGGGTGCTCATCCCCACACTCGCTCAGACAGTGCTTATTGTCACAAACATACGGAGCGCAAACGGTCGTCGGCTCGCCCATGCACGTCCCGGCGCCGTCGCATGTACTCGGCGGCTGGAAGCCGTCACTCGTGCATTGCGGCTCTCCGCAAACCGCACCTTTCTCAAGCGGCAGACACAGACCCGGCTGGTCTGGTGCATTGCACGTGACACAGGAACCAAGACAGGAAGATTCACAGCAGACACCATCCACGCAATGCGAGTCGGAACATTCGCTGGCTGCACCGCACGCGCGTCCGATGGCTTTCTTCGCGTGGCACACGGCTCCCGCGCAGAAAAAATCAGCCCGACACGGCGTGCTCGCATCGCATCTCTCGGAACAGGAGCCGTCCACACAAGGCGCGTCACCGGCGCATTCGCCGCCGGTCTTGCACTGGACGCCGAACCCTTTCAGCTCATCGCATTGCCCCGTGCTCGTGCAATAGTATCCGACCAGACACGGATTGTTCGCGTCGCAGTTCGAGGGGCAATCGCCCTGCCCCTGTGCCGGACACTGGAGATTACCGCAACTCTTGCCGGCTGGTGGCGCTCCGCTGACCTGCTGGCACACGCCTAGCTTTGCTGGGTCGTTGCAGCGCTGGCATTGCTTGTCACACTCGGCATCGCAACAAACCCCGTCAGCGAAATAGCCCGACACACACCCGCTCTTATCGGGAGGGGAGTCACCGAGAGCCCCTGCCGTGAAAACCTCCGAGTTCGGGAGTGTCTTGGATCCGTTCGTACCGCCGACCGCGATAATGTGGGTCTGATCGAGTGCGAGGAGTTGGAACAGCGATCGTCCTTGATGCAACAGAGGAAAGGGGGACCACTCGTTGTTCGCCAGCGAGTAGCGCTGCGCAATATTCGCATCAGCCGGAGCCTCGTCCCGGCCGAGAAAAGGGGAGGTCCCATCGTTCACCTGCCCGCCGACCACGATCACGTCCGCGCCCAAGCGTACCGCCGCATGCCTGACACGCGGGCTGGTCGGTCCGGCGCTCACCCAGCTGTTGCTTTCGGGAATGTAGCGCACAGCCGGCGCCGGCCCGGTATCGGTGGTTCCGCCCACCACGAGCACGGAGCCGTCGTCGAGCAATGTAGCCGTGTGAGCATCGCGCTCTTCCGGCATGTCCGCAATTGGCTTGATCGTCTGAGGCAGCGAGAACACGAAGCCGGACTTCAGACGTTTACCGCCGGCAACGTGGCCACCCAGGATCAGCACGCGCGCAGGGCTGCCGGGCGGTGTCTTCAGCACAGTGGCCGTGTGGTAGGTGCGGACGTGAAGATCGCCATCCGGTACGACTTGACTCCATTGGCCTTCTTCCGAACGCACGTCGATGTAGGCCAGGTATTTGTTATCCTTGATCCCACCGATCAGGACGAGGCTCCTGTCGAGCAGCGAATCTGTGTGATCGACGCGACGGATGTCAGCCGCCGGTTCCCAGATGTTCCCACCGTCCGTCCACGAGCCAAGCGGCACCGAGAGGAGTGTCTGCTCTGGTTCGTAGCTCGAGTTGAGCCCGCCCGCGAGGAGCACGCGATCTGGAGAAACCAGCGTAAGCGTCGCAGAAATGCGTCCCTTCGGAAGCGGAAACGATTGTGAGCGGAGCGTCATCCCATCGAAGCTCAATCGACTACAATTCTCGACGGGTTGATTCGCCGGGCTCGTCAGGCCCCCACAAACCAAGACGCTGCCGTCGCCGAGCGCGACCCCGGAATGCATTTTGCGCTCCGCGGTCGGGTACGCGGTCCACTCCCCGACGGCACTCGCCGGCAACGCCTGAGTCGTCATCGCCGCAGGCTCTTCCCGCCCCGCCGTGGGGCTCAGTTCCTGACAGGAAACCAGCCCGAGCAGCGTGAGCAATGCAAAGGTGGAAGCGACGCGGTTCGTCGTACTCCGATGCATTGCGCAGTTTGGACTCACCATCACGCATGACCATTGTGACAGCTTCGAATGTCCTGGGAAGGGGTCAAACTCGCAGGAAACTGCGATAGATGACACATAATGACTATCCCGAGTGGTGCTCGATGCTCGCGGATTGGGCCCGGGTCATGCAGGCGCGCGTGCTATCCAACCCCATGGGGCGGTGATCCGCTGGACACTTCGTTCTGGGATTGCAAGTACGTCCCGTTCGACGACGTCCCATCGTCACTCCACCGCAATGGCTTGGAGAGCGACCCTGGCGAGCGAGCAGACGGTCGCCACATCAGGATCGATGGGACCGGCAGAGTCGACGCCCGCTGGAACACCGGACTGAGGAAGCCGACGTGAATTCGTCGGTTATCTAATGCGCGCAGCCCTGCCGCGGTCGGCCCGACGGAATTCGCCAGGCCCGTCTCAGCTTCGCGGCTGTTGCGTTTCGGAACCGCAAGCCAACGGGGGCCCGTATCACCAGTGTCTCAAACTGAGTCCCGCGCCTACGTCCCACTCGCTGGATCGGGCGGAAGATACGAAACAGTGAGCTTCGGGCGAGACGCCGCGGCGGCGCTTTCGTTCGAGGCGATGTCGGCGCCGTCGGTGTTGGTGGAGTTGGCGATGATGATGCCGGCGTTGGTGCCGCCGTCGACCCAGCTCTGGATCAGCGCGACGCCCGCGCTGTTCAGCGGGATTGCCGCCGAGCCGACGCCGCCGCTGAGCGTGCCCAGGAGCGGACCGCGGTCGCTCGCGTCGAGCGCGCCCGGGCTCGCCCACGGGCTTGCACTGGTTGCTTGTTGCCACGTGACCTGCGTTGCGTCCCACGGGCGCAAGAGGGCATAGGCGTCATAGGCTTGGATCGAGGCGTTGTTTATTTTGAGGCCGATGATCGCGGATTTTATTTCGCTGCCAGCGGGGATGTCGCTCACCGACCATTGCAGCAAGAAGGACTTGTCGACGCCTTTGCCGTCGTCACCGTCGGCTTCGAGGGTCATCTCGTTGCCGAAGTTTTTGCTCGGCAATGCCTGCTTCAGGGTCGCGTCGCTCGAGCCGCCGTAGGCCGGGGTCGGCGAGACGCCGTTTTGGAAAGAGATGCTGACCGGAGTGCTGAGAACGCGGCGCTGTTTGGGCGCGCTGGCGGACGCGAGCGCCGTTGCTGCACTGGCAGACGCGGGTGGTGCCGCGCCATTCGTCGACGGGCTCGCTGCAGCCGAAACTGCAGCCGCGCTGGCCGCGCTGGCTCCCTCCGCCGCGGGCTTTCCGGAAGCCACGAGCCAAACTCCGCCCGCCGACAGCGGCACCAGTCCCAGCGCCAGCCAAGGGAGGCGCGAGGGTCGCGGACTGACGCTGGAACCCGCTTTGACCAGCGGTTCGAGCGAGCGGCGGCCGGGCGTGGAGCGTTCTGCGCGTTCTGCGGGCAGGGAGCGACCGCGCAGTTTGTGAATGCCCGCAACCAAGCGGGCGACATCGCTCTTGAAGTCGCTGCCCGCTTCGACCTCGACGCTTTGTCGGCGCACGAGCGGCTGCATGCCCGCGGGCAGGTCTTTGGCGGCCGGCAGTTGGGCGCCCTCGACCAATACCGGAATGGTGGGGATATTTCGGCGCAGCGCGGCCTCGATTTCGCCGCGCACGAAGTCGCCTTCGTTTTGCAGCCGATCGACGCGCCAGCGCGGACCGATGATGGCCACGAGCACATCGCAATTGGAGAGCGCTTGCTCGAGGTGATCGACGAAATCAGTTCCGGGGGGGATGTCTTCGAGATCGCGATAGACGCCGTCGTCGCCGAACTCGGCTCGCAAATAGTCGTCGATGCGCCCGACGATCGCGAGCGAGTCTTCTCTACGGTAACTGAGGAAGATGGCCAAGGCAGTGGGCGGCGCGCATGTCCCGCGCCTCGCACCTGACTACCACACCGGGATCCGGTCGACCTCGCGGGAACGAAAAATGCTCACTCGGCCGCGCGTTCGAACGAGTTTGACGGCCATTCTGGCTTCGACGGGCTGGCGAATGCTGCGTTTTGGTCGAGCTCGCACTCTGCCGCTCGATCGCTTCTCCGGCAGGTCGTCCGCGACGCCGATGGCTGCGCCGAAGAGCGCCGTAGTGCGTGACCATCAACCCAATCCAGCCTAGCCTGGTGGGCTTTTGGAGGACTCGGTGATGCAACACAACAAGATGTGGGGACTTGGAATCGTTCTCTGCATGTTCGGCGCAGGCTTGGCTCAGGGTTGCGGCAGCAGCGATGACGGCACACAAGCCGATAAGCTCGGCGTCGCTGCCGAGTGCAAGTCCAACGACAACTGCGCGAAGGTGATGATCGATGGTGTAGAGACCCAGCTCGTCTGCCTGCAACAATTCAAGGGCGGCTATTGCGCCATCGAAGATTGCGCGAGCGCGCTGGATTGTCCCGAGGGCAGCACCTGCGTGGCCCACGACGATGGGAACAATTACTGTTTTCGCATTTGCACCGATAAATCCGAGTGCAACGCAAACCGCACTGCCGACAACGCGGCCAACTGTTCCAGCAGCTTCGACTACGCCGATCCCGCGGACGACCACGGGCACAAGGCCTGTATTCCGCCGAGCAGCGGCACCAAGTAGTCTCATTCGCCGAGCCGGAAAGCCCGCTCGCTGTCCAAAGCCGCGCGCAGGCTTACCGGGCCCTAGCGCCGGCGCAGCTCGGCTTCGAGCTCCGCGATGCGGCTCTCTGCCGCCGCTCGTTGGCTCTCTGCCTCCGCTCGCTCGCGCTCTGCCGCCGCTCGTTGGCTCTCTGCCGCCTCGACCGCGGTGGGGACCAGCGATTGGCCGAGCGCGTCTCGGGACAGGCGCAGCACGCGGCCGAGCGTGGGGTCGCTGCGCACGCACCAATGCACACCCAGCGTGTCACACAGCAGCGCGTGTTCGCCGTTCAGATCGCGCTCGACCAGATCTCCTTCGAAGCGATCCCAAAGACGCAACGGACGGACCGCGTCTTCCGCAGCGAAGCGAACGATCTCGTTGATGCCAGATTTGCGATAGCTGGCGAGCTTTTTCAGCCACTCGGCTTCACGCGAGTCTGACGGGCTGACGACTTCGACCGCCAAGTGCGGGGCCCCGCGCTCCCAGGTTTTCCAAACGGGAAACGGGCCGGGGGCCGCGCCGATGCGGACGATCAGATCAGGAGCCAGGCACTCTCGCGGATCGGAAGGATCCCAGTAGACGAACTGCTCGGAGCCGACCGCGCCTGCCATGCCCACGAAATCGCGCACCAAGAGGTAGAGTGCCGTGCGCAGCTCGAGATGCGTGCCGGTTTCAGGCATCTCCGCCGATTCCGGAAAATGGACCGGCACCGGCGGCCGCACGTAGCTGCGCTGGGGGCGCGTGCGCGAAGCGAGGAACGAATCGGTCATGACCATGGCATGGTACCACCACGCTCCTGGGTCGGCCGCGTTCGCGCTGAGTTGTGCAAAAACGCCGAGGAACATGCCGCGGCCCTGGGACAGGTCGGCGGGGAGGGAGATTCGAATCCTTCGTCCGAATTCGCCACCCGAGCACGCTGTCCGAACACGCCAGACACGATAGTCATTTCGTTGATTGAGAGTCGGTTTCGGCGGGTTCGGCAGCAGCGATATCGAGAGCGGTGTAACCTCTCACTCCATGCGACGTCAGGGACGAGGTTGGAATCGCAGTTGGTGCTTGGCTGCGCTCGCTTTGCTGGCGGTGCTCGGCTGTCAGCACACGACCGATCGAGCTTATGTCCTGCCGTCGCTGCGGCCCGTCGATAGCGCGCGGCCGATGGTGATCTTCAGCCAAGTGCAGGGCAAAGCTTGCGGCCCGGATGCCGTGCTCGGCGCGCTGCGCGACATGAAGCGGCTGAACGGCGTCGATGGCTATCTGGAGGTGGTGGTGCACGAGACGGGCGACAGTGATCGGCACTGCGCGCAGACCACGGCTTATCCTTTCCGATACGGCACGAGCACCGCTACTCCCGTCATACGCGCGGGAGACGAGACGACCGACCCGGTGCTGATCGCCGGACGCCCTGCCCAGCCGGTAACGATTGCCTCGGGCGGCACTGGACCCACACCGGAGCCGCCGTCCAACGCCCTGTTCGATTGCAGTGGAGCCTGCCAACGCTACGCTGGCTTGGTCGAAACGGGTGCGATCAAGACCGCCCTCGCCAAGGACCGCTGCGAGCAGCGCTGCAAGCTGCCCGACGTTGCGTTCCAGAAATGCATCACCCTGGCGCAAGACGCGACCAGCGCCAAGGCCTGCTCGGCCCCCTGACAGGAAAAGCCCGTGCCCAACGCGAATTTCGACCACGAGCGAGCAATCAAGGAACTTTCCGCCGATCCAGGCAACACCGCGAAGGCGCAACAGGTGTTCGATCTGGCGCGCACGGATCCGCTCGGCGCCCAGGAAGCACAGCAAAGGGTCGCGCCGGCTCCCGCGTTGATCCCGCTCGACATCGAGCGCCTGCCCTTTCATCGCCACAACCTGTTCATGCCGCAGACGCCGAAGGTTGTCACAGGCCCGGCTGATTTGCAGTCGCTGCTGGCCACCGTGCAGCACGCCGCGGATGCTTGGCTGCAGATCAAGGCGATTGGCGACGGCTTTGGTTTCGGCAACACCGGCGACACGCGCGGCTACTTGCTGCCGATGGTCGAGCGGCTCAACCGCGTGCTCGAGGTCGACAAGAGCGTGCTCAAACCCTCGGTGGACGCGGAGCATCTGTGTCGCTTCGAGGCGGGAGCGACGATTCAAACCATCAACGACTATTTGTGGCCGCGCGGCAAGGCGCTGCTGAACCAGCCCGGCTATGAACGGCTGACCTACGTCGGAACGATGTCTTCGGGAGGGCACGGTTCAGGCGCGTGGTGTGGCCCGCTGTCGGAGCACGTGCGGGCTCTGCACATCGTGACCGTCGACGCCAATCGGCGAGCGCTGCAATTCCAGATCGAACCGAGTGACGGCATTTCGGATCCTGGCCAATTCAAAGCCAAGAACCCGGGCGTGGAGCTGGTGCAGGACGACGACATGTTTCGCGCCTGCGCCGTGTCGATGGGCTGCTTGGGCGTGATTTACTCGGTCACGATCCAAGTTCGCGACGGCTACAATATCTTGGAGAACCGCCGCAAATTCCGGTTCAGCGAGCTCAAACCGCGGCTGCCCGCGCTCTTGGCCGAGCAAGGCCCAGGCAAGCGCCTACACAGCATCGAGATCTGGCTCAACCCCTACCAGGTCGATGGCGATGTTTTTTGTGTCCTGGGTGAGCGCTCGGAGACCAAAGATCCACCCCGCGGTGAGCGCGCGCTGGTGGTCGAATATGGCGGACCGGAATTCTTGTACCGTTTGCTTTCGTGGTGGATGGCTCACGAGCCCGCCGCAGTGCCGGCTCTGGTCGGTGTGGCGATGACCGCAACTCAGGCCAGCAACGTCGTGCTGACCGCGCCCAAGGGTTTGAACTTCGGCGCGCCCAATCTTGCTCCCGTGACCGCTTGCTCGTGCGCCGTGCCTTCGGACCACATCGGTGAGCTGACCGATGATCTGATTGCCTTCTTTCAGCAGCGCGCAAAAGATCAGAGCCTGTACATCACGAGCCCCTTGGGGCTGCGCTTCGTGAAGGGCGCGAGCGCGCACCTGTCACCGGCGTACGGGCGAGACACGTGCATGATCGAGGTCCCGACGCTGCTCGGCACCCCCAAAGCCCGCGAGACGCTGAACGCCTATCACGATTTCCTATTCCAGAAATACAACGGACGACCGCACTGGGGCCAGGTGAACGACATGCCCAAGGAGCGACTGAAAGCCTTGTATCCGAAGCTTCCTGCCTTCCTGGAGAGCTTTCGGGTATTGAATCCGATCGGGCTATTCGACAATGCATTCACCGAGCAAATGGGCTTTCGCGTGCCATGAGACGGCAGCTCATTTCGGCGCTGCTGCTCGGTCTGCTCGCAGGCTGTGCTCACCGCGAGCAAATCGCCGTCGTGAGTGATAGTGCGGTGGTGGTCGCGGGTAAGGCGGGCGGAACGATTCTCGAGCGGCCCAAGCCCACGGATGGCAGGCCACTGGTCACTTCGCTCGTGCCCGGAACCGCCTGCATTGCCGATGACCAGCTGCTCGCAAAGCTCGGCCCGACCTGTAGCCACGAGAGCGAGAACACGGCTGACGTTCGCCCGACGAGCGGCGATCTCGCCCCCGGCAAGCCCCGAGCGACCGGTCGAGTCAGCTGGTATTGCGACGGAAAGCTCGTCGTTCGCGTGGTGTGGGCGCCCTGTGACGCCAACGACGACGGCAAGATGGACGGCTTTTCGCCGATCGAGATCGGCGTCGCCACGCACCCTCACCCGGGCTGACGACCATGACGTTTTACCAAGCGAAGCTGGACGCGTTCCGCACGTTGCTCGCTGCGCGCGGCTACCACGTGCGAGTCGCGAATGCAGACGTGCCGGACGGCCTGGCCGCGCCCGTCACCGTGGATTTTCCCTCTTCCGTGCTCGGGCAACAGTCGCTGATTGCCGTGCCAGACGTGCATATCTCCGACGGCAGTGGCGGGGACATTTTCCTGGACGGAAACCCGGACAACGTGACGCGCTTCACGGCCACGCTCGCCGCCATCAACGACTTCATCGACGCCGAGGACGCGGCAGGGGCGAGCGCATCCGTGTTGCAACTGGGCGACTGGTACGACGTGTGGCGTGCGATCGGTCACGACGCGACTCAGGCGCAATTTGCGAAGATCGACAATGTGCCCGCATACCAAAGGCTGTTCGCCTTGGACAAAGAGCTCGGCCTCGCGCATCTGATTGGAAACCACGATGCGTCATTCACCCATGCGCTGCCGGATCGGCGCGTGGCCGACGGCGATCGCTTCCGGTTCGGCTTCGGGCTCGCGGAGAGCAACGGGCGCTGCTTTGCGCTGCACGGGCACCAGGTCGACGATCTGGTGGGCGTGCCCAGCCCGCCCAGTGATCAACAGGCGGTGTGGCTCGCGACCTTGGCCGCGCACTTCGTCCCCACCGCGGCACGCAGCCTGGAAGATTTCTTGGACAAGGAGGGCGGAAGCGTAGGTACGGTGTTCAACTGGTTGAAGGCGCTGGTGGGTTTGAATCGACCCGACCCCGTGCCCATTCCCCGCCCGCGCAAGGCAGCGCCGGCCGGATTCATCGGCAGCTTCGTGGAGCGCGAGAGCAACGAGCAATTGCTGCAAATTGCCATCAAAGCCTGCCAAAAGCTGTACCCGAACCCCAACCCGCTCGAGCTCTTGGTGGTCGGGCACAGCCACAAGCCCTGTATCAGCTGGGCTCACCATCCGGAATCACAACGACCGGTGGTGGTGGTGGACGCGGGGTCATGGGTGCAAGGCGCGGCGCAAATTCTGTTCGGTGCCGACGACCGGATCTCGGTCTTCGACATCGTGAAGAATTGAGCGGGCGCCGTCAGCTGGAGCGCGCTCGGGGCGCGCGCGGTGAGGTTGCCGCGATGGCAGCTGCGGCCGCCAGCTTGTGCGGCGCTTGCCAGGGCGCTCCGAGCGATTTGCCCAGGTCTCGCAGATAGCCTTCGATCTCCGTGCGCCCCATGACCGCCGCCGCCTCGGCGCGCACGCGCTCGCGATCGTACCAGTGGACGCCCCAGCCTCGCCTGCTGGCCGCTGCGGCGATCGCTCGACGATACATCACCGTGTCGGCATAGGTTTGAGCGCGGTTGTCCCGGATGCAATCCTCGGTGCTGGCGGGGAGCTCCGGGCAAATGCGCAGTGCGACGCCCGCGATCGGCAGCGAGACCGCCGCCGCAATGCCGTCGAGCGCCGCCTGTGCACCCAGGGTCGCTGCGGCGCGCACGCGCTCGACGAGCGCTACGGCTTCGGCGAGTGAAATACGGCGCGCTCCGGGAGTGTTCAAATAGCGACCGACCGCCCACGAGCCTTCGTGGTGGTGCGGATGAGTCGGCAGCTCGGGCCCGGTCAGGTCGATGGTTCTGCGATCGAGCAGCTCGGCATGGGGTCCAATCGTGACGACCACGGCCGAGTTGCCGTTTTCGACCACGCCGATCGTCGCTCCGTGAGCGATCTTCACCAGAGATGCCACTGATCGAAACCCAACACTGCGACCGCGATCAACGCGTTGCTGGTCGCGTGCGCGAGGATCGCGTCGCTCAGCTGTCCGCGGCGATAAGTGGCAAGCGCGTAGACCGCGCCCGCCACGAGACCGCCGAGCCAGTTCTGGTGCAGCGTGCCGAACGCGGCCGAACCCAGCAGGAACGACGGCCAGCTGAACTTGCCTTGGTCCACGGTCTCGAAGTCTGCAGAAATCAGCCGGCGTTGCAAGAAACCTCGAAACGCCAGCTCTTCACTGAGCGGAACAGTGAGCACCGCCCCGAGAACGCGAAATACCAACCAAGCGATGGAAGCGGCGGGGCCCGCGGCGGAGAGCTCGCGGGGCAACTGACTGGGCGCGGCGTTCGCGCCGTAGCGCGAAAGGGGCAGCCAAACCGCGAACACGAGCGCCCCGAGCGCGACCGGAACCCAGGAATCGAAGCGCAGGACTTTCCCGTACTCGCGGCGATAGGCGAACAGCAACGCGCCCGCGCCGAGCACGCGCAGCCCATACAACCAGTCGATGCCATCTTTGGGCACACCGAGCCCGGTGATCATCGCCAGCGCGAGCGCGAGGAACAAGGGGATGCAATAAGCGGTCGCAGGGTTCTTCTCGACCGGCGCTGGCTCGATTTCGCGCGCGAAGAGCTTCATTCGATCGCTGAGGGCGACGAACCCGAGCGCCACGCCGCACACTCCGACCCAGCCGGCCTTGGAGTGAAAGCCACCGAGAGCCGCAGAAGCCGAAACACGCGCGCCGATCACTACCAGCAGGGCAATGCGCGCCGCGTTGAACAGCCAAACGAACGCGGCTGCCACCGGGATCAGCGCGAGCGCGTTCGGCCAGCGCAGCTGCCTGCGAAAGAGCGCGAGGTACGCGACCATGAACACCGACACCACGCCGATGCCCTCCACTCCCGAACACTCGGGCTCGACCGTGATGAAGAACTCACCGAGACCCAGGACCGAAGAGTCGGCGTCGACCCATGCCCCGGGTGCCATCGTGCGCAACATGAGGCCGGCGACGGGCAGCGTGCGGGCTTCGAACCAGGGCCACACGAAGCGCGTCTTCCACGCGAGCCACCACGCGACGCAACCCAGGGCCGCGCCGATCGGCAAAGCCGTCACGCACGCGCGCGAAAGCGGTAGCCAGCTCTGTCCGAAGAAGAAGCGCAGCAGCGTGAGGCAACTGCCGAGGCCGGCCACGAACCAAGCTGAGATCACTGCTCCCGGATGAGCGCCCACCAGGCCAGGCGCCGCAAACAGCGCCCAGCTGAGCCACAGGAAGCTGGCAAATGCCGGAATGTGAACGCAGAGAAAGCGCCACGATACGGGTCCCGGTCCCTGCACGATGAGGGCTTGCCAGGCGTCGCGAATCTCGCGCCGACCTGCGAGCGCAGTACCGGTCAGGATCACCAAGCCCAGCGCGACCAAATTGCTGACGTTGCCGACATGCGCCCACCACCCCTGTGCGTGCGTGAGGCGCGTGCCGTCGAACGAGATGGCCAACACGAAATACTCGGCCGAAAGCGCGACCAGCCCCGACACCAAACGCAAGACGGCAGCGGCTCGCGGCGATGAAGGCACTCTGCCTACGTCCCTTCTTTGAGCGCGCTGCGCGCTGCAGCGGCCTCGGGAAATTCGCCGGGCATGGCCAGCGCCTCTCGCAAGAGCTGCTTGGCCCGAGCCGCATCCGAGGCCAAGAGCACCATGCCCAGATGGTACTTTGCCGTCGGTCCCTCGTTGCGTGCCTCGACCGACTCGAGCAGCGAGCGCGCACGATCCAGATCGCCGCTCCCGGAGCGCTTGTAGAGTGCCCAGCCCAGCGTGTCCGCGATCTCCGGCCGCCATGGCGAAAGGCGGTACGCTTCCTCGGCCAGCTCGACCGCCTTTTCGCCATCCCCGACTTCGTCCGCGTATAGCATCGCGGTGTTGTTCAGGAGCATGGGATCATCCGAGGCCAGCCGAATCACCCGCTGGTAATAGGGGAGCGCGTCTTTGCCGCGTCGCATGCGAGTAAACAGTGCTGCGAGTTCCGCGGCGATGGCCAAGGACGATGGGCTCTGGCGCTCAGCGGCGCGCAATGTTTCGAGAGCCTCGTCGTTGGCCTTGCGCGCCTGCTGCAAGCGCCCGAGTGCGACGCGCAGCCGCAGTTCGTCCGGAAGCGCGACAATGGCCTTCTCGAGTGAGGCTTCGGCTTCCTTTTCGCGTTTGAGCTGACGCAATAGGTCGGCCAGAACCAAGCGTAACCCCACGTCCTGCGGTGCGCGTTCGATCTGCTCGTTCACCCGGGCGACCGCGGCCTCGCGATCGCCTTTGCGTACGAGCAGGGCCGCGAGCTGGGCCAGCGCGTCGCGTTCGGTGGGTGATGCTTTGAGCACGAGTTCGAGCTGCTGCGCGGCTTGGTCGAAGCGTTTGCTCGCGATATAGGCCGAAGCCAGGAGTTCGTGAACCGGAGCCAGCGAGATCTCCCCTAGTGGTTCGAGTCGACTCAGCGCGGCTTCGGGGTGCTTCTCGAGCAGGTCGAGCCGCGCCAGCTGCAACAGCGCACCCGTGCTTTGCGGCGCCTCTGCCAAGATATCCTCGAGCGCCTTGCGCGCGCTCTCTCGGTCGCCCGCGCGCACCAGCGCTTCGGTCAGCAAGAGACGAAAATCCAAGATCTCCTTGGGCTCGGTGGTCACAGCGATGGCCGCTTGCAGCGAGCCGACGGCTTGCTTGCTGCCGGTCATCACGTCGTTGAAGGCCCGCAGCTTGACGATGGCGGGGTCACGGGATTGAGACAGCCAGCTCAGCGCCTTCCCTGCTATCGCGTAGGCTTTGAGGCGGTGAGCGAGGGCCGCAACCTGGGGGGTCACTGCCGGCCGATATGAGCTCGCAAGCTTCTCGAGCAGGAGCAACGCAAAACCGCGTTGACCCGCGGCAGCCGCGAGCTCCGCCATGCCGACGATCGCCGCGTCGTCGCTGAACTGCGCGCTCGCGCTCTCGGCCTTGGCCTCGCTCGCTTTCTGAATATCCGCCCGAAGCGCGAACAGCGCGACGCGCGCCAGGTGAAATTCAGCGGGAACGGGCCGAGCACCTGGCTTCGTGTTCTTCGCGCGCCAAGCATCCAGCTGCGCCAAAGTCTTGGCGATCTCTGCGTCGTCTCGCGCGACACAGGTCGAATAGAGCAGCGGGTTGAGCCCGGGGGCCCCGGCTGCGATCGCGCGTTCGATCGCGACCTTGGCTTCGGCGACTTTGCCCATCATGAGCTGCACGCGAGCGAGCGCCAGATGCGCTGCCGGAGTCGGCGCGGTTCGACACAGACCAGCGAAGGTCGTCTCTGCCGCCGAATAATCGTGGAGCTCCTCTTGCGCCAACCCTTGGCCCATCAGCGCGTCGGCGCCGAGCGGACTTCTTGCGCTCGAAAACTTCTTCAACGCGGCTTTCGGATCGGTGAGCAAGAGCCGCTGGCCCTCCAAAATCAGCGGATCCTTCGTCGCCTTCTCGCGCGTGCAGGAGCCGTTGAAAGCGGCAAGCAATCCGAGCACGCAGCCGAGCGCCCACCGAAAGCGCGCATTCATCCCTGCCATGCTGCCATCTCACTACACCCCTCCGCGAGAGAGCTACTGGAAAAGAGCACTGTTTGACTGCGCAACACTGCACTGCTCTTCAGTGCATTCTCGCGGCACGACAGCCAATCAATTGTGGCGTCTGCTGGTTGCGCGCGTGCTCATGCGCGTCCGGCTGTCTGTGCGGGCGCCCACCGGCAAAACTACCAAGAGTCGAAAGCCGTAATCTAAATACCGAGTTACGAGTCTCGCTCTAGAGTCTAGACATTTACAGCTAGCAATGGGCGCGCTTTCCGGTAAATGTGAGGGTAGCGGCGAAAACCCGGGAGGATGTACGTCCTCCTAGTCAACGGAGCGGAGGAAGATAATGGTTAAGCATTTGCTGGGCGTGGCGGCGGCGCTTTCGGTCACATTGGCTTCATTTTCGGCCATGGCGTTGACGGTCACCCCGAGTTCGGACCCGTCGGCCTTGGTGACGAACATTCTCGGTTCGGGCATCACTTTTTCGAACGTTTCCTACGTCGGAACCGGCACCTCGGGCGGCACCTTCAGCGGGGGTCAGGCCGCCATCGGCATCGACTCCGGTATTCTTCTCACGAGTGGCAGCGTATTCAACGCGCCTGGGCCAAATACGTCCACCAGCGCCACCACCGCCAACGGCACCGCCGGCGATCCCGCGCTCGACGCGCTGATCCCTGGTTACTCCACGCACGACGCGACCTCGCTTTCGTTCGACTTCACCACGGCTACCGGTGATTTGTACTTCGATTACGCGTTCGCTTCCGAAGAGTACAACGAGTACGTCGGCACCCAGTTCAACGACGTCTTCGGGTTTTTCGTGGACGGGCAGAACATCGCGCTCTTGCCCGGCACGACGACGCCCGTCTCGATCAACAACGTGAACCTCGGCTCGAACGCGGGTTCCTTCATCAACAACAACGCCGGCGCGCTCGACACCCAATACGACGGCTTGACGAAGGTGCTCACTGCCTCGGTGCTCGGGCTGAGCGCCGGCGTGCACACGATCAAGCTCGCCATCGCCGACGCGGGCGATTCCGTCTTGGATTCCGGGGTGTTCATCAAGGCAGGGTCGTTCAGCACGACGCCCACGTCCGGTGGCTCCGTGCCCGAGCTGGATGCCAAGGCCGGCCTGAGCGCGATCTTGCTGCTCGCGATGGGAACCTTGATCGTGACGGGACGACGTCGACGCTCGTTGGCGACGGGTGTCGCCGCCTAGAAAAGCCGGAGCTCCAGCGAAATTCCAGCGCGGGGCCAGCGGTAGCTCGATTGCTGCCGCTGAGCCCCCCGGGTGAAGCTGAGCCCAGCAACGCACTGTCGGGTGCCCGCGACCCCTCACCGATGCTGGAACGTGGACACTTCCAGCTTTCGAAATAGGCTGCGCTTCTTGTAACGGTGGTGCTCCATTCGCCGCAAGATCCCCGACAGCACGGAGACGGCCTCGTGGATGAACGTGCCTTTGTTCAGCATCACGCACTCAGCGGCCACGCTTGCCGAAGCGTCCGTTACTTCTGCGCGCGAGGGCACGCCGGTGCGCGCCAAGGTGTCGAGCACCTGGGTGGCCCAGATCGCCGGCACGTGTGCGGCCTCACACAGCCACAAGATCTCGTCCTGTAGCTCCGCCAGCCGTTCGAAGCCGACTTCCACCGCGAGATCGCCCCTCGCGATCATGACCGCCAGAGGGGGCCGCCTGAGGCCTTCGAGCAACAGGCTCGCCAGATTCTCGAAGCCCGCACGCGTCTCGATCTTGAGCACGATACCGAGCTCGGCGTTTCCCAGTTTCGCGAGCTCTTCGTGCAAAGCGCGGATGTCCTCCACCGAACGCACGAAAGACAAGCTCACCGCGTCGGCCCGAGTCACGACGAACGCAAGCGCTCGCCGATCTTCCTCGCAAAGCGCCGGAACGGTGATGCGCGTGTCGGGCAGATTGATGCCTTTTTCCGCGCGCAGCTTGCTGGTCGGTCGATCGGTGCGCAGCACGCGCAACGAGAAGTCCCCGGAGCTTTTCACGCGCTCCACCACCGCGTGGATCTTGCCATCGTCGAACAAGACGCGATGGCCGACTTCCAGATGGTCGAGCGCCTCCGGCAGGGTGCACGCAACCACTCCGGGCGTCTCGACGCGCCCTTTTTGGTCTCGCTCTGGCGCAACTCCTGCGACATCGCGCTTGGTCAGGAGCAAGGTGTCGCCGGCGCGGACGTCGATCGCGACGTCGCTCGCGTCCCCGACCGCGAGCGTCACGTCTTCTTTGTGCTTCTTGCCGCGCCTGACTTGCACGTCGGCCTCGCCCAGAATGTAAGCGCGTTCGAGCGCGGAAGCGATCGCTCGATCCGCGTCGAGCTCTTCGATGATCAGCGTCCGAGACTTGTCGCGCGCGTCGCGAAAGCGCAGCTCGTCGGCCACGCGCAGCTTCGAAAAGTCCTTGTTGCCGATCAGTAGCGCCGCAGGCTCGCCCTCTCCCACCGCGGACAAGGCACGCCGAATGACCACCCGGGCAGGCGCCGTGGGTTTGCCGATGTCGTCACGCTGCGGCTTCCAAGTCGCCACCCGGCGCTTGCTCTTGATCGTGCCAGTCCGAATTTTCGGCCCTGCCAGATCCATCAGCACGCGGCAGGGCTTTCCAGTCTGGTGCCGCGCTCGTGCCAGAGCATCGATGATTTTTGCCCACTCCGCTTCGGTCTCGTGCGCGCAGTTGATTCGCAGCACGTTCATTCCGGCTTCGAGCAGGCGTACCATCCACTCGCGATCCGCTTCCTCCGCCGAGGGCGCCGTGACCATGACGTACACGTGCCTGTCGCTCGGTCTCGGTCCAAAGATGTCGACCGTATGCCGATGCAACGCCTGTTGCGCGGTTTCCCACGACAAGGCCGCTCGACTGCGCTCGCAGAGACGCTCGAGCTCGGCGCGACCTTCCGGGTCTCGCACCGCGAGCGACTCGTGCGTGCGGGTGGCCACCTGGAGCAGCGCGCCCATCACGTAGCTCTCCGAGCGTCCGAGCGACGACAGCCCGCGCTGCGCGAGCTGAGCTTGTAGCTCGCGCAGATCGCGATGGCGCAGCGCCACGTAGTGCACCAAATTCTTCGCACTCTGCCGGTGTGAGCTCGGAACCGCCGCGAGCGCCTCGCTCATTTCCGATTCGAGCCCGAGTAGGTCACGCTCGATTTCTCCGAGCACCTCCGCTATTTGGTCGAGCCCCTGGGTTGGGTCGCTGGATTGTGCAATTGCAGTCGGCTCGGGCATCATGGTTCGACGTTCTCGCGAGTTTCTCCATATATCGCCGAGAGACGACTTTGGGGTTTCGAATTCGTGACTGCAGCAGGAATCTCGCGGTCCGTGTGGAGCCCAGCGAGCGCGGAATCATCGCCGGAAAGTCGCGGTCATGTAACACTGCGCCGCGGCATGAGCAGGCACAGTCCCGGACGCGACATGGCTCCGACTCTTGGCGCGGACGCGCCCCGGCTGACCGCGCTCGCGTTCAGCGCCTTGCTGCTCGTCGCGTTCTTCTGGGTGCGCTACTTGCCCATGGTCGATTTACCGCAGCATGCGGCGCAGCTCAGCATTTGGTTGCATTTGAATGATCCGCAGTGGGCGGAGTTCCAACTCTTCGAGCTGAACTTTCGCACTCCCTATCTAGGCGTGTACGCGCTGGCGCGCGCCTTCGCGGGCTGGGTCGGCGTGCTGCCCGCGCTCAAATTCGTGATCTGGTTGACCATCGTTGGTCATTGGGCGGCCTTCGATTGGCTGGTGCGTTCGCTCGGACATGCGCGTTGGCTGGGTTTGTTCGGCGTGCCTTTGGGCATGGGCTACGGTTTCTATTTCGGGTTCATCAGCTTCATCGGCGCGCTCCCGTTCGTGTTGTGTGCGACGTGTCTAGCATTGCGTCACCGCATGCAGCCGTCGCTCGTCAGCGGACTTTGGCTGGGCGCTGCCCTGTGCGCCACGCTCGCCACCCATGGTTTTGCGCTCGGCCTCACGCTGGTCCTGGTCGCGCCGCTGCTCCTGCGCGGCAAAGGGTCGCTGATTGCGCGCGGTCTGCCGCTGCTCGCGCCCGCGCTTCTGATGCTGATCTGGCTGGTTCCGGGCTCATCGGCGCGCAGCATTGGCTTCACCATTTGGGATCCGCGCTTTTGGGAGCTGACGCAGGTGCCCGGGCTCTTGCTGGCCTCCTCCGGGGCCGATCACTTTAACAGCTGGCTCGGAGTCCTGCTGTTGGTCATCGTGGCACTCACGCTAGGGCCCCCCGAGCGCGAGCCCGAGCGATTCATTCCGCTCGCGGTCATGCTGCTCGGCTATTGCCTATTCCCGCTCAGCCTCGGCGGCTTCACGCCGCTTCACCCCCGGTTCGCGGCCTTCCTGGTGCCGACGCTGCTGCTCGCTTTCCAGCCGAAGCGCGTCGCGCGCTCGCCGAACTTTGCGCTCGGGATCGTTCCGCTCGTGACCGCGTTCTGGTTTTTTGCCTTCGCTGCCCGGCTAAGGCAGTTCGCGCGCGAGACGCAGCCGATCACGGATTTCATTGCGCGCATGCCGGCAGGGTTGCATATCCGGCCGCTGATCTTCGATCGCGAGAGCGAAGCGTTTCCGGGCCTGCCAGCGATGCTACACCTATCGGCCTACTATGTGCCCGAGAAGGGCGGCTATCAGGGTTACTCGTTTGCCATGTATCCCACGAGCGTGGTTCGCTACCATCCGGAAGTCGTGCCGACGATGGACCACGGAGCCGAATGGCACCCCGAGTGGTTCTCGGCGGCGTACGAGCTCGGGAGTTATCACGTCTTTTTGGTGCACAGCGCGCTCGATCGCTCGGTCGAGCTGTTCGATACGCAGGTCGATCGCTTGAGTTTGGTGTTTCACGAGCAAGACTGGTGGGCCTACGCTGAGCGCTGAAACGCGCGAGCGGCATTCATTCGGGAGAAGAGACGGCGTGAACAATCGTTTGGCAAGTGCCAGAGCAGACACCGGGCGCACGGCCCAAGCCGAGCCTGAGGTCACGCTCGAGGATTTCAAGCGCTATTTCCCGCATACGCCAGCCGCGCTGTGCATCAAGGAGTGCGCCCGGCTGGCGGTCATGCGTCGCTATCCTTGCGTCGGGCCGGTGCTCGACGTCGGTTGCGGGGACGGCCTGTTCGCGCGCGTGGCCTTCGACGACGTGGACGTGTGGGGCATCGACATCGACGCCGCCGAGGGACGCTGGGCCGCGGCCAGCAAAGCCTACTCTCAGGTGATCCTGGGCGACGTCACCCAGGTGACCCTGCCGGAAGCCTTTTTTGCCACGTGCGTGGCCAACTGCTCGCTCGAACACGTGCCACGCATCGATCTGGCGCTGCGCAACATCTTGCGCTCACTGCGGCCGGGAGGGCTCGCGTACTTGTTCGTGCCGAACGCGCGCTGGGCCAGTCACCTCACCAGCGCGCGACTCTTGAGCGAGCTCGGGGTGCCTGCGCTCGGCGCCCGCATCGAGAGCTCCATCGATCGCGTCTTCAAACATCATCACCTGTACGACGAGCGCGGCTGGCGTCGCTTGGTGGAGCAATCCGGCCTGGAGGTCGTGGAAATCGCGCCGGTACTTTCGACCGCGACCACGGTCGCCTTCGAGGCCTTCCTGCTGCCGTCCCTGGCGGGGCTCTTGAACAAGCGCCTGACCACGCGCTGGACCAATTTTCCCAAGGCTCGCCGGCTATTCGCGCGACCGGTGTACGAACTGATTCGCACGATCATGGAACGCTCCGATCCCTCGCCCACCGCAGAATTTCTGATCGTCGCCCGGCGCCCGGAGGCAGGCCGGTGATGGGCGAAGCGGTCGATTACTTCTCGAACCATCGCTTCAAGCTGCGCTTCCCGTGGCGACTCTATCACCAGCCGATCGTGCGCGAGCTGTCGAGCGCCCTGTCGGCGTCGGTCGGCCGAGAGGTGCTGAATCTCGGCTCGGGGCCGTTCTTCGAGCTGTCCGCGCTACCCAAACTTGAAAAACGCTTCACGCTGTGCGACATCGATCCACGCGCGCTCACGGTCGCGCGCGAGATTCACGGCTCCGCGCTGGCCGGCACGGACGTGCTGACGCCCGGCGCGCCGCTGCCCTATGAGAGCGCACATTTCGACGCGGTGGTGTCGATGGACGTGATCGAGCACCTGGTGGAGCCGTTGCCTTGGCTGGAAGACGCCTTGCGCGTGCTCAAGCCAGGTGGCCTATTGTTTCTGACGACGCCCAACTACGCCTCCCGCTCGCTGCGCGTCATCGAAAACACTGCGCTCGAAGCGATCGCGCGCGCGCAGGGCTTCAGCCGAAGAGATCTGCACCCGAGCAAGCTCCAAACCCGGAGCCTGCTCGCGCTCTTGGCGCAGGCTGGCGCGAAGAACGCGGTGATCAAGCAGATTGCGTTCGGTTGGGTGCTGGCAGCCTACGCCTGGCGTTGAGATTAGCGCTTGGTGCCGGGAGGCAAAGCGCTCCACGAGCGACGGAGTCCGAAGCGCGCGCGCGCTGCAGCGCTGCGCGCGTTGGATGGAGGAGCCATGACTGGAGCAGTACCAAAATCCGGGCCATGGTAATGTGACAGAGGCGTGTCGAGCTCGGCGGCGCACAGTGGTAGATTTTCGGTAAAATGACGGGTACTTCGCGATGAAGAAAGAAGAGGCGGTTCAACAGGCCCTGCAGGCCGCGCTCGACTCCTGGAATTGGCGGCCGCCGCCTTCTCCCGCCAGCGATGCGGTGCAAGAGACGCCAGAGGCCGGCGTGCAGACCGAGCTATCGACGACCGTGTTCAGCGGTGAAGCGAAAGAGTGGCTGCGCTATTTGAGCATTCCGCCGAGCGCGCGCTTCGAGCCGGATCTGCGCGTGCGCGTGCACTTTCAGGCCGATTTTTCCATGATCGCGTTCGAGGCCGAGAATGACGACTCGCGCTGGCTCGCCGACCTGCTCGCGCTCGGCATGCGCCGAGTCCGCAAACGCCTGGAAGATAAACCCAAGGTGTTACAAGTGTTCGAAGATTTGCTGTTCCGCAACTCGCGGCGCGGTGAACGCACCGTCACCGTGCGGCTGAGCCCCGACGTGCCCAGCGACGGCACGCGCGAGGTCCCACGCGACGGCGCGAGCGGCCACGGCGAAACCCGCATCGTGCTGCACTCGCGGCTCGCACGCTACATTCAAGAGGCCCTGCTCGTGTGTGCGCGCAACACGGATGAAGTGATTGGGCTGTGCTGGCCGCTGGTGTCGCGCTTCGTCTCGCAGGTCGCTTATCCGGAGTGGCCGCGCGACCGTTTTGCCGAGAAGATAGAGGTATTTTCGCGAATTACCTTCGTCTCGATCAATATTTTGTACGAAGCGCGCAAAGCGGGCCGCCTGGTTCCAACGCATGCCGGCAACCTGTACGAAGACATGGTGAGCGAGTCGAGCGCCATCCCGCGCAACGAGCTGGCAGACCGTCACCCCTACTTCCGAATGCTGAACAAGCTCGGTTTCTTGTTGCGCGGCCACGGGTTTGCTGGCGACGCCGCGGAGGTCCGCGTTGCTGCCTGTGAGTACCTCGACACGGTCTATCTGCGCCTCAGCCTGGCCGGCGCCATGCCGGAAATTCCGCCCGCGATGGCACCCATGGACTTTCAGCGCAACGGGCGCAAAGTGCGCACCGCCCCGCCCAAGCTGGGCGCGTACGGGATCGTGGATGCCGAAGATCTGGAGGCCTGGAAAGCAGTCACCGACTCTTTCAGTGATCTTGGCTTCACGCTGATCCGTCAGCTGGGAATGGGGGAGTTCGGACGTGTGTACGAGGCGCTGAACGACAACAGTCCGCACTATCCCGGGCGCGTCGCGCTCAAGGTCGATCGCATCGTGGGCAAGAAGAAGAAGGCGATTTTGGAGGCCGAAGAGGCGATGTCGGTGGGTCGCGCTCTGGCTCGCGTCCCGCACCTGATGCGCCTGTACGACACGGGCAAGCTCAAGGGCCAGCGTTATACCTACCACGTGCTGCAGCTGATCAACGGCGATACCCTCGACAACCTCGTGGGTGTGACTGGGACCGAGCACGCCAGCGTCAGCCGCCCACCCGCCGCGCGCACCTCCGAGTTCGAAGGTACCGCGGAGTTCGAGCGCGCGCTCAGCTTGCGCAGCGGCGAGGCGTGGCGGCGGCAGCGCATGGCCTTACCGTTCACGCACACGCTCTCGGCGGCGATGGTCATGGATCTGCTGACCAGCGTCTTGCTCTGGATGGAATCGGTGCACGAAATTGGATTTGCGATCAACGACTTGAAGAACGGCAACATGATGATGAGCCGGCGCGGGCAACTCAAGGGTATCGATCTCGACTCGTACGCGCCCGTGCATTCGCCCAAGGACAAAGTGACGGACTTCATGTTTCTGGCCGTATCGGTGATTCTGTTGCTGTTCAGCGCGCCGGTCGCCAACCGCGGGCGCCACGTGCCCTGGGAAGGCTTGATCGAGAGCGAAGAGCGGCTGCGCGCAGGGCTTTCCGAGGCCTGGCCGTTCGGCAATGTCGAGCTGCAGAGCGACGGCCGCGTCAGCCGCCAAGAGCTGACCGACGTGCTGGTCGACCTAGTGCATCGCAGCCGGCATTTGATTTACACCAAGAAACCCGAGCTATTCTCGGAGGACATCGGTCGCATGGTCGGCGTGAAGCACCGGCTGCTCAACGAGGAGCTCGTGATCGATTAGCGTCTTTGTCCGACGGTGACGGTCGCATTTGCCGCATGTCTTCGAGAGAGTGTGGGCGATCGCTATCCAGCATCGCACCTCGGAACACGTACTGTTGCCGCGCACTCCGCTTCTCGCGCGTCCAAACGCAGCTGCGAACGGTCTACTCCGAGACGGCTCACGCGGTAGAGAATGCGATTCGTGCGCGAATGCCGTTCACTCGAACCGGATCGCCCGACCGTACTCGTGTGACTGGAGTGACGTGCGAGCGCACCCAGCCCCTCACGAGCAGCCCGGCCGCGGCGAAGCTTCGATGTAGAGTTTGGTGCACGGAGAGTGCACGGAGGAGGATGTGCTCGGCTGAGGCGGCGCCCACGGCAAAGAAACGTGTTCGTGCACGAATACGTTTCTGGCGCGAGAGACCGCACCCCAGTGCGCTGGTTGGCCCGCAGTTGCACGAACTGCGGCCGAGGTTCTGGGATGTGCTCGGCTGAGGCGGCGCCCACGGCAAAGAAACGTGTTCGTGCACGAATACGTTTCTGGGCGCGAGAACCGCAGCCTAAAGCGCCGGTTGGCGCACAGTTTCACGCAGCTTTGGCCGACCGCGTCCGATCACCAAGGTCCTAACACCACCGTCTCGCTTGCTTCTCGAGTGAAGCGCTTGGGTGCACTTCACGAAATTTGGCCAGCAAGTCTGCGACCGATCGCCCAGCGCGGAAACTCGGTGCGGCTGTGAGGTGCGCTGCTGGATTGCGAGCGCCCCCTCTCTCAGAACTCACAAGAACCAGCCCACCTTGAGCGCGAAAGTCGGCAGTGGGGTGCGCCCGAGCTTGTCCAGGGTGTGGCGCACCTTCTCGTCGTTGGGGTTGATGTAGTCTCTTTGGATGATGTCGGCGATCTCGGGGGGAATGCCCACGGCGACGGTGTTGAAGTGGACCTGACTCGGCGCGATCGGGATTTGTGCGCCGATGTCGAAGCCGAACGCGAAGCCAACGTCGAAGATCTTCAGAAAGCCGAGCTGCGGAGTGAGCACCATCGTTCGTACAATGGCGTCGCTGGTGACGTCGATCGTGTAGCCGGAAACCTTGAACTGATTGATGAGCGTGCCATCGATCTGCGCGTAGCCCACCCCGGCGCCCAAGAAGAACGCGCCGCCGAACGGGTAAATGTGCCCGTATGCGTCGTACTCTTGGTATTTCTGCGCGGCCTCGCCGTAATATTTGATGCGCACCGTCGGAATCAAACCGATGTTGACGCCCGCGCCGAAGAAGCGTGTGAGCTTGAGCTGCGCTCCGAAGCTCAACACCTCGGGCAAGCCGGTGCCGACGAGCACGCCGATTCGAAACGGACCCAAGAGCCCGCTCGGGTTGTCGTCGTCTTTCGCTTCCGGCACGGCTCGACCCGGGGTCATGGGCGGGCTTTTGGGCGGCGTGGCGGGCGTCGCAGCGGCTGGCTTCGCTGGTGGTTTGGCTGCGGCGGTCGCTACGGGCGCGAAGGCTGCGCTGCTGCCAGGCGAATCGGCAGGGAATGAGGCGGCCGCGGGCGGCGCGGGTTCGGTCGTGGGCGGCGGAGCCGGCTCGAGCTCGCTGGGCGGCGGCGCTTCACTGGGGGGCGCTGACTCGCTCGGCGTAGGCGGCTGCTCAGGCGCGGGCGGCGCGGGTGGCGGCTCGGCAGCGATCGGTGCCGGCGCTGGGTCGGCCGTGGTTTGTGCAAACGCTGGAGCCGCGCTCAGCGTGAGCATCCAAGCGGTGAGTGCGGGCAACGTGCAGGAGCGAAGCGAACAAGCGAAGGAACGGCGACCACTCATGGAGAGGTCTGAGTGTAACCCCCTTGGCGGTCGGCTGCGCTCATGGAAATTTCAGCTGAACTCACCACGAATGTAGGCCTTGGTGCGCTCTTCCCGCGGATCCTCGAACAATTCCGCGGAGGGCCGGTACTCGATCAGATAGCCGGTCCGCCCACCGGTGCTGGTATCCACGAACATGAAAGCGGTGCGATCGGAGACGCGCTGCGCTTGTTGCAGATTGTGGGTCACGATCGCAATCGAGTAGCGCTCCTTGAGCTCGATCATCAGATCTTCCACGCGGCGCGTGGCGATTGGGTCGAGTGCCGAGCACGGCTCGTCCATCAACAGCAGGTCGGGCTCGACTGCGATCGCGCGGGCGATGCATAGGCGTTGTTGCTGACCACCGGACAAGGACAACCCGCTGCTGTTCAGCTTGTCTTTTACTTCGTCCCAGAGCGCCGCGCCTCGCAACGCCTTTTCGACGCGCTCGGCGTGGTCACCCTTGAAGTTGTTGAGCTTGAGTCCGAACGCGACGTTCTTGAAGATGCTCATCGCGAACGGGTTCGGCTGCTGGAAGACCATGCCGATCGAACGGCGCACGGCGACCGGATCGACGTCCGGCGCGTAGATGTCTTGACCGCGATAGTGAACCGAACCCGTGAACCGGAAGCCGGACACGAAATCGTTCATACGATTCAAGCTGCGGAGGACGGTGCTCTTGCCGCACCCGGACGGGCCGATGAAGGCCGTGATCTCGTTGGGCACGATGGGAATGTTCGTGTCGCGCACGGCCAAAAAATCGCCGTAGTGCAGGGTCTTGATGCGGCAATCCATGACCACGCCGGGATCTCCGCCTGCCTGCACGATGGGCAGGCTCGCGCTCGCACTGTCGGAGTCACGCTTGGAGTCTGTCATGGCGGGAGACATCGGTTGTGTAGTCATGTTCGCGTCCTCGGCTCGCGCAGCGAGCAAACTCACTGTTCCTCCGGGCGTCGAGTGACGACCTGGGCGATCACATTGAGCACCAGCACGATCGTGACCAGTACCAGTGAGGCGGCCCACGCCAGTGCTATTTGGTGTTCGAATGGGCTACCGGCAAAATTGTAAATCAGCACCGACAGCGAGGCGATGGGTTTCAGGAGTTCACCCTCGAACCAATAATCGCTGAAGAGTGCGGTGAAGAGCAGTGGGGCGGTTTCACCCATGGCGCGGGCCAGCGCCAACATCACGCCCGTCAAGATGCCCGGGATGGCCGTTGGGATCACGATCTGCATGACGACCTGCGCGCGCGTGGCGCCCATGCCGAACGCGGCCATCTTCATGCTGCTCGGCACCGCCCTGAGCGCAGATTCCGCGGTCAACATCACGGTCGGCACCATCAAGATGGCCATCGCCGCGCCGCCCGCGAAGGCGCTGAACGAGCCCGTGGTCACGACGACCACCGCGTAAGCAAAAACGCCGGCCAAAATCGAGGGCAAGCCGGTGAGCACCTTGCCGCAGAAGCGCACCACGACCGCCAGCTTGGATTCCCCGCCGTATTCCGCGAGGTAAACCGCGCTCATGAAACCGAGCGGCAAGGCCAACCCTGTGGCGATCAGAACCACGACCAAAGTGCCGACGATTGCATTGCCGATACCGCCGCCTTCCATCCCTGCCCCCGGGGTGAGCTCGCTGAACAAACTGGGGCTGAGCAGGGCTGCGCCTTTGACCAGCAGCATGTAGAGCACGGAAAACAACGGAAACATCGCGAACACGCTCACCACGAGCGCGAGGATCGTGAGCAGCGTGTTCACGAGCGTGCGGCGTTGGCCCAGCGATCGGCGAAACGAGACCTTCTGCGCGGGAACTTGCGACGGGCTCGTGGCTGCCTGCGCCATCAACCCAGCCCTTTCAATTCGCGCGTGGTGCGGAGCATGATGAACGAGCCGAGCGCGTTCACGGTCAGCGTGATCAGCATCAGCACGAGCGCCGCGTACATCAGCGCGCCGATCTCGACCTTGCCCGCTTCCGGGAAGTGATTGGCGAGCAGCGCTGCGAGCGTGTTACCGGGCGAGAACAGCGAGAGACCAAAGACGTTGGCGTTGCCCACGAGCATCGCGAGCGCCATCGTTTCACCCAGGGCGCGGCCAAAGCCCAGCACCAGCGCGCCGAAGATGCCGCCAGCCGCGGTCGGCAAAGTGACGTTGAAGATGACTTCCCAGCGAGTCGCACCGAGACCATACGCGGCCGCGGCCAAGCGCTTGGGCACCGCCGCCATGGCCTCACGCGAGACCGCGGTCACCGTGGGCAGAATCATGATCGACAGCACCAGCGAAGCCGGCAAAATGCCCGGGCCGCTCAAGTGCGTAGAAAAGAAGGGGATCGAGCCGAAGTGCTCGTTCAGAAATCCCGCTGGGCCACGCACCGCGGGCACCAGCACGAAGATCCCCCACAGGCCGTAAACCACGCTGGGGATCGCCGCGAGCAGCTCGATCACGTTCTTCATCGCAATCTCGATGCGACGAGACACGAAGCCCTGACTCAGCACGATCGCGACGGTGATACCCAAGAACCCGCCCAGGCCGAGCGCCAGAATCGACGTGTACAGGGTGCCGAGGATCTCGGCCTCGATGCCGAACTCCCCGCGATTGGCGTCCCAGGTCGAGGTCGTGAGGAAGTGCCAGCCGTAGTCCGCGATCGCGGTCTTGGCGTGGCGCATCACTTCGAACACGACGCCCGCGAGCAAGAGCACCACGGCAGCGCCGAACGCGTGCGCGATGTGCTTGAAGGCCAGGTCGGAGTTCTTCTGCCAAGCGCTCGGAGGGCGAGACACCGGTGAGAGAAAGGCTTCGGTCAGGTCGGGACGCTGGTGACCGGGACCGGGCGCTTGCTTCATACCGATGTCTGCCATTGTTTTCTCCGAGAGGCTCAGCCCCTCCGGTATCACTCGATGGTGTCGACTGCCTTGAGCACGTTGCTCGCGACCTTTTCTGGGAGCGGCACGTAGAACAAGCTTTCGGAGAGCTTCTGACCGTCGGTCAGGCTCCACTTGAGCACGCTCTTCAGCGCGGCGCTCTTGACTTTGTCGTCATACTTCTTGTGCGCGAGGATCCAGGTGTACGTGACGATCGGGTAGGCCTCGTCGCCCGCCGGGTCGGTGACCCAGGCACGCATGTCCGCAGGCAGCTCGACTGCTGCTAGCGCAGCAGCGGAACCCTGGAGCGAAGGCGCGACGAACTTGCCGGCCTTGTTCTCGAGCAAGGCGCTCGGCTGCTTGGTAGTGGCAGCAAAGGCATATTCGATGTAGCCGATCGCGCCCGGGGTCTGCTTGATCTGCGCGGACACGCCGTCGTTCTTGGCGCCGCCCACGCCCACCGGCCACTCCACGGACTTACCCGTGCCCGGGCCGGCCTTCCACTTCTCGCTGACGGCTGACAAGTGTTGCGTGAAGACGAAGGTCGTCCCGCTGCCGTCCGAGCGGTGCACCACGGAGATGTCGACCTTCGGCAACTTCACGCCGGGATTGGCGGCGGCGATCTTCGGGTCGTTCCACTTCTTGATCGTGCCGAGGAAGATGCCCGCGTACACCTCGCGGGTGAGCTTGAGCTCGGTCACGCCTTCCAGGTTGTAAGCGAGCACGATGTTGCCTGCCGTCATCGGCAACAAGATCACGTTGTTCTTGGCCTCCTTGATCTCGTCGTCGGTCATCGCCGCGTCGCTCGCGCCAAAGTCGGTCTGGCCGGCAATGAACGCCTTGATGCCGGCGCCGCTGCCGGTCGACTGGTAGTTGACGCGCACGCCCTTGTTCTTCTCGCCAAACTCGCGGAACCAACGCGAGTAGAGCGGAGCCGGGAAGCTGGCTCCGGAGCCCTGCAAAGTGACCGGGCCCGCGGCCGCCACTGGGGCCGTCGAGACGCCGGCAGCGGGCTCTGCCGGAGGAGTTTCCTTCTTGCTGCATGCGAGCGAGAAACCCACCAAACCGATGAACGCGACGGCTGTCGTCGCAAAGCGTGTAACCGAGATCATGTGTCGACCTTCCTCGTCACTTGTAACTGAATTGCTGGTCGCGTGGTACGCGATCTGGAGCGACGAGTCATGGCGTGAAGCGATTTGCCATCAAATCGTTACACAAGGGAAACTGGAGTCGCGACGCCTCAGCACGGAGCTGTCCGTTCAGTACTTGCGTTCGAGATTCATTTGCCCCACCGCCCAGGCTGCGTCACGCGACGGCGCGCTTGACCACGGAGGGCTCGCTCTTGAGCACGATGCTGAACTTCGTGCCCACGCCCGGCTTGCTCTCGACGCGCACACTGCCACCCATGGCTTCGACCATGTGTTTGACGATCGACAGGCCGAGTCCAGTGCCGCCGATGTCGCGCGAGCGCCCGGCATCGACTCGATAAAAGCGCTCGAACAAGCGCGGTAGATGGCGCGCTTCGATGCCCGGTCCGTTGTCCTCCACGAGCAATTCCACGCTCTGTTCGTGCGCAATCGCACGCAGGCGAATCGTGGAATTGGGGCAGTATTTCACGGCATTGTCGACCAAGTTGGTGAGCACGTGCTCGAGCGCGCGGCGGTCGGCCATCACGCGCGGAAGCGCCTCTTGTGCTTCATTTTCGAGCACCGTGCCGCGTTTGGCAGCGCGCTCGCTGAACAGGCTCAAGACCTGATCGTAAACTCGATCCACATCGAGCGCCTCGATGGTCAGCTTCAGACCACGCGACTCGATGCGCGACAGGTCCAGAATATCCTCGACCAAATCATGCAAGCGTTCGGCGTTGCGCTCGATGATGCCGATGAATGCGCGCGCCGCCACGGGATCGTCGGCTGCAGCATTTTGCAGGGTCTCGGCCGCCGAGCGCACCGCGGTCACCGGCGTGCGAAGCTCGTGCGAGACATTGGCCACGAATTCACGACGCATCGACTCCAAGCGGCGGACCTCGGTCACGTCTACGAAGACCGCGAGCAGCCCACCTTGGTCACCCGGTAGTTGCGCGACGCGCACCAAGAGCCGCCGAGGCTGCAGCGAACCAAAGTCGATCTCGCGAGTCACCGGCTCGGACGAACGGCGACCCAGGTCGAGCAGCTCCTTGAGCTCGCTGTGACGGACGACCTCCAGCACGGTTTTGCCCACCGAATCTGGACCCACCAGCAGCATTTCGCGCAGCGACGGGTTGAGCACGTAGATGTGGCCAGCGCCGTCCAAGAGCAGCACGCCCTCTTGCATGCCGGCCAAGATCCCACCCAAGCGATCCCGCTCATCGCGCAGCTCACCGAGCGTGCGCGACAAGTTCTTGGCCAGCTGATCGAGCGCGCGCCCCAGCTCGCCGAACTCATCGTCACCCGTCAGACGAGCGCGGGTGCTGAGATCGCCGCCAGCCATGCGCCGGGCCACTTCCGTGAGCGAGCGCGCAGTGCGCGAGGCAAGCTCCGCGGCCAGCGTAGAAACGACAATCGCGGCGGCGAGCGCCAGCGCCGTAGCGATGCTCAAGGTCCTGGCCAGCGCGGCCCGTGCCTCGTCGATTTCGGTCAGGGGTAGCGCGACGCGCGCGACACCCGCCACCTCGTCTGCGCGCGAGAACGGCACCGCGACGATCAGCGTGTGCCCTTCCTGCACCGACGTATAGCCCGGCGAGCCGGGCCCGAGCGCGAGCGCTTTCTGCACTTCGGGCCAATCAGCCAGCACGTCGCTTTCACGGTGGTGCGATGCGCCCAAAAGTTCGCCATTTTTCCGGAACAAGGTCACGTCGGCATTGGCGCGCTGCCCGAGATCCTGAGAAAGTTCGTGCCAGCGCGGCTTGTTTTCCCAAAGCAGGTACGACGACTCTGCGCCGAGCGCCACCAACCTGGCGCGCACGATCAACTCCGCGCGCACGCGCTCGGTCAACTCACGCTCGAGACGACGGCTCGAGTAGGCGTACGCCACGACCACCGACACGAAGATTACCCCGAGCGAGATCAGGAATAACTTGGCGCGGATCCCGAACTTCAAGTGGTCGCCTCGTCGGGGGTACCGACGAAGCGATAGCCCACCCCGCGCACGGTTTCGACGTAGTCACGCGCGGCTTCCAGCTTTTCACGTAGGCGTTTGACGTGGGTATCGACGGTTCGGGTCGTGATGTCGGCCTGAATGCCCCACACGTCATCGAGCAGCGTACTGCGCGTCTGGACGCGGTTCTTGCGGTCGTACAGCGTCACGAGCAGCTTGAACTCCAGAGCCGTGAGCTCAATCTCCAAGCTGTCTACCCAAACCCGGTGCGCCTCGCGATCGATCTTGAGTTTGCCGAACTCGACCGTCGCCTCCAGGTCCTTCGTTTCGGTCTTGCCGCGACGGATGATGGCCTGAATGCGCAACAAGAGCTCGCGCACGCTGAACGGCTTCGTAACATAATCGTCCGCGCCCAGCTCGAAGCCGACAACGCGGTCGATCTCCTCGCCGCGGGCCGTGAGCATGATCACATTGATGCCCCGGGTCGCTGGCGCCTCCTTGAGCTGCTTGCAGACTTCGGTCCCGGCGATATCTGGGAGCATCAAGTCGAGCAAGACGACTTCAGGCTTTTGCTCCCGCGCAATGCGCAGGCCTTCCCGGCCGAGCTTGGTCACGAACACTTCGTGCCCCGCTTGGCGCAGGTTGTACTCCAGCACCTGCTGGAGATCGGGTTCGTCTTCAACGATCAGAATGCGTGTCATCCGAGAAACCGGGTACTGGGACATTGTGACGATTGGGTGTCGACCGGGTAGCACTCCTGGATAAACGTTCCAGGCTGGAGGCATTCTAACCCAAACTGGCCGACCGGGCAGTTTCGCTAGGCGCGGGCCACCGCGGGTTCGCGGTTCGGCTGACGCTGGTCTGGATAGAGCCTCGATCCTTCGCCAATCAGCATCGCGTGGCCACGCCAGGTGACCCGCCGACGGACCGCGCCCGCCAACCAGACCCCCCACATTGCAATGTCCTTCAGCAGAATCAGGGGCAGCTCGGAGATGTGCGGAAAGGCGCCATTGATCAGTCGAACCAGCACGGCATCCGACAGGTACTTGCCCACCAGCGCCAACAGGCTGAGGCGCGCGAGCCAAGCATTGCTGATGAATTGGACCTCGGCGCCTGCTGTCAGCAACAGCAACACGAGCAAGAGCAACGGGCCTGGGTAGAGCAGCGGTTCCCCCCAATACAGGCGCGTGGCCAGGCGACGGCGCATTTGCGCCCAGCGCACGTGTCGCGCTGCAAACTGACCGATGCTGCGCTGGACGTTGATGGTACGCACGACATGCGCGGAAAGCGCCACGCGCAGGCCCGCCGCTTCGAAGGCCTGGCCGAGGACGTAATCTTCGGCGAGCACATCGCGCACCAGCGCGAAGCCGCCGACGAGATCCAAGTGCGACCGCCGGAACAGCATGGACTTGCCGATCACGCAGGGGTGCGCGACCAGCACGTCTGCGCCGCACACGGCACGGGCAACGTAGGTCGCCAGGTGCAGATTCTCGAGCCGTGCCCCCACGCTCTTCCCACCCGTGCCCGAGAGCACGCTCGAGACCAAACCAACGCGCGGATCGGCCAGTTCCGCCACCAATGCCCTCAAGTAGGCCGGATCGGGCCGCACGTTGGAATCGGAAATCAGCAGTACATCGTGAGCCGCGCGCTCACTCAGGGCGCACAGATTGCTGACCTTGGGGTTCATGCCTACGCTCGGCATTCCAGCCACGATTCGGATCGCGACCTCTGGAAAGTCGCGCCGAAGCGCGTGTGCGACGGTCAATGCGGGATCGCTCGGATCTTCGGCGCCGAGGACCAGCTCGAACTCGGGATAGTCTTGCTGGGCGAGGGCGGCGAGGTTCTCGTACAAGCCCTCGTCCACGCCACACAGTGGCTTGAGTACGGAGATCGGGGGGGTGGGGCCAACGCGGCGCTTGGCGGCACGGGCGTTCACGCGTTGCACCGCCACGTGCGTCGCGACGGTCATGAATAGTGAGAAGCCGGTGAGTAGCAAGACGACCAGCAGTCCCCAATCTGGGATCGACATGCGTGTTACGTCCATTTGCTCTACCTCCGCGCATGGAGTTTGGCTGGCCCGGATGTCAAACCGGCAAAGGTCACGCAACAAGCCGGCGAAGCGAAGCAACGAGTTGGTGGCGGTCGCTGAATCCCGAGGTGCGTCCAGATCCGGGGGCCGTCCTTCACCGGCAAAGGGGCGCATGGCGGTGCCACGAGCAGGTCACCTCCGCCGGCGGAGGTGGGCACTTTCTCTGCAAAAACAGTGGCGTGATGCGTGCTAAGGCAACGCAGGCCGCGGGCAACGCAGGCCGCGGGCAACGCACCAGCGGGCGCTCACGGCGACGGCGCAGCAGACGGCAATCACCAGCAGACGGCAATCACCAGCAGACGGCAATCACCCCGGCAGCACTCCGCCAGCGGACGGCACTCGCCAGCCACACGTGTGACCACCAAGGCCGGCACTGACATTCAATGTCCGAGCCGCAGTTGCCCGGTGGAGATTGGGTGGTAAGCGAGGGTCATGCGGGAAGAGGGGAAGATTCAGGCGTTGGATGATGATGAGCTACTCGCGGCGCTGCGCGCGTTAGTCCGCCGCGACAACGAGCTACTGGCCGAAATGTTGGCGCACTTGGCGGAGCTCGATCAGCGGCGGCTGTATCTAGACCTCGGCTTTCCATCCCTCCACGCTTACTGCACGTCCGCGCTCGGCATGTGTGAGTCGTCAGCCGTAAGGCGCATCACTGCAGCGCGCGTCTGTCGTAAGTTTCCGGAGGTGCTCGCGCGGGTCGCCCAGGGCGAATTGCACCTTTCTGCGGTGTGCTCGATGAGTCCGCATTTGGATTGGAACAATGCTCCAGAGCTCATCCAAGTGTGCAGCAACCAAAGCCGGCGCAAGGTCGATGAAATACTCGCCGCGCGTTTCCCGCGCGCTGACGTTCGCGAGAAGGTCCGGCTCGATCCGTTGTCAGTCGATCGCTACGGGCTGCACTTCACGATCGACGGCGAAGCCTTGGAGGAACTCGAGAAGGTTCGGGCGCTGGCTCGCCATCGCCTGCCGAAAGGCGAGCTATCTGAATTGTTCAAATTGGCGATGCGAACCTTGCGCATGCAGCTGGAGAAGCAGCGCTTCTCGGTTGGCAAGCAGAAGAGAATGCGCGGCGCAAAGTCCGTCATCCCGGTGCCGGCAGACGCCCCCGTGCCAGCTGCCGCCCCCGTGCCAGCTGCCGCCGGCAA
Source organism: Polyangiaceae bacterium (assembly GCA_035688655.1). Taxonomy (GTDB): domain Bacteria; phylum Myxococcota_A; class Polyangia; order Polyangiales; family Polyangiaceae; genus PMG-095. The sequence goes on along the minus strand of DASSMT010000358.1, from coordinate 4,681 downwards.
TGAACCCACTTCAGCACCAAACGGCGCGGTTCAAGCCCCGATCGAGCCACCTCCGCCGGCGGAGGCACCCCGCAAAGCCCTCGCGCGACGCCCCTCGCCCGAGGTCGCCCGCGAGGTCTATGAGCGAGACGAGGGACAATGCACATTCATCGCACCAAACGGACGGCGCTGCGGAGCACGCGAGTTCGTCGAGTTCGATCACGTCGATCCGCACGCTTTGGGCGGTGAGCCCACGGCAGCGAATTTGCGGCTGCGTTGCCGGCCCCACAATCAGTTGTACGCGCGCCAGGTCTACGGTGATGAGCACATGGCAATGGCAGTTGCCCGCGCCCGCAGTCGTCGCAAAAAGCCTGCCGCCTGATCGATCCGCTTCGGCAGGGTTCGGCAGGGAGGCACCGAGCAGCTGACTCGCACTAGCCTTCAGCTTGCAACGCAAGGCCGCGAGCGCGTGTGACTAGCCGACGTCCAACGCCTCTAGCATCGGAATTTCCGCGAAGCGGTAGCCGACGCCGCGAACGGTTTCGATATAGTCGCGAGCAGCGCCCATTTTTTCGCGCAGGCGCTTGACGTGAGCGTCCACCGTACGGGTCGAGATCTTGGTGTCGATTCCCCAAACTTCGTCCAACAGCGCACCGCGGGATTGAACGCGGTTGCGACGTTCATAGAGCGTGACAAGCAGCTTGAACTCCAGTGCGGTCAGTTCGACTTCTTCGCCTTCCACCCAGACTCGGTGAGCAGCGCGATCAATCCGGAGATTGCCGAATTCGATGTTTGGACCATCGCTGACGGGCAACTCACGGCGACGCAAGACGGCACGGATACGCAGCACCAATTCGCGCACGCTGAAGGGCTTGGTAATGTAGTCATCAGCGCCAATCTCGAAGCCAACGACGCGATCGATCTCTTCGCCACGCGCAGTGAGCATGACTACGGGCAAGGTGCGCGTGGCCGGGTTGTCTTTGATGGATCGGCAGACCTCGGTGCCGGGCATGTCCGGAAGCATCAAGTCGAGCAGCACGAGGTCCGGCTCCCGCTCGCGCACCAGTCGCAGACCGTCTACTCCTCGAGCCGCTTCGACAACTTCGTGTCCGGCGCTTTTCAAGTTGTAGTCGAGTACCTGCCTGATGTCGGACTCGTCCTCGATCACTAGAATTCGGGCCATATCGGGTCTGCGAATTACAAGACGGGTGTGACTACCGCGTGACGAGTCGGTAGCAGCTCCGCGCCGATCGTCACGGCGCACGGGCTCCCCGGTTATTGGACATTCACCTTGAAGCTCTGCCAGTCCACGCCACCCCGGTCATCACGCAATACGACCCACATGAACACAGGGCCAGGCTCGCTGGGTGCTGTCCAAGTATTGTCGCTGGTCGTTTCCGTGAACTCCGATTGGGGTCGACCGCTGTGATCCGCGTAGAACGAACCGCGCGTGGCAAACCAGGAAACGCGCATCGATTCATGGCGATCGACGAGCACGTGGTCCTCCGGATCGAGGTAGGCGAACGGTTCCGAACCCGTGCAGCCGACCGGGGTCGTGCAATCCTCCGGGCAGTCTTGAATAGCCTCACCTGGACTGCAGATCTCATCTCCGCAGCTCGCTGCACTTGGGCACATAGGCCAGCTGACGCGCAGCGTGAGAACCTGTGTGGCAGAAACCGCCAGTGGCTCGGCAGCGTTTTCACTCGACAGCTCGGCATCCCCGAGCGATGTCACGATTACCGAGGATATCCGCGGATTTTCGTTGGGCTTCGTGCGCTGATTGTACTCTGCGAACTGTTCGCCGGTGCTCCCTGCGAGACCGCATGTGATGCGGGTCTCACCCAGGGTTGAAATTCGAGCACCGCCCGTTCGCACATCCAGAATCACCGGCTGGTAATAGCCGCCGGTCGAGTCCGCGTCCGTCGGGCGACCCTGAGTTTGCGTCACGGTGTTGCCGCTCGAGTCCGTGCCCGACCCAGACGAAGGTTGCGGGACATCCGGACCGAACTGTGCGCAGGCGTTGACCGGCAACTTTCCGGTCGGCGAAACGCCGCTACCAAACGGCACGACGAAATCGCCCTCGCCGAAACAGGCAGGTGCAACGTCATTCAGCTCATTGGTGGCCTTGGGCTGAGTGCAGTACGACCAATCCGCAAGCGGCGAAATGACCGTGCCATCCACGCCGCCGACCAACAATTGATACGTCACGTTTCTGCCGGGCAAGACTTCCGCAGGGGTCGAGCGCACTCCGAGCACGCGCGGCGCGCTCACTTCCGAAGCGCGTTCGGAGAACTCGGGCGCGCAGCCGAGCTGGGCGAGTGCGAGCAGAGAGAAACCGGCAATTTTGGGCGGCGTTACCATTCGAGCCTCGCGCCGACGACGGGCAAAACCGGTAGCCCCGTGATGTAGTCTCGCTTGGTGTAGTTGTAGTTGTAGACCACTTCTTCCGGATTTTCGCGGTTGGTGACGTTCTGAACGTCGACGTACACTTCACCCTTCCAGCCCGCGCCTTGGAAGCGTTTGGCGAGACGCACATCGGCTTGAACGAAGGCCGGGATGCGCAGCGAATTTTGCTCACCGAACAGGGGCTCGTACAGATCGCGACGCGCGCTGTAGAACGCTCCGACCACCGGCGAGCGCGGGAAGCCCGTCGCGTAGCGAAAGCGCATACCGATCTCGAAGCCTTTGCCGAGATCGTACGAGCCAACCACGGTCGCGACGTGGGTCTGATCGTAGTCGAACAGGCGCCAGTCATTGCCCGGATGATCTTTGCGCTCGCTCCTCATCAACGTATAGCTGACCCAGCCGAAGAAGCCCGCAGCCAGCTCCTGGCGCAGCAGGATCTGCGTGCCATACGCGCGCCCTTCGCCCTCCTGCACCAGCGCTTCGGCCAAGAGCGGCGTGCTCGAATTGCTGCGCGTCACGAGCCCAGCGCTCTTCGAGTAGAACACCACTTCTTCCAGACTGAGGTGCTCGGTGAGCTTGAAATTGGCCCCGCCCAGAATGTGATAGCCGTGCTCGATGTCGAGCTGAGGGTTGCCGAAAACTGCCGAAAGATCAGTGGCTTGCGGAGATTGGTGGTAGGCCCCGACCGCGGCTTTGAAGCCGAGCCGCGGCACCATTTGGTAGGTTACGGCCAGGCGCGGATCGAGTGCCGTGGTCTGCTTGGTCACGCCGAGCCCGGGGATCCCCGGCACGCTCGGTAAGCGGTGATTGGTACCCGTCACGTAAGGCTCGATGCGTAGGCCGGGCACGACGTGCAGCCGATCCCCGAGCAGACCGATGTCTGCTTGTGCGTAAGGTGCGATGGAGAAGATCCTGGTCTCCCAGGCGTCGCCGTTGACTTGACCGCTCGGCGCTTGTCCGAACACCGCGTAGTCTCCCTCACGCGCAGGCAAAGTGACCGAGCCGCGGCGCGTCAGGTCCGAGAAGCTGCCCTCCACGTCCAGGCCCACGGTTCCGACGACGTGGCTGCCCACGCGACCGCGCCACGCCGTGCGCAGCCCGAAGACCTTGCTGTTCGTATCGACCTCGCTCGGCGCGCCCCCGAACGCGTTCTGCGTTTTCAGATGGTCGATGCCCACCCACGGCGAGAGCAGCACGTTGGAACCGTCTGCGAGTTGCTTCTTGTAAGAGAGCCCGACGCGACTGAAAGCGGTGAGCGTGTAGTCGCTCTTGTCTTGCGCGGGATCGCTACTCTTGAGAGTGCGAGTGAGCTCGTCGTGAGACGCGAGCGCCAGGACCTCCAAGCTCTCGTTTTGACCGATGTCGTGGCTGAGCTTGATTTGACCGTCATAATAGTCGGGGATGGGAATGTAGTCCCCGACGTCACGCGACGTGGCAAGCTTCAAAGTCCGGTCCAAGTAGCCCTTGCGCGCGGCGACCGCGACGCGTGTTTTGCTCGACAGCGGCGCCTCGATCATACCGGAAGCGTCGATGACGTCTGCAGCGACGAAGCCGTGAACGCCGGTGGTGCGTAGCGCGCGCGTATCGATGGTGACGAGACCACCGAGGCCGCGGCCGTACTCGGCGCCGTAACCACCCGGAGCAAGGTTGATGGCGCGTACCAGATCGCCGGTGAACACCGAGCGCAGACCACCACCGTGATAGAGCAACGGGATGTGAATGCCGTCGACGTACACGCGGGTATCTTGCGGCGCAGCACCCCAAACCACCAATTGTCCGGAGCCGAACGAGGCGCGTGCGACACCCGGCAAGTTCTGGACGACTTTCAGCGTGTCACCCTGTGTACCCGGGACGCGGCGGCCCTCCTCGGCTTTGATTTCGGTGGAGACGACCTCCTTCTGAATCTTGGGCGCGACGACGACGATCTCGAGGTCCGCGGCTTCGCCTTCCTCGTTCTCCTCTTTGGGTTCCAAGGCATACTTGACCGAGAGTTTTTTGCCTTTTTCGAGCTCTTCTTCCGTGGTCACGGTGGTCAGGTTCGGACCGCTGATGGTGATGATGTGCTTGCCGAGCGGCACTTCCTTGAATTCGAAGTGACCGAGCTCGTCGGTCGTCGCCTCACCAAAGCCATCGATCGCGACTTTGACGCCGGCAATCGGCTGCTTGCTGAAACGATTCTTGATGTAGCCGTCGTAGTTGATGACTGGCGTGGGCGGTTCGACCGTGAACACGAAGTCGTAGCGGTAGGTAATTTTCACCGGCGCCGGCTTGTTGTCGATCTCGGCCGGCTCGAACT
>DASSMT010000236.1:0-8408 GCA_035688655.1 Polyangiaceae bacterium | reverse complement strand
TGTCTGCTTGCAATGCAGCAGCGACCGATACTGGGATGAACCAAGAGATGGCGCGGCACGATGACGCCATGCAATCGCTCATGGGCATGATGGGCATGCGCTTCGACCAGATGGGGCACTGCTATCACGGCGACGCGGCGACCATGAAAGGGCTCATGTCCGAGGTCCTGGGTGCGGAGCAAACCCATCGCGAGCACATGACCGACGCCAAGTCGCTCGATGACGCTCAGGCTGAATGCCAGCGCTACGTGACCGAAGCAGGCGCCGACATCGACCAAATGCGTCAGCGATACCAGCACGAGGGTGCTCAGTGCATGATGATGATGATGTAGCGATTGGCGCCGCTCTCCGAGGCAACGGACGGGTCCTGCCGTCAAGCCAAGGTCGCCCCACGGCACAGCGCGTGATGCGAAGGCGCGACTAAACCAGCGAGTCTCGAGCACTTCTAATTACATCGGACGGTATGCAGCCAGGCTGGCGCGAGACTCGAAATAGAGCACGCGACCAACGTCAGTCATGGCAATCACCGCGGTCGCTTTGTCCACCGCCCGCCCAGTCACCGGATCTGAAGCGGTGCGAACCGCAACATCCTGCTCCAGCCGGCCTTTGCACATCTCACAACAGCCGTAATAGTTCTTTCCGGCAACCGGAACGAGGATCTGTGGCCGGCCCATGAACTGATCGTTCACCATGCACACCTGGCTCGAGTCAGTCACCTCCCTCAGACTCGAAACCTTCTGAGCCGGAGCCGAGCGCACCGAAGAGGACGGTGCACGCCGCGAAGATGACGAATCGACCTGCGCGTTGCAGGCGCCGACACCGAGCACAAGCAGAGCAGCTGTAGCGAAAAATCGGATCTTCATTGATAACCTCACGCTGCATAGGCTGCTCGAAGTCGATGCGTGACAGCTGCCTCGCAAAATTCGACATTCAGTAAAGCCAACGCGCAATTGCCTCGATCGCTTTGAGGCCATGCCGAAGCGCGCCATGGCGTCGCAGTGTGTTTCTAGCTCCCCATAGGGCGGATAGCGCACATCCAGCGCCGAGACGTGACGAAAGTCATGCTTCAAGAGCAAATTGTAGCTTGATCAGTCACTCTGTGACCGACGCGGCCACTCAACGACGAGCCGGTGCAGCCGCAGCGCCTGGCCGACAAAGACAGCGTGATCGTTCCTCAAATGAGTTCACTCTACTTGGTCCACGCGCTTCGACGAGCCAGGTGGCTGGATGTACCATTACATCCTCGAGCACGCCGAGGGCGGCATGATGGCTGAAGTCGATGTCGCGCGCCCGTGAGCGGACCGCCCGCTCACTCCGCGAAGGTCACGCGCCGCCGTGCGGGTGGCCTTTCATGTTTGCCTGATCCGGGTGATGGGGCCCGTGCCCGCGATGCATGAACAAATGCATGAGTGGGCACAGCAGCAGCAGTGCGTAGGTAAGCGTGGCCAGAATGTGCGCGTGATGTTCCCCCCACAAGAAGAACAGCGCCACCGCCGCCAACACGCAGCCACCGAGCCAGAACGGCACGCGAAAACTGGAATGAGTGCTCATGGTGACTCCTCCTACTCATCCCAGTCGAAGCATCCGCTGTGCCATTGGCACCAAGCCCGTGTCTTTTGGCTCATCTGTCGCGCAGCGATGATTTCGTGTGCAGCTTTTGCGCGCGGGCCGCAGCGGTTGCAGGTTCAGTCAGTGCCCCCCTGACGCGCGACTCGCGCGCCCTGCCGCGCTCTCCATGGGCTCACTCGTCATGCTGCCGCTCGGTAAGCGCCCGCTGCGCAGCTGCTCGGCTTCGGCGCGCGCCGTCCAGTATTCTCGAAGGGCTTCGACGTAGCTGCGGGCGGCTTCCACTTCGTCGCGGCGCGCGAGCAGGAGTTGGAACACGGACACGCTCATCGCGTTGTATTGCAGTTGCGTCTGATTCAGGATGCGTTCGCGCGCGGGTAAGAGCACGGTTTTGATGTATAGAGCGCGCTCGCGCGCGGCGCTCAGGCGTGTGGCCGTGGTGCGAGCGGCCGCGCGGATCTGTACCGCTCGCGCGACGAGCAATTGTCGCTGACGGCGCATCTCTGCGCGCGCTCGGTCGACTTCGCCTTGGCCTTGGTAGAACAGAGGGACTTGGATTTCGGCGAGGGGCCCGTAGCTCCACTCTTTCTCTTCGCGCTCGGCGGTCACGCCGGCTTTGAGCTCGGGCAGCCAGCCTTCGGCCTTGGCCAAGTTGCTGCGCTTGGCGGCGGCTTCGAAGCGGTGCTTGATGATCGCGAGGTCGAGCGAATGTTCGATCGCGCTCGCCTCCAGATCGGCAAGCGCAAACTCCGCGGGCGGATCGACGAGTCGTGCGTCAACCCGCCACTCAGCGGCCTTTCCCCACAGCCCGAGCAGCGCGCCCAGCCGCTCGCGCGACGCTGCGAGCGCGGTCTGGGCGCTGGTGAAGTTGACCTTGGCTTCGTCGTACAGCACTTGCTCGGTGTCGAGGTCGAGGTCGGTCACGTTGCCGGCCTCATGCTGGGCCTTGGCGACGGTGGCCGAACCTTCGAGCGCTTTCAGTACGGTCTCGCGAAATTCGAGTATTTGCCGGTCGGCGAGGTAACCGTAAAAAGCGCTGCGGACCTGAAGCACGAGGTCCAGCGCACGCCCCGCAACCGAGGCCTTCGCCGCCTCGAGCTCCGCTTGCGCCACGCCATTGCGCAGGGGCAGAAATATGAGCTGGGTCAGATCTTCGCTGACCACGAAATCCAAGGTAGCGCTCTGCTCTTTTCGGAAACGCACGCTGCCCTCGGCGACTGGGTTCGGCAAGCGCAGCGCGCTCACCAACTCCGCGCGCGCCACGCCCAACTCTTCGAACGCCGCTTGCAGCTCGCTACTGTTCAAGAGCGCCACCCGAACAGCGTTTTCCGAAGTGAGTGGCCGACCAAGCAGCTCGCGAACTGCCTTTTGCGACGCCGCGTCCCCCTCGAGGTGGGCCCAACGCACATCGTAGCCGGTGCGACTGGTCACGACCTTGCGCACGTCCTGATAACCGGCATCTCGCGAGACGCAGCCCGCGAGTAGTCCGAGTAGCCCGATGTAGGTCGCAGCAAGGCCCAGCAGCGAACGCAACCGACGCTTCATCAGGGCGCAGCTCCCTCTTGTTTGGGGCTCGACTTCTTGATCAACTTCATGCCACAGATCGGGCAGTTGCCCGGGGCGTTCTTGACGATCTGCGGGTGCATCGAGCAGGTGTACGTGTCGGCCGAGGGCGCGGCGTCCTGTGGCTGCTGCCCATGCTCGTGGCCATGCTCGTCAGGCGCGACAGAAATGCTCGGCGGGTTGGCGGGCGGCACAGAGGTGAGGATGTTCTGCTGCGTCGGCATGGGCGCGGTTTCTGCGCGGGCGTTGGCGGGATGATCGGCGCTGGGCTCGAGCCGCGTCGACACGCAAGCGGTGGCAAGGAGCCAGCTTCCCAAACCAAAGACGTAATTTCGTCGGCTGACTCTCGTTTGCATGGCTCGATCTGGATCCTTCACGTCTTGATGCCATCTCGCTGGAGGTCCGAGGCGCTGGCAAGGGTCGCCTGCTCTGCGGCGGGGCTGTTGTAGAAGCCGGGGTCGGCGTAACTCGTGAGCCCGTCGCGCACTTTCAGCACGGTGAACATGCCACCCATCGAGATGTAACCGTGGGGCCCTTCAGCGCCCACCATGGGGATGCTGTTCTTCGGCACCGGCATGCCCATCTCGGCCATGTCTCCCATCCCGTCCTGGCCCATGGTCATGTACGCCGGCAAGAGCGGACGCACGCGCTGGTCGATGGCGCCGGGTTTGACGCCCACCATGTTCGGCATTCCGTGGCCCATCTGGTTCATCACGTGATGAGTCATGTGGCAGTGAAGGGGCCAGTCGCCCGGTGCATCGGCGATGAATTCGATATCGCGCGTGCTGCCGACCGGCACCAAGACAGTGGTCTCGGTCCATTGCGCGGAGAATGGCAATCGCCCGCCGTCGGTCGCAGCGACCTTGAAGTAGTGCCCGTGAAGATGGATCGGATGATGGTCCATCGCGCTCAAGTTGCCGATGCGCACGCGCACGCGATCACCGGTCTTCGCGACCAAGGGCTGTGTGCCTGGAAACGCCCGGGCATTGAACGTGAGCATATTGAACTCCGACATCTCGTTCGGATCCGGGCGATCGGTACCCGCCTTGATGCGCCACTCGCTGAGCAGCAGTGCAAAATCGCGATCCACACGGTACTCGGGCGGCGGCCGGCGCGGGTGAATGACGAGCAGGCCCATCATGCCGAGCGCCATCTGAGTCATCTCGTCGTGGTGCGGGTGATACATGAACGTGCCGTGTTGGCGTAAGGCGAACTCGTATTTGAAGGTCTCGCCCCGCTCGATCGCGCGCTGCGTGAGCCCAGCCACTCCATCCATCCCGTTGGGCACGAACATGCCATGCCAATGAACCGAAGTGGGCGCGCTGAGCCTGTTCGTCACGTAGATGCGAACTCTGTCGCCTTCTACGGCTTCAATCGTCGGGCCGTGAACGCGGCCGTTATAGCCCCAGCAATGTAACTTCAACCCCGGCGCCATCTCATGCTCCACCTCCTCTGCGATCAGGTGGTACACTTTGACTCCGTCGACGATTCGCCACTCGAGCGCGGCACCGTTGGGGGTGATCACCGGTTGGTAGTCCTTGCCCGGCAAGCCCGGGGGGAGATTCCGCGCCGCCTTCGAACCGCTGTACGACGCCTCCCAAGCCCGAGTGCTCGTTTGAGCGAATTCGGCAGCGACGCGCTTCGCGTTCAGTAGGGCGGCGGCGCCCGTGAGGGCAGCTGAGCTCAACAGGGCTTCCCGTCGTGTCACCATGGTTTGAAATCCTCACGCATGGCGTGTGTAGGCGGCTTCGGCACCGGGTGTGACCGAAAAAAAGGGCACGCCCAATCTCTCTACCACCGCTCTTCCTTGGCTTGCTCGGACATCTTGCGGACTCATTCCCTGTCACGCCGAAGAGGTCTGGGGCCTAGACAGTCGAGCGCAACAGATGAGCGCTCAGGAGAATGAAATCATGTCCATCAAGAAAGTTGCCACAGTCCTCGCTCTCTCGGCCGCCACCATCCTGCCCGGCTTTGCACTGGCCGCACCGGCTGCGTCTCAGGCCTCGGCCCCTTGTGTGCTCAAGGAGCATCGGGTCGTCAAAGTACAGCCCTTGAACGTGACCGAACGCTACGGCCGCGGCACTGCTGAGCGGCTAGCCGGTGCCACCGTGTTCATCCAAGCGGCGCCGGGCCTCACCGCCGAATGGCTCCAGCTCACGCTGCAGCGCCACGTGCTGCAGATGGCCGGGTCGAACATGCCGAATTGTGCTCTCGGCGCAAAGGACTTGCAGGTGAGTGTCGTCTCGGCGGGCAACGGTTTCGCCGTCAAGCTGAGCAGCACGAATGCAGACCAAGCCAAGGAGATTCTGCGCCGTGCTCAACTGCTCGTGCAATAATCGGCCCGCTCGTAACCGGGCGCCAGGCGCTCGCATAGAATGCATCCTGGCGCCCGAAGATGAGCCCCGAACAGAAAGCACAGCTCGATTCTCTGCTCGCGCAATTGGCGGACGGAGATCGAGCGGCTTTCACGCCGGTCTTCCGCCTGCTTTGGCAACCCGTGCTGCGACTGTGCGCGAACATGCTCAAGAACGACGCGGATGCCGCGGATGCCGCGCAACTCGCGCTCGAGAAGGTGCTGACTCGCTGCGGCGACTACGACCGCACCCGCTCCGCGCTGCCTTGGGCGCTGGCCATCGCCGCCTGGGAATGCCGCACCTTCGCGAGAAAGCGCACGCGGCGCCGAGAGATCCCGGAAGATCACGCTCCCGATTTCGGCGCTGGCTCGGAAGAGGAGCTTGCGCAGCGCGAGCTGACGCAAGCCGCCGTAGCGGCGCTCGGCGAGCTATCGGCGCAGGATCGTGAGGCGCTCGTGGCGACCTTTTGGGAAGAGGCGGCGAACGTCGGCGGCGCGACGCTGCGCAAGCGCCGAGAGCGCGCCTTGAAACGATTGCGCCAAACCTTCAAGAGGCTCTATGGACTCGATTGATCTCGCCCAGCTCGAACGCCGCGCTCGGCGCAAGTACGAGTGGGCACGCGTTCGTCGGGCGCTCCTGGGCTTCACCCCCGCACTGCTAGTGATTGCATTCGCGGCGCTGGTAAACAAGCACCATGTGTCCGCGTGCGTGTTCGGCTCGGCGCTGTTCGTCGCGGGCGCCGCACTCCTCTGGTACGGGCACGACATTCGCCGAGCCGTCTTGCCGGGCTTGGCCATGGGTCTCTTGCCCCTGTCGTTCGCGCTGTGCGTCAATCACATCGGACACGCTTGCATGGGCGATCATTGTCTGACGCTGTGCGTGCCCGCTTGTGCACTCGGCGGCATCGGCGCTGGCGTTGGTGTTTCCATCATCGGGATGCGCTGGAAACAGGGTTGGCCGTTCTGGGCGGGCGCTACCGTGCTGACGCTGCTCACGGGCGCCATGGGCTGCTCCTGCGTGGGCTACGGCGGAATCGCCGGTCTCGCGCTCGGCTTTTCTCTGGGACTGCTGCCGGTCGCGCTGCGCAGACTTCGGCGACCCGAGTGAGCCCGCGCTGAGTCGTGCTCGAGCGACTGCCCCGGCACCGCAGCCATTTTCCTGGAGCCCAATGCATCACACCTCGTCGGAGTTTCGTGTGTTACTCGCCTTCAGCAGTCCGAGCAACGAGGGGTCACCGCCCGTTCGAGTTGTCCTCCAACTTCCCCAAAGCGCAATACTCAGCGACTCTCGCGACTCCGTGCCGCCGAGCCGAGCACACACTGTTTTGCGATCGGTGTGAGGCGGCGGCACTGACCGCAGCGTGCGCCCAAGCGCCCGTTTCAATTCCCGGCGCCTCCACAACAATATCAATGACTTGCGGATCCTTGGGACAGTTCAACTGTCCCTTGGCGCTTTGTAGACAGGCCGGCAGCGGCGGGAAGACGTCGCCGATGGCCTCGGCCTCGGCGGTGCGGATGTACTTCTGCGTCATGTCGAACGTCGTGTGACCGGCGCGCTGTTGGATTTTGAGTGGGTCGTCGCCGCGGATCGCCATCCACGTGAGCCCGGTGCCGCGGAGATCGTGGAAGCGCAGGCGCTTGCTCGTGGCGTCGTTACGGAAGAGCGCGGCGCTTGATTTGAGCGACTTTGAGGTGTTTGCGCAGATCGGTGGCCCACCACTTTTGCTGGCGCATTGGGACGACGGGGCCCGTGCCGTTCGCCTCGGCGTGCATGGTGCGCAGGAGCGGGAGCAAGTGCGGTTCGATCGCGAAGCGGCGGATCCCCTTGTTGCCTGTCTTCGTCTGCTTGATCTGGTTTGTCTCGCGGTCCCAGGCAACGCGGATCGAAATGATGCCGCGATCGATGTCGACGTCGCTGAAGTCGAGCGCTTTGAGCTCGCTCGCGCGGGCGAAGAGGTACGTCGCGAGCGCGTACAGCCGACGCGACTCGAGGGGCACGCGCGGGCAAGAGAGAAGCTGTAGCAGCTCGTCTGGGTAGAGCCACTGCAGCTCTTTCGCGTCGTCGATGTCCGGCGGGGCGATGCCGACGCACGGATTGTCCGTGCGCACGCGGAGCTTCTTGGGTTTGTCTTTCTTCCACTGGCCAGCGGCGGCTTTGGCGGCGGTCGTGAAGACCGTCCAGGCGTTGAACATGGTCTTCGGCGAGCTCTTGCCTTCGAGCGCTTTTGCGTCGAGCGCATCGCGCAGGCGCTCGCAATCCTCGGGGGTGATGTCCTCCCAGGGCTTGTCGAGTACTGGTTGAATGTGCGTGCGGTAGGCGCCTTCGTTCGAGTTGAAGCCGAGGGATTCGCGGCGCTTGAAGTAGTCGTCCCACCAGGCGGCTGCGCCGAGGCGAAGCGCGCGCGCTTTGGGGCCGCGCTGTGGCTTGGCGACGAAGCCTTCGGCCTTGAAGCGGGGAGCGTGATGCGCGGCCGTTTCCTTCGCGCGAGCGCGCCCCTGTGGGCTGTTGGGCCACGTGCCGAGCTCGACCCAGGGGCGCGAGCCGTCAGAGGCGGTGAAGCGGCCCCACCAAGCGCCAGGGCGGCCATCTCGACCTGGCCGATACTCTACGGTGCCGCGGGCTCGTGTCGTCATGCTTCTCCCGATCCTTGCCTGATGGTTAGCCTCGCGAACAGACGTATCGCGCAAGCGCGCGATTCATGGACGCTTCCTGACGATGCGCAGGCGACCTGCCGCCAGTGCGGCGGCGATCGGGTCGCCCGCGTCGGCCCTGACGGCGACGGCTTGAACGCGGGGCGCCGCGGCTGGAACGCTTTGACTCTCAATGTATGCATCAACCGCGGAGCGCCGCACGACAAACGACTTGCCGCGCTTGTGCGCGGGCAACACTCCATCTCGTACGAGTCGACGGAAGAGGGCGCGACCG
>DASSMT010000177.1:0-4592 GCA_035688655.1 Polyangiaceae bacterium | reverse complement strand
AACGCGCGGGATCGCGCAGCAAATGCTCGGCGAGCTGCTCGGCGGAGTCAGGCTCCAGGTTTCCGAGTACGAGCTGCCGGTGCGCGCACGGAAGCGCCGGCGGGGTCGCGCCGGGGCGCGTGGCAATCACGAGCAGCAACGGCGGCGCTGGCGTGGCGAGCACGTACGAGAGCAAGCCGATGCTGTCGGGGTCCACCCACTGCCAATCGTCGATGCAGAGCACGAGGCGCCGTCGGCGGGCCGCCAGCGAGATCAAGTCGCGCAGCCCCTGAAACGCGACGCGCTGCTGCTGCCACGCATCCAAACCGGCGCGAGACTCGCTTCCGCCCCCGTCTCGACCTCGGCCTAGGATAGGAAACGCGAGCGCCGCGGCTTGCGCAGCCATCGCCGCAGCCTCCGCCACTTCAGGCTCGCAAGTGCCCGGCGCGAAGATCGAAGCGTGGCGTTCAGCGAGCACCTCCACGATTCGGTCGAGCGCTTTGAACGCCACCGATTCGCGTTCGCAGCAACGGCCGTTGCAGAAGATCGTCGTGTGCGCGTCGCTGGCTTCGAGTTTCCGGCGGAATTCGCCGAGCAGGGTGGTCTTTCCGACGCCCGACGCGCCTTGGACCAGTAACGCCACGGGTTCTTCCACAGCGTCCTCGAAGGCGCGCGTCATCGCCGCGAGTTCCTCGTCCCGCCCGACGACGGGCGCTGCCGCCGCGGTCCGCTGGGCTGCAAGTGGAACCGAATCCGACCACGCGACGCCCGCCAGCACGTCCGCACCGTGCGCGCGCTCCTCGGACGCGCGAGCGAGCAAAGCGAGGCAAAGCGCGCGCAGCTCCTCAGGCGCGCCGGGCGCGAGGTTCGGCGGCAGCTCGGCGTCGCGGGCTTGTTTATCCGCCAATATCTGCGCGCGAGTTCCGGCAAACGGAACCCGCCCAGCGATCGCCTCGTACAAGAGTGTGCCGACACTGTACCAGTCAGACGCCGGCGTAGGCTTCTCCCCGCGCGCTTGTTCCGGCGACATGTACAGCGCCGTGCCGTCCGCGAGATGCGCGCTTCGACGCTCGCGCGACAGGTCCACCGCCAAGCCGAAGTCGAGGAGCACGACGCGCCCCTCTTCGCTCACGAGGACGTTGGATGGTTTGATGTCGCGATGAACCTTGTTGTGTGAATGCAGGTGGGTGAGCGCGAGCGCGAGCTGCCGGAGCGCGGAACGCAACCGAGCGCCGTCCACGGGCGGCGCAGCGAAGTCGAGCGAGCCCGCTGAGCGAGCGACTGCCGCCGGTGCCCCCCACTCGGGCAGCGAGGCAGTATCGGTGTCCCGCCGCGTCCCGCCCTGCCGGGAGTCGCCGGGCGAGCCGAGCATCTGCCCGCGCACGTACGACAGCCAGTCGACGCCTGACACGAGCTCCATGGTAAAGAACAGATGCTCCTGGTGCTCGATCAGCTCGGCGAGGCTCACGAGGTTCGGGTGATGCAAGCCCGAAGCAAGTCGGAACTCCGATTTGATGCGCTCCGCAGCACTGGGGCCGGCGCTCGGCAGCAGCTTGAGCGCAACCTCGCACCGGTGCTCGTTGTCGTACGCTGCGTAGACGACGCCCATCCCGCCGGCACCGAGGAGTCGCCGCAGCTCGAAGCGCGCGGTACCCGCGAAATTGCCGGCGGCCATTGCGGGAGCATCTTCGGCGGGACCCCCTGGGCCTTGCAAGGTGCTCCTGCTTGGTACCGAGCCAGCCCCTGCGGCGGGCGCCGCCACTGTTCAGAGTGCCGAAGCTGGCAGTGGCGGAATTCGCCTGCGCCGAAGATCACCGCCGACGGCGCCGCGTCCGTGTTAGCGTCGCCGCTGCGCGATGAGCTGAAGGTCTGCTGACCGGCTGGAGAGGGAGCGCAAATGTCTCAGTCGGTGAATGCGACGCACAGCGAAGCTCTAGCGGTGCATTCGTTGCGTCACGTAGATCTCGTGGTGCTCGAACAACGCTGCATGACCCGCCATGCCCTGCAGCCCCACGGCACGTTGACCGTGGGGCGTGGAGCAGACTGCGATATCGTGCTGCGCGATCCCGCGGCTTCGCGCCGGCACGCCGTGCTGCGCGTCGCCGCCGATATCTGTATCGAAGATCTCGGCAGCCGCAATGGGACGCTGATCAGTGGGGCGCGCCTGCCGGCTCGCAAACCGGCGCCGCTCGGTTTGGGCCATTCAGTGCAGATTGGCGGGTCGACCCTTTTGCTACAACCGCATAACTGCGGTGAGCTCCGCCCTCGTGGGGCGGACGTGCGCGCGTCGGCCGAGGAGAGCTGCGTCGTCATCTCGAGCGATCCTGCGATGCGGTCCATCTACGATCTGATCGCCAAAGTCGCTGCGAGCAGCCTGACCGTGCTGGTCGTGGGCGAAACCGGCGTTGGCAAGGAGCTCGTCGCCGAGAGCGTCCATCGCCGTTCGGGAACGAGGAGCGCGAACCCGTTCGTCCGCATCAATTGCGCGGCCCTGACCCCTTCGTTGCTGGAAAGCGAGCTGTTCGGCCACGAACGCGGCGCGTTTACGGGGGCCAACCACGCGCGGGCAGGGTTGTTCGAGGCCGCTCACGGCGGCACGGTCTTTCTGGACGAGGTCGCAGAGTTGCCCTTCGCCGCTCAGGCCAAGCTCCTGCGGGTACTCGAGGTTCGCGAGGTGACCCGTGTTGGTGCGGTTCGCGCCCGATCGATCGACGTGCGGTTCGTCGCCGCAACCAACCGCGATCTGCGAGCGGACGTGGCCCGTGGAGCCTTTCGAGAGGATCTCTACTTCCGCCTCGCGGGCGCCACCGTACGTGTGCCGCCGTTACGCCAAAGGCCGGCAGATATCGAGCCGCTCGTCATGCATTTCGCTAGCGCGCTCTGTGGCCAGATGGGTCACCCTCTGCCGTCCTTTAGCGCGGCCGCGCTGGCACATTTACGCTCTCACGCGTGGCCCGGAAATGTGCGAGAGCTGCGTAATGTGGTGGAACGCGCGGTATTGACGACGAACCGTCCGATCCTCGAACCATTCGATCTTCTGCTCGACAACGCGCATATGCGGGTGGGGGCGGGGGCGCCACTCGATACCTGGCCGCCCCCGGTTCCGCCGAGCTCCCAGGCATTCGCGTTGTCCGAAGTCGAGCGCTGCGAACGCGATCGCATCTTGGCCGCGCTCGCTACCTGTCACGGCAATCAGACTCGCGCTGCCAATTGGCTCCAGATGCCCCGGCGCACGCTCGTCCGAAAGCTCGCCATGCTCGGCATTCCGCGGCCCCAGGGCTCGCGCCAGAAGTGAACCCGAGACGCCCCTTCGGACTGCACTGCGCCCCCTTCATCGCGTAGTCAGCCGGACAGCCGTGCGTGCCGAAGCAGCGACTCGCGCTTCGTCGATCGGCGTGGCGCGCGCGGTGGCTCTGAGTTCGAGCAAGCAATTGCTCAACGCGAGCGACGAAATGGCTCAATTCGAGCCGAACCTCGCCGAAGAGGACCCGGTGGGCGCGCGCCTCGACACCGACAAGCCTGCGCAGCTCCCGCAGCGCTCGAAATGCAACGTTCGAGACTCAGCGTCGGACACGCCGCAGTTGAATCAGGGTCTCAATCTGCCTGGCTCAATGTGCGCCGGGATGGCTCTGACTGAGCCTCGCCGCCCCCAAAATATGCGGAGATAGGCCCACAACTGCCAGAGAGCACAACTGGCATACCCACTGCATAGAAGGAGCGTAGCTGACATGAAGCGCCACGTCGCGTTCGACGAATATCTGGTAGATCCCACGGAGCGCTACACGGTTGGCCCTACGTATCTTCTCTGGTGCCATAGCGCTTGCCTGAGCGGGATAGCGTTCTGGGGACGACTAGAGGCCGAGCACACAACCTGGTTGAGAGGCGAGTGCGGTACGGTTTTGCACCACGTGCAACTCATCGACTTGCGCCGCGTCGAGTCCATGTGTTCCACGGCGTTCGATGCGTTGACGGCATATCTCTGCGCGCGAGCAGAGCTGCCAGGGGATTCCGTGCCAGGTGCGGCGTTGCTACGTCCACACGGGTTCCTCGGTGTTACGATCGCGGGCCTTTGCAAGGTTTACGACTTCTCGTGTCGGGTTGAAGTGTTCACCGATCCGGACGACGCGCTCACTTGGTTGGGCGCAGCCGATGCTTCGCCCGTAATGCAAGAACTCGACGGTCTGCTTTGCAGGGTTACTGGGGCTGGTTCGTATCCTTTCTCTCTGCCCCGTCCTGACGCCTGGCCCTACGTGAACTAGGGCGCCAGCTCCGGCTCCGGCTAGCCGACGGTGAGCTGCCAGGGCATGAGCACCTCGCCGCGGTCGGCGGCGCGCACCGCTTCGAGCAGATAGCGGGTGGGCGCCACGTGGTGCAGCTTGGCGGTCTCGACGAGCGTGTACAGCGTTGCAGCGATCCGAGTTCCTGCGCGGGACTTCGAGCCGTAGTGATTTTTGCGGCCCACGACTGGGCCTCTGATCGCGCGTTCGGTCGCGTTGTTATCGAGTGGAATCTGCGGATCGCTCGTGAAGCGCGTCAGACGCTCCCAGTTCGCGACGGTGTATGCGGCAGCCTTGCCGATGGACAAGGTCTTGAGCACGGCTTGACTCCAAAGC
>DASSMT010000130.1:0-7776 GCA_035688655.1 Polyangiaceae bacterium | reverse complement strand
CGTCTGTGAGCTTGAAGTCGGCGGTCGGCTGCAAACCTCCCGGCGCCCCGAGCAGCGTACGGACGCTGACCGAGCCGAGCCCCACGAGGTCGGCGATCGCATCGCCGTTGAAATCGCCGATGGCGACCCGGCACACACTCGGCGGACTGAGCTGTTCCACGATTGGCCCGAACGTGCCGTCCTCGTTGCCTGCCATCATCCCGAAATGAGGGGCTGGACCTCGGTCCGCGACATCGCCGACGCCCAAATCCGCTCGGCCATCGCCATTCAGATCGCCGACGGCAAGGGTAGTAATCCCATCGTTGTAGGACCCATGCCGAGTGATGGGGTCAGCCAGGGTCCCGTCGCCTCTGCCCAAAAGAGCGTTCACGTTGTCGTTGGATTGAGCAACGGTGACGACGTCTGGCTTGCCATCACCGTTTACGTCCGCGATTGCGAGCGCGATCGCGCTGGCAGTCGGTCCGGCAGCATAGTCGCGCCGGGGCATGAAGGTTCCGTCGCCTAGCCCCAGCAGCACAGCGATGGCACCTTGCCCTCGACCGATCACCGCGAGGTCCGCGAACCGATCGCCGTTCAGGTCGGCGCAGGCCAAAGCTTGTGGCCCGCCCCAGCTCGAAATTTGAGCGCCGCCCTTGGCCTTGAAACTGCCGTCGCCTTGGTTGAGCAGCGCGGTCAATGTCTCGTCTTTGAGATCGAGGCTCACGAGGTCGAGCTTGAAATCACCGTTCAGGTCGCAGCTGGCGAGCGCGCCTGGACCTGCGCCGACCCGATAATCGACTCTGGGCGCAAAGCTGCCGTTGCCGCAGGCGAGCAACACGCTCACGGTGCTATCCGCGGAATTAGTGGTCGAAATGTCGGCAAAGCCGTCGCCGTTCCAATCACCCACTGCGATCGCGCTCGTGCCATTGCCGGTACTGAAGGTGCGAGGGCCAGTCTGCGGGGCCATTTCGCTGCACAGTGGCTTCAACACGCAGGTGCCGGAAACGCAGATTGTCCCCACTGGGCAACGTGCGACGCGCGTGTCGCACGAGTTGCTGCTCTCGTTGCCCGGTGTCATCGTGGCGCCGCCCGTCTGGTTCGTGCTGCCCGCCACTTGGTTCGTGCTGCCCGCCACTTGGCTCGCGCTGCCGGCTCTCGCTTCTGTGCTTGGGCTGCTCGGATTGCTCGCGCCGCCCAGGCTGCTTTCACCGTCGGTGAAGAGCGTCATGGCTGTCCGCCCACCGCAGGCGTGAACGGAAAGGACCGTTAGTAACGAAAGGCCCGACATCGCGAGCAATTCCACAGCAAAGTCGTGCCGCTGAGCCCGCATTTTTCGTCCCGCCATGGCAGTCGCGCCTCCAACCACCGAGCTTCGATTCACCCGAGTATTCGCCTGTACCCAACCAGTGTCTATTCAGGTCCAACCGGGGTCAATGGTCAGCGCTCGGTGTGCTGGATGTGAGGGGCACGGAGTCTTCCTATTCGGGTCGACGCGGCGCCCCGCAGCTGTGGGAGCCAAGTGACCGGCGAGCAACCGTCTCTCGGCGCCCGAACTGGAATCGGTTCCAGAAGTTGCTATGTTCGCGCCATGTCTTGGAATCGCTTTTGGCGTGCTTGTCGCACGGCCCTGCCTGCGCTCGCTGGTTTCATCGTGCTCGGTACACTCGCCGGCTGCGACATGGGCTCTTCGTCCGAGTACGACAACGGCCCGCCGCCCAGCACCGTGCTCCCGAGCCTGTTCGGAATGCCGACGCAGAGCGGCAGCGGGAACACGACCGAGCAGTACACGATGAGCGACGTCAAGCGTAACGACGTCAACTATCGCTTCATGGCCAACGGCTGGGGTCCGGGCTTCCAGTCGCAAGCCATCAGCTGGAACGGGACTTCGTTCACCGTCGACAACTTGAAAGGGACGCAGGGGCCCAACTACGAGCCCATCGGTTACCCGACCATGTTTTGTGGCGTTTACTCCAGCTCGCTCTCGGGCGCGTGCGGGCTACCGAAGCCGATTGCGAATATCCAGTCGCTGCGCACGGGCTGGCGCTGGAGCGCCAACGGCAACGACGCAGCGTACAACGCGGCCTACGACATCTGGCTCTCCAAGACCGCGGACATCGGCGGGCACAGCTCGTTTTTGATGATCTGGCTGCGCGATCCCTCGGGCGCGCAGCCCTCAGGGTCGGCCAAATTCCGTCAAGTGGAGGTGCACAACGCACCCGGCACGTGGAACATCTGGGTCGGCGAGCAGTTCAGCTTGCCGTGCATCAGCTACGTTCGTCAGGAAGGCATCGACTCACCGGCGCTCGAGGTCGACGTGATGGATTTCATCCGCGACGCGACCGCGCGACAAATCAATTTGCCCGGCAGCACGGTGCTCAGCGTAGCGGTCGGCTTCGAGATCTGGAGCCCGCTCACGAACCTGCGCTCGGAGGACTTCTACGTTCAGGTCCAGTGACCGGCATTTCGTGACTGGCGGATCTCGGGTTCTGCCCCAAACTGTCGGTCCCCTGAATGCTACCGACGATCCTGGAGGGCGCTGAAACCCACAATTTGAAGGGCATCGATCTCGAGCTCGTGCCAGGGCAGGTGGTGGCGATCACCGGCGTGTCCGGCGCGGGCAAGAGCAGCCTGGCGATGGACACGCTGTACGCCGAGGGTCAGCGGCGCTTCGTCGAGAGCTTCAGCCCTTACGCGCGTCAGTTCTTGGAGCGCCTGGAGCGCCCGCCGATGAAACGGCTCGAGCCGATCCCGGCCGGCATCGCCGTGGACCGCCGCGCGCCGGTCAAGAGCTCGCGCTCGACGATCGCGACCATGGCCGACTTGGAGCCGTATTTGTCGGCGCTGTTCTTGCGTGAATCCAGGCCAGTGTGTCCGGAGCATGGCTTCGAAGCGCGTGAGCTGACGGTCATGAGCGCCGCGCACAGTGCGGCCGCCCGCGTCGGCAGCGCGCGCGCGGTCGTGACCTACCCCGTGCGGGTGAGCGGCACCGAGGCTTACTTGGAAGTGCGTGAGGCGCTGCTGCGCGACGGCTATCGACGCGCGTGGCTCGGCGGCAAGACCGAAGAGCTCGACGCGATCAAGCCGTCCCGAGTACTCGAGAGCGGCGCGCTCGAAGTGATTGTCGATCGGGTCGGCAGCGGTGCGGACGAAAAGCGGCTGGCTCAAGGCATCGAAACCGCCTGGTCTCGCGCTCCCGGCCTCGCTCACGTCCACACCGAAGGCGCGCGCTTCGAGCTCAAGCGCGGGCTGTCGTGCCCTGAATGTAGTCGTGAGCTGCTGCCCGCCCGCTCCGGGCTGTTTTCGTACGAGTCTCCGCTCGGTGCCTGCCCGGCCTGCCGCGGCTTCGGGCGCACGCTCGGGGTCGACATCGCCAAGGTGATCCCGGACGAATCGCGCAGTCTCGACAAGGGAGCGATCCGGCCTTGGCGCGGGGCTTCCACCAAGTGGGAGCGCGCCGAGCTCGCAAAGCTATGTCGCCGTCACGGCATCCCGCTCGACAAACCGTGGGCGCGGCTGACCGCTCTGCACAAGAAGATCATCCTCGAGGGTGACGGCGGCTGGGGCAAGAGCACCTTTCCCGGAGTCCTCGGCTGGTTCAAGTGGCTCGAGACCAAGACGTACAAGATGCACGTGCGCGTCTTGCTCGCGCGCTACCGCTCGTACGACGAGTGCCGAGCCTGTCTCGGCAAGCGTCTCAACGCGACTGCGCTCGGTTATCGCGTCTCCGGCCTCAGCCTGGCGGACTTTCACGGACTCGAAATCTCCGAAGCCAAACGCCAGATCGGGCTCTTGAAGACCCAGGGCGCGCAAGGCGAATTGGCGCGCAAAGAGCTGGAAAATCGCCTCTCGTACCTGGAGCGCGTGGGGCTCGGTTACCTCACGCTCGATCGCCAAGCGCGCACGCTCTCGGGCGGTGAGGCGCAGCGCGTGACGCTCACCGCAGCGCTCGGCACTTCGCTGTGCGGTGCGCTGTTCGTGCTCGATGAACCGACGGTCGGTCTGCACCCGACGGACGTAGAGCCGTTGAACGCCATCTTGCGAGAGCTCGCGCAGCGCGACAATCAAGTGCTCGTGGTCGAGCATGACCCGGCGGTGATTCGCGGCGCCGATCGCGTGATCGAGCTCGGTCCGGGTGCGGGCAGCGACGGCGGGCGCGTGGTGCAAGACGCGCCGCCCAGCGCGTTCACCACCGCCGACACCGCGACTGGACGCGCGCTCGGCGCAGGCCTGCTCGTTCGTCGCGAGCTCAGAAAGCCCACCGGTTTTCTGTCCGTCAAAGGCGCGAGCGCCAACAACCTGCGTGCCATCGATGCGCAACTGCCGCTCGGTGTGCTGTGCGCCGTGACTGGGCCGAGCGGCTCGGGCAAGAGCACGCTGACGGTCGACATCGTGTATCGCACGCTCGCGCGAAAGCTCGGCAACTTCGACGAAGAGGCGCCCGGCGCGTGCGCCGGCATCGACGGGCTTTCTGCCGTCAAAGCCGTGACTTTGGTCGATCAATCCGCGCTCGGGCGAACCTCCCGCGGCAACGCGGCGACGTACACCAAGGCCTGGGACCTGGTGCGCGCCTTGTACGCGAAAGAACCGGGAGCACTCGCGCTCGGCCTCACGCCGTCGGATTTTTCTTTCAACGTCGACGGCGGGCGCTGTGAAGCCTGCTCGGGCGAGGGCTTCGAGACGGTCGAGATGCAGTTCCTGGCCGACGTGCGTTTGGTGTGCCCGGCGTGCCGTGGCCGTCGCTTCAAGGACAGCGTGCTGTCGATCACGCGCGCGGGCGTGAGCGTCGCGGACGTGCTCGAAATGACGGTCACCCGCGCTCTCTCGCACTTCGCGGCGGAGGTGGGCCTGCAGCGCGCGCTCGGTCCGGTCGAAAAGCTCGGCCTCGGCTACTTGCGGCTCGGGCAACCCTTGTCGACCTTGTCGGGCGGTGAAGCGCAACGTTTGAAACTGGCGCGCGCACTCGGCGAAAAGCACCAGGGCGCGCTGTTCGTGCTCGATGAACCGAGCGCCGGTTTGCACGCCGACGAAGTGGCGCGGGTCCTGGCCGCGCTGGACGTGATCGTCGAGGCTGGCGGTAGCGTGATCGTCGTCGAGCACGACTTGGACCTGATCGCCAACGCCGATTATATCCTGGATTTAGGCCCGGATGCCGGCTCCGGTGGCGGCCTTTTGGTGACGCAGGGCAGCCCGCGTGAGGTGTCTTTGGTGAGCGCCTCGCGCACGGGGCGCGCGCTCGCGGAATACTTTGCGCAGCGAGAGCGAAAGCCGCGTGCGCCGGTGGCTGTGCTCTCTACCAAGCGCGTCGCGAAAGCGACGCCCAGCGCTGGCGGTGCGCGCCCGAAAGCGAGTCTGCTCGTGGCGCGCGCGAGAGAGCACAACCTGCACGACGTGAGCGTCGAAATCCCGCACGGTGCGCTGACCGTCGTGACCGGTCCGAGCGGCTCCGGCAAGAGCACGCTGGCTTTCGACGTCGTGTTTGCCGAAGGGCAGCGCCGCTTCCTCGAAACACTGACGCCCTACGCGCGACAGTTCCTGCCCACCATGCCACGGCCCGACGTGGACAGCGTGAGCGGCGTACCGCCCAGCATTGCGCTCGAACAGCGCACGGCACGCGCCGGCGGTAAATCGACGGTGGCCACCGTGACCGAGGTCGCGCACTACTTGCGGCTCTTGTACGCGAAGCTCGGCGTCGCCCATTGCCCGACGCACGATACGCCCATCCTGCGCACGAGCCCGGCGGCCATCTTCGACAAGATTCGCGCGCTGCGTGGCAAGCTGAGCTTGCTTTCGCCCGCAGTGCAGGCGCGTAAAGGCACGTATTGGGACATATTTTCGGCCGCCGCGCGGGAAGGAATCGAGTCCTCGTACGTGGATGGCAAGCTATGCTCGAACGACGACCCACCGCGCCTGGTGCGCAGCCGTGAGCACACGATCGATCTGCTGATCGCCTCCGACATCGAGGCCAAAACGCTGGACGCAGCAGATTTTGCGCGGGCACTGCGCTGGGGCAACGGCGCGCTCAAGCTGCGCGCAGGCGGCAAAGAGACGTTGTTCTCGACGCTCAACGCGTGTCCAGAGTGCGGCTTCTCGGTGCCCGAGCTCGATCCGCGTTGGTTCTCCTTCGCGACCAAGCAGGGCCGCTGCGAAACCTGCGAAGGCAACGGCGAAATCGTAGCTGAGCCCAAGCGTGGCCGGAAGAAGAAGGTCGACGTCGAGCCCGCGGCCGAACCGTGCCCGGATTGTCATGGCGCGCGGCTATCGCCCATTCCGCGTGCGGTGCGCATCGCAGGCGAGCGCTACCATGAGCTCAGCGCGCGCTCGATCGCCCTTGCCAGTGAGCGCGTTCGAAAGCTCGAATTTGCGAGCGAGCAAGCGCTCGTGGCAAAGCCGATCTTGACCGAGCTCGGGCGGCGGCTCGATTTCTTGCGCGACGTCGGGCTCGGCTATTTGTCGCTCGATCGCGCGGCACACACGCTGTCCGGCGGCGAAATGCAGCGTTTGCGCCTGGCGGCGCAGCTGGGTGCTGGCCTCACCGGCGCGCTGTACGTGCTCGATGAGCCGACGATCGGCCTGCACCCGCGGGACACCGGGCGGTTGCTCGGCAACCTGCGCAACCTGGTGAATCTGGGCTCGACTGTCCTCGTCGTGGAGCACGATACCGAGACGATTCGCGCAGCCGATCATTTGATCGATCTCGGGCCCGGTGGCGGCTCGCGCGGTGGGCGGGTGATGGCCGCGGGCACCCCCGAGCAAGTGCTGGCCATCGCGGATTCACCGACCGGTCGTGCGCTCGGCGCCGCGCCCGTGCTGCGCGAGCCGCGCTCCATCCCACGCAGCGCCCCGCAGCTGGTCTTGACCGGCGCGGCGCAGAACAATTTGAAGGACGTCGAGCTCTCGATTCCGCTCGGCGCGTTCACGGTCGTGGCGGGCGTGAGCGGCTCGGGCAAGAGCACGCTGATCCGGCACGTGCTCTTGCCGGCGGTGCGCGAGA
Source organism: Polyangiaceae bacterium (assembly GCA_035688655.1). Classification (GTDB taxonomy): domain Bacteria; phylum Myxococcota_A; class Polyangia; order Polyangiales; family Polyangiaceae; genus PMG-095. Next base: position 806 of record DASSMT010000130.1, on the reverse strand, counting down.
AGCTGAAGCTCGTCACGGAGGCTCCCGGTACGTACCGAAGTCTGAGCGGCCATCAGGAGCTCGTGCGCGCGGTGGCCGTCGATCAATCGCCGATTGGCCGCACTCCGCGCTCCACGCCCGCGACCTTTCTCGGCATTTGGGATGCGATTCGCAAGCTGTTCGCGGCCACGAACGAGGCCAAAATGGCTGGCTTTTCGGCCGCGCGCTTTTCCTTCAACAGCAAGGGCGGTGGCCAATGTCCGACCTGCGAAGGTCAGGGCTCGGTGACGCACGAGATGAGCTTCTTGCCGGACGTGGTGACGCCTTGCCCGACCTGCAATGGTCTGCGCTTCGAACCGCAGACGCTGGAGATCAAGTATCTCGGGCGCTCGATCGGCGAAGTGCTCTTGCTCACCGCCGAAGAAGCGGTGGAGCTCTTCGCCAATCACCCGCCGATCGCTGCCCCGCTGCAAACCTTGATCGACTTGGGCGCCGGCTACATTACTCTTGGCCAAGGTTCACACACGTTGTCTGGCGGCGAAGCTCAGCGGTTGAAGCTGGCGGTCGAGCTCACGGCCACGCGGCGCCACGAAAAGACACTCTACGTGCTGGATGAACCGACCACCGGACTACACATCGCGGATGTGGAAAAACTGATGCGGGTGCTCGGGCGCCTGGTCGAGCGCGGCGACACGCTGGTCGTGATCGAACACCACCCGCAAGTGCTCGCGGGCGCGGACTACCTCGTGGAGCTCGGGCCCGAAGGCGGCGCGCAAGGCGGAAAAATCGTGGCCGCGGGTCCACCGGCCAAAGTCGCGAAAGGCAAG
>DASSMT010000110.1:0-9001 GCA_035688655.1 Polyangiaceae bacterium | reverse complement strand
GGGCTGTAGCTCGACCGATACCCCCGCTGCTCCGGGCGGTGCAGGGTCCAGCTCGGGCGGCGCAGCAGCTGGCGGCACCGCTGCGGGTGGCACCGCCGCGGGTGGCGCGCCCGCGGGTGGCAGTGCGGGCAGCGTGAGTGTCGCGGGCAGTGCGGGCAGCGTGAGTGCCGGCGGCAGTGCGGGCGGCTCGAGCGTGGGTGGTAGCGCGGGCAGCGTGAGTGCCGCGGGCAGCGCGGGCACGGGTGGCGGCGCCGCGGTCGAAGCATCGTTTGCCACCGTGAAGAACATGATCAAGATGAAGTGTTCGTCCGGTGCCGGTTGTCACACTGAGCCCGGCAATCCCCTGCAAATGCCGGACAACGACCAGCTCTACACGAAAGTGACCACGTACACGACGCAGCACTGCGGCGCGCTCGTGAATAAGACGACTCCGGCTCAAAGCGCGATCGTGAAAGTCTTGCAAGGGGAGTGCGGGACCGGGAACATGACCACGCCGCGCATGCCCTTCCAAAGCTGCGTCGTTGGCGATACCGACGTTGGCCCCGATGCCCCGTGTATTCCGCCCGACACGATCGCCGCGATTCAAACGTGGATCGCCAAGGGCGCGCCGCAACAGTAACTGGCTCGCTCGGTCGCTCTGGCGTGGTCGCGGCGCGCTGTCGAAGCGCGCCGCCCGCCCGAGCCCCTCGGTTGCTTGCGCCTCGCGCCGGCAGACGCGAGTTTCGAGTTTACGGCAGACGCTTCGACACTGCCTCCGGGCCGACCTTGTCGGAGTCACACAGGGAGCGTTTGCCGGCCTCGAACTGTTCGGCCATGCGCGTGAAGGGCGTCACTTCATGCATCAGCTCCATCGCGATTTGATTGACCTCGGGCACTTCCTTGTACGAGCTGAGGATGGATTGCTGGATCTCTTCCAGCTCGGCGCCGTCGCCAGCTTTCACCGCCTCGTCGAGCCTGCCTTTCAGCCACGGGATCTTGGCGTTCATTCTGCCCAGGCCTTCGTCGGCCGACGCGAACTTCTCGCGGATGGGCTCGAAATCCGGCATGTCGCGCGGCAAGCCATCGAACTGGGTGTGTAGCGCCCGGAACTTCTCGGTCTGCGTGGCGAGCAATGGTTTCAGACCTTCGAGCCCCTCATTCGCCGAATCAGCGAGCTTCTTGAGCTCCGCCGGGCTCTTTTTGATCACGACGGTCTTGGGCTTCTCTGGCGCCTTCTTGTGACAGGCCAGCAGCGAGCCTGCGGCGCCCAGAATCAAGAGCCCTTGCGAGATGCGCAGACGAGATGCAAAAAACACTCTTCCTCCTTCTGACTCCAGTATCGGCTACTGGTTAGCTCACGATCCGCCCATCGGGTAGGCGTCGAAGTTCACTCCGCTCTGCTTCACGGTGCTGGTCTCGAAGTCCCAGCTGCCACCGGCTGGAAGCACCGCGGTGCTCGCGCCATACGCGACCTCGAGCGGGCGCCCCGCTGAGTTGAGAGTAAACACGGCCACGGTGGGATTGGGTAGCTCGCGCGCGAGATCATTGCGGAGCGTGCCCGTAAACGCGACACCCGCGGCCCGAGCGACCGATTGAACCCCGCTGAGGTTGATTCCGGCGACTGGGGAGATGTCCAAGTTGCCCCAGTAGTTGGACTGGTAGACCACGCTCTGAATCTCGGCGTCCGGCGGATTCAAGGTCAGGCTCGGGATGGTGACCATGGTGACATCGCCCGGTGCCAAGCAACCGGCAAGTTGGCCTGAACCATCATTCAACTCATAGAAGCGACGTACGTTCAGCCCGCTGATGTTGGAAGCCACGATCTCGTCGTCTCGATCGTGGAGGTCGACGGAAAATGATGCGTTGCAGGCCAGGATCTCGCCGTCATTTCTGACGGCTGCGAGCAGCTCCATACCGTCCGAGGTCGGGCGTAGCGTGAGCGCAATCACGTTGAAGACACTGTTGATTCCCACACGCGGCAGCACCGTCAGGTTCGCCGGATAGATCAGCGAACCGTCGTCCGCGGTGCCTGCGACGCTCGTGCTGCCGCCTCCGCCCGGGCCAGCGCCACCTGATGCTGTGCCGCCTGTCCCGGCTCCGCCGCTCACGACGGAACCAGCCGCTCCGCCGCTTGCATTCGGGTGGTCAGTGCCGGAGCAAGCGACCGTGCACACGACAACGAGAGGTAAAAGAAACTTCGCGAACATGACCGTGAGCGGGGCGGCCCGTGAATTCATCGCTGACCCGCGTCTCTTTTGCGCATCGATCATAGCGCACAAAAGCGCAAAGACCCCTCCGAGGAGGGGTCTTTGTCGCGATCCTTCAACTCAAAGCGATCAAGCCTTGAGCTGCGTGTATCCACCCGGGCTGTGAATCTGCGCGTCCATCACGGCGCCCTGGCCGCCGCTGAAGTCTTCCGTCTTGTCGGAGTACCCGAAGTGAGTGACCTCACTCGCGGGGCCGCCCTTGGCCGGGAAGCCCTTGTCGTCCGCCTTCATGCCGATGGCGGTCATCACGTTGCAGAAGTACTTGTTGATCGGCATGTTGCCGAACTTCGGGTTGGTACCGGTGCCTTGGCTCACGCCATCGGCCATGGTGGTGTTGCCATCGACACACTGCGAGAGGCTGCGGCCGAGGAAATCGGTCGCGGTGCCACCCGACATGGTATCGAGGTTGATGATCTTGCCCTGCTTGAAGTAGCCGCCAGCGCTACCGGCCTGGATCAGCGGGGTGTTGTTCATGTTGTGCGCGTTGCCGTCCGACAGCTCGTTCAGCATGAAGGCGACGCTGTTGTCGAGCACCGTGGTGCCGCTGCCCTCGGGGATGCTGTCGAGGTATTTGACCAGGCTCGCGAACTTCGAGGCGTAATATTTGTCGATGATCTTGAGGTGGTCGACCGCGTCCGTCACGCAGGCACCCTGCATGCTCGCGTCACTCAGGCGGTGAGACTGATTGTGCGAATCCGCGTTGATGCCCAAACCGGTGTAGGTGAAGTTGTTCGGGAAGCGCAGCAGCACCACGGGGTTGGCGTTGCAGGCCATGGTGAGCGCCGCGATCGCCATGTACAAGTCCGCGTTGTCCATGGTGTCGCTGACCTTGCGGGTCACTGCGTCTTGGCCCGTGCCAGAGCCCAGCTTGCTGGAGGCGCCGAGCTGGTCCGCCAAGGCCTGATTGCAGCCAGCGGCGACCACGACACCCACATCGTTGATCAGTGAGAGCCAGGCATCGAGCTTGTCCTTGTCGGCTTTGCTCATGTCCTTGCTCTTGAGCCGATTCAGGTCGCCCTTCACGATGTCGGCGATCTTCTTGCCCTTTTGCATCGCCCAAGTGTCGGCGTTCATGGGCGCGCCTTGCTTGAACAGACCGGTGAGTTGGCTGTAGGCCGTGGTGGCGTTGATCGGGGGGAACTGACCCTTCGGGTCCACCTTGTTGTAGGAGATGGCGGCCTGCGCGCCGATCGTCTTCGCGCCGGACAAGTCCATGAACAACGGGGTGCCGTTCGGGCTCAGCTGCGCGGCCATGATGTGGTCCATCGAGATGCCGAGCGGCGTCGCGTTGAACTTGGTCGCGGAGTTGAAGCTGAACGGGTCGTTGCTGTTCGGCGTGACGGGTTGCAACGTCAACGCGGTGCCGGCGCATTGCGTGTGGGAGTCATTGCCCTGACCACGCCCTTTGCCTGCACCCGTATTCTTCGACGTCCACTCATTCATGGTGCGCATGCCGCGCGGCATGAGCAGCTTCTTGGTGTACGGCGAGAGCGCCTCGAGGGCAGTGCCCTTGAGGTCTTCGGGCAGCAGGTCGCCGTCGAGCTTCTGCGGGAACCAGTTGTTCGTGATGCAGCCGTAGTAGCTGAACACGATGCAAACACGCTTGGTGATGCCAGCGGTCTCGGCCTTGGCGGACCGTTCCCACATCGAGCTGAGGATGGGCGCAGCGACGACGGCTCCGCCCAGGCCTTTGAGGAGGATTCTGCGGTTCATATAGTTATTCATGTTCGGAATTTCCTCGGGCTTTCAGAGCGCGCCACGAACACGCAAACGGAAACTGTCGGTTTGGGTGAGGTCACCCAGGAGGTTGAGGATGGTGTAGCCACCCGCCATGAGCTTGGTCTGCAGGGCGTCGACCGTGCACTTGTCGTTTCCGTTCGGAGCGCGACCCGTGGCGAACGAGACCCAGGCTTGTGCGTACAGCTCTTTCGCCTTCGGCGCGTCCGCGATCGCGTTCATCAGATCGACCGGGCTGGAGAGCTCCTTGGAGGGCACGCCGTTGCCGAAGTTGACGGTGGCTTTGGTGTTGATGTCGCCGCCCACCGGATCCTTCGTCTGCCACTTGCCCACGCCGTCGTAATTCTCCATCACGAAGCCGAGCGGATTGAACACCTCGTGGCAGCCCTTGCAGGGTTGATTGGTCTGCGTGAGCTTTTCCACGTACTCGCGCTGCGTCGTGTACGTCCCGTCGAACTTCGTCATTGCGAAGCTCGGATCGGGCGCGGGCACGTCGATGCTGAGCAGCCAGATGGCCATGAAAGAGCCGCGTAGGATGGGGCTCGTGGACTTGAAGCTCGAGTAGGAGCTCAAGAAGCCGGCGCGGGTCAAGAAGCCGGGGCGCGGGTTGGTCGTCGAATCGAGCGTGGTCTTGACGAAATCAGCGCCGAACTTCGACTTGTCGAGCCCGTAGAAGACGGCGTTGTCTTGGTTGACGAAGGCAATGTTGCTGGTGAGCAAATCTTTGAACGAGCCGCCCGTGTACGCGACCTCTTCGAAGAACTGGTCGAGCTCCTTCCGGTTCGCGACCTGCGAGGCGTCCGTGTAGTCCGGATACACGGTCGTGTCGTGCTTGCCCTTGAACCAGTGCGCGCTGCTGTTGTTCATCTGCGCCCAGTCGTCGTGGAACGCCGTGATGAAGCCACCGGTCTTGGGCCGGACTTGAATCATGCGCGTGGCCTGGGCCAGGATTTGTTCCTTGGTCGAGAGCTGATTGCCCTCGGCAGCCGTGTTCAGCTCGTCGTCCGGGATCGAGCCCCAGAGCAAGAACGAGAGGCGGGTCGCGACTTCTTGCGGCGAGAGCTTGATGGCGTCGGCGGTGGGTGCGTTGGGTTCCTTGTCCGTCGCAAGCTCGGGGATCAGCAAGAACGAGGGCGAAACCAGGAACGCGTTCAGAATCGCTTCGGCGACCTGATCGGGAGTGCCGGCCGGGCTGGCGCTGTTCAGCGTCATGAAGCTCGCAACTTCTTCGTCCGTGAGCGCACGGCGGAAGGCTTTGCGGCCGAAAGTCTTGATGGTGCTCTGCAAGCAGTCTGCAGCGGAGGGCTGACAGCTGATGAATTTGGACTTGTTCGAACCGGCCATCACCTGCGCGGCGATCTTCTCGGCGACGTCTTGATAGACCTTCCAAGCCGGAGCAGTCATCGTGCCGGCATCACCGACGAGCAGGTCGGTGACCTGTTGCCCGCCCACATCGGTGACGCCCAGCAGGTCGCGCACCACGTTGGCGTACTGGCGGTTCAGCATCATCGGGATCTGCGTCGTCACCGGGATGCCGGGGACGCACGTGCCGGACGGGGGGAGTCCAACGGAGCCATCCCCTGCGGTGCCGTTCGGGACTGAGCTTCCGCCCGCGCTTCCATTGGGCACCGAGCTTCCGCCAGCGGCGCCGGGAGTGGCGCCAGGGGGAGTCTTTTGATTGTCACCTGTGGCAGAGCCGCACGCGACAAGCGCCAAGGGGAGTGCCCCCAAAGCCACTAACGACCGCAACCGTTTTTCTTTCATGACGACCACCTAAATTACGGGTTGTTTTCCGCCGGCTGGAACCCACAGCGATTTTCGCGCAGCACTACCTACGTCAGAACCTAGCTGAGTCGGATCAGGCTCGTGAGGTGAGTTTTTTCGCATGCTTCTCCACACTTCTTCCGGCTGGCTTGAATGCAAAGCCCAGTATTGGCGGTCGCGGTGGAACAAAGAACTCGCGCTGGAATCGTCCAACGCTCAGTAAGTTTTTTGACCCCTCCGCTAAGTGGCGTGATCGCAACGCTTTATCGTTCTGTAAGGCATTTTCGACACGCAGCGAGCGCTGCTCGCGTGCCCGAGGCGAGGGCTCCTTCAGCCTCTGGAGTGAGGGGTGAAGACGGACTGTGATATCGAGTTTCGGCTGCTAGCAGCGTGCCAGTTTCCGCGCGCGTGACTCGATATCGGGCCGTGTGTCAATCGATGGCTCGCGCTCAGGCGCGAGCGCAGAAACGCCGCCAGACGTCGCGGTAAATCGACTCCAAATTGCGAGCGAAACGCGGCCCATCCATCAACGGCGATCGCGTCACGCGTTGGCGCAGAGTCTGGCGCAGCTCGCTCAGGCGTTCGAGGTCGCCGGCGAGCGAGCTCGCGACTCGCACATACTGTTCCGGCGTGCTCGCGATCAGCTCGGGCAGCCCCACATTCATCGCTTGGCACACGCCCGCGCGACCGACGACCGTGTTACCCGCGAGGGTGACCGTCGGTACTCCCATCCACAGCGCATCCAGACTCGTAGTGTGCCCGTTGTATGGGAATGTATCGAGGCAAATGTCGATCTCGTGGTACTTGCGCAGATAGTCGAGCCGCCCGCAGCGCTCGGCGAATCGCACGCGCTCGGGCTGCACGCTCGCGGCCTGAAATAGCGCGCGCACGCGCTCGCGCGCGCTGCCCGGGGGTGCCATCAGCAGGAGCTCCGAGTTCGGGACAGCGGCGAGAACGGCTGCCCACGAGCGGAGCACGCCGTCGTTGATTTTTCGGAAGTGGTTCAGGCAGCCAAAGGTGATCTTTCCTGCGGCGAGCGCGGGCAGACCGCTCACCTCGGGGACGTCGGTCAGCGGGTCGTAACACCAGAATGAGTCGGGTAGGCGAAGGGTCTGTTCGGAATAGACAGCGGTGTCTGCGTCCGGGGGATCGAGAAAGGGATCAGACAAGCGATAATCCATGGTCTCGAGGCCCGTGGTCCCGGGATATGCCAGCCAGCACAACTGAACCGGAGCGGGCCGACGCGCGAAGCACAGCAGTCGCCGGCCAATCATGTGCATCGTGAGATCGACCAAGATGTCGATTCGATCGCGGCGAATCAGCTCGGCCAACGCCGCGTCGTCGAGTGCGCCGACCTCGTGCCAAACGTCGGCGTAGCTGCGGATGCGCTCGGTCTGAGCCGTCGGCGTGGTCACGCTCGAGTAGCAATGAATCTCGAATTGCCGGTGGTCGTGGTTTTGCAGCAACGGGATCGTGAACAGCGATTGCACGTGGCTCTGGAAATCAGGTGACACGTAACCAATGCGCAAGCGTCGCTCCGGCGAGCGCTCGTTCGCGGGCGGCTCGGCCTGTGCGGCGAGTGCTCGCGCGTGACGCGCATTCCAAGCGCGCGCCTCGGCCAGGATCTCGCTCGCACTGACCTCCGGCCAAAACGGCATGTTGAACAAGAGAACGCTGTGTGCCACCGGGTCGTCGGGACAGCGTGCGACCGCTTGCCGATACGCCTGCTGAGCCTCGTCGAGTCGCCCCGACTCATCGAGCGCGGTCGCCAGATAGCCGCGCGCAACGTGGAAGTTCTGGTCGAGCTCGAGGGCGCGACGAAAATGCTCGATCGCTGCGTCGAACTGGCCCTGCTCGGCGTCGATCGCGCCGAGCGCCGTGTGCGCGTTGGGCAGGGCCGGCTCGAGCTTCAGGGCCGCGCGGTACCAGACGCGCGCAGCATCGCGTTGCCCGCCGAGGCGTAGCGTCTCGCCCAGCGCGGCGAGCAGCTCGGCTGCGCCCATGCCGAGCTCGGGTTCGGGTGGTCGCGACTTTTTGGCTGGAGCCGCGGACTTTCGCTTGTGCTTCAGGCGTGCCAGCCGATCGGTAGCCTGCTTCAAGCTCGGCTCGAGCTCGCGAGCTTGCTCGTAACACAGCGCGGCTGCGGAAAAATCTGCTTGCTCCTCGAACGTGAGTCCCAGGTTGAACGCCGCTTCCCCGAGATCCGGTTTTCGCGCGAGGGCCATGAGCAGCACGCTCAGCGCTTCGCGTCTCCGGCCGAGGCCGCGATACACCGCGCCCAGGCTCGACAGATAATAGGCATTGTCCGGAGCGCCGCGCACGGCTCGCTCGAGCAGCTCGGCCGCTTCTTCCGCCCGTCCCGACTCCAGGGCGAGGACGCTGAGCAGGAACAGCGCGTCGCCGTGCTGCGGCTCTTGATCGAGCACGCGGCGATACAAAAGCTCTGCGCGATCGACCTGCCCTGCTCGGTGGAATTGCACTGCAATATCGAAAACAGAAGCGTCGCTCACTCCGCATCTCCTTGCCTTTGGAGTCTCGGCTCGTCAAATCGCTGCGTCCAGAGCCCGTTGTGTGCTCCAGCCGAATCCGTGCCTCTCTTCTTGGTAGCCAGGCGGAATCGCGAGGGCTACCGTGGCTCGGGCTTGTCACGGGTCGACTCTTTCCTCGATCAGAACCGCCCGCTCTTCCCATCTCAGCGGTGTGCCCGCACCTATCCCCAATTTCGCCTGCTCGGGACGCGAGCCCCTGACTGCAAAGCCCGCGCTGAAAGTGCTGGGGAACGTCGCGCCCGCGCCGGCGGCCATGCGCATGCCTCGCACTGACGCGCGGCTGCGCTCGGTGGTGGATAACCACCTCGGGCTGGTGTGGCGCGTCCTTCGCCGCACCGGGCTCGGCCCGGCCGACGCCGAAGACGCCTCGCAAGACGTCTTCTGGGTGCTCGCACAACGCATGGATGACGTGCCGGAGCGCGCCCAGCGTTCATTTCTGGTCTCCACCGCGTTGCGCGTGGCCTCCGATCGCAAGCAATCGAAGTGGCATCGCTCGGTCAGTGCCGGGCTGGAGGTAGAAGCGCGGGTGAGCGATGCCCCGCTCCCCGATGAGGCTTTGGAGATACGGCGCGCGGGCGCGTTGCTCGACGAAGCGCTGCACATGCTCGATGAGCTCGAACGCAGCGTGTTCGTGTTGGCAGAGATCGAGCAGATGACGCGCGCCGAGGTGGCCGAAGTGCTGGGGATCCCCGAGGGCACGGTCGC